>NZ_JASATR010000007.1:0-182081 GCF_038440395.1 Aeromonas sp. OTU364
TGCAGCTCGCCGTTGTACCACACCAGCAGCTCGCACGGCTGGTCTAGCACGGCGCCGAAATCCACGTCGGGTTCGGGGCTTGCCAGCTCGAGGCGCAGGCGAAATGGCTGGTTGAGCCCCTCTTCCAGGGCAAACTCGGCCACCACAAAGGTGCTCTCGGGCAGGGCCCCCACCTTGACGGTAAATTGTAATCCTGTGCTGTCTGCCATCAGTGACTCCTTATCCTGCCTGTCCGCTGCTTGCGCCTATCACCATTCAACCGCTGGCGAAGCTCCCACTGCGACGGGCCTGTCGTGGGGGGCAGCGGATCCCCCTGCCGGACCAAGGGCTTGCTATCGAAGAACAGATCCTGACTGGCGACAACTAGCCGAGAGGGGGAAATGCTTAGTGGTCGGCCCCCATGTCACCGAGCAATGCCATGGTGGGACACATCAAGACCGGCCTCTGTTGTGTTTTGCCATCAAGCCGCCTTGCGGCCATATGGCAAAACACAAAAGCTCCGACCACATCCGGTTGAACGGGTCGGAGAAAGCTTGCACGGGTCTGGCGACCGCTGACACTGAAGGCGCCAGAACCCTGGGGTGCACTACAAAGGAATAACGTTGCTAGAGAATCGGGGCTTATGCCTCGATGGGAGCACGCCAGTCATCGGCGCCAGAGGTGCCGGCCACTGTGTGTTCCCAGTCGATCTTGCGATAAGCCATGGAGACCTGGATCAGCTGGGTGAAGTCAGACTTCGCCGGATCCTGGCAGTGAGGCATCTGGCAGTCGATGTCGACTATGGTGGCATCGGTCAGCACGGTAGAGAAGAAGTGCTCCTGCTTGCCTTCCACCGAGGTGCGGTACCACTTCAGGGTCACTTTCGGCAGCATCTCGCCGGAGGCCAGGGAGTTGTACATCAGCGGTACGGCCTTGTTCAGGGCCACGGTGAACTTGAACGGCTTGTGGACACGCTGGCCCGCTGGCTGACCGGATTGCGGATCGGTCGGGACGGTGACGATGTGCTGGAACTCTTGTACCAGCATCTCGTCTTCGTGACCCTGCACGAAGATGTTGCCGACGGAGTCGGAGGTGAAGGCACCGGCGGTGATGTTGCCCTGGGTTTTACCTTCGATGCTGATATAACATGGAGTTGGCATGAGTTTGCTCCTGATGGGTTGAACGGTAATGACACTCGACCGAAACCATTAGCAGTGACCATGCCATCCTTTTTAATTGAGCAATTTCAATAAGTTAACATCTCATCACGACAATGCCGCAGCATGTGCGGCGCAACAACTTGTGCCTTTCAACGTTTTCATCCACCAATCATTGCCTGACCAGTTCAATATTCCGTTTTTTGAGCAACGCATTGCGCCATGCGGACGAGATCACTGCTGTTCATCCACATTGGCAACGGACGCCAGCTCCACATTCAAGCGGACGACCCCCTGCTTGAGTGCCCAGGAGATGGCCTGGCACTTGCTGCTCGCCCCCAGCTTGATCACCACATTGTTCAGATGAAATGTCACCGTACGGGGGGTGATCCCCAGGATCTGGGCAATATCGCTCACCTGCTTGCCCTCCGCTGCCCAACGGCATACTTCCAGTTCACGCAGGCTCAGGGCATCGTGAGGTGACGACCCCACCAGACAAATCCGTACCACGGCCTCGAAGATATGCATGGACAACCAGGTCAGTGAAGGCACGACCGCCAGCCACTCCTGCTCGCTGCGAGGTTCACGGGTGATCAGGGAGAGCAGACCCACATGCCCGTTGGCGCCATGCCAGGGGAAGGTGATGCCGTCACGCAACCCAGCCTCCTGCGCCAGCGTCATGACTGCCAGGCTCTGCTCATCACATGCCCCCTGCGCCATGAGCTCGGCCCACAGAATGGGCGTGCTCTGCACCATGCCACGCTGCACCACGGGATCGATGGCAAAGAAATTTGCCTGGGTATACGCATCCACCCAGTCTTGGGGGCAACCATTGAAGATGATGACATCCGGGCGTTGTATGGTGCTGGGAAACAGCAGAGCCAACCGGAAATAGTCAAAACCTGCCTGTACCGTCAACTGGCGCAGCAACGCCACTATGGTGCGTTCATCGCTGGCCTGCTCGAACCGGGCGATGAGGTCTAATGCGTAGGTTGCATTCATGTTATTAAGTTACTTATAAACGGTGACCATATTGTTTAGCATGAATCCCAATAGGGGCTGAATAACATGCCAACAAGTGGAAACAACACAGAGGCCTGATGCTTGAGCCATCCGGGTGAGGTGGCTGAATGGCAGGCCCCTTTAGAACAGGGATCGCCAATAGAGAAACATGCTGCCAATGAAACAAAGGTAGAATTTAACTACTTAAATACAATGTATTACATAGTGAACATATGACGATTGCACTTAAAACAAGCATTTCTCGCTTAAAAAAGAGAGCGTGATCACCAGCGTGCCTGAACCTCCCGGGCAATCTTTCTGCAATAAAGCCCCGGGCTTTCATGCCGCCACCCAGGCTGTTAACATGCGCTCCCTATGCCTGTTTTACGCTCTGGCGTGACCGTCACGCCGCCCTGACTCACCCTCTGTGCCGTCTGATTCCGGTTGCCCCAACCGGAGCGTTTTTGTTCACCCCTCACATACCAATACAACAATGCGATCCTGCCAGAATGCCACCTGACCCCAGATCTATGGCAACGAGTGGTCATGGATCCTCAACGAGCGAGAAAATCCCCATGCTGGAACGTGCAAGACAAGAGTGGTTCTCCAACATACGGGGCGATCTGCTGTCGGGTATCGTCGTCGCCCTAGCACTGATCCCGGAGGCCATCGCCTTCTCCATCATCGCCGGAGTCGACCCCAAGGTCGGCCTCTATGCCTCCTTCTGTATCGCCGTGGTCATCGCTTTTGTCGGGGGTCGCCCCGGCATGATCTCCGCCGCGACCGGCGCCATGGCGCTCCTGATGGTGACCCTGGTCAAGGAGCATGGCCTGCAATATTTGCTGGCGGCGACCCTGCTCACCGGCCTCTTCCAGATAGCGGCGGGTTACCTCAGGCTCGGCAGCCTGATGCGGTTCGTCTCCCGCTCCGTGGTCACCGGCTTCGTCAACGCACTGGCCATCCTGATCTTCATGGCCCAGTTGCCGGAACTCACCAACGTCACCTGGCAGGTCTATGCCATGACCGCAGCAGGCCTTGGCATCATCTATCTGTTCCCACTAATCCCCGTGGTGGGCAAGCTGGTGCCCTCCCCGCTGCTGTGCATCGTCATCCTGACGGCGGTGGCCATCACCATGGACATCGATATTCGTACCGTGGGCGACATGGGGGAGCTGCCCGATACCCTGCCCATCTTCCTGTGGCCCGAGGTGCCTCTCAATCTGGAAACCCTGGCCATCATTTTCCCCTACTCTGCGGGTCTGGCTGTTGTTGGCCTGCTCGAATCCATGATGACGGCGGCCATCGTCGATGATCTGACCGATACCCCAAGTGATCGCAACCGCGAGTGCAAGGGCCAGGGGTTCGCCAACATAGGCGCAGGCCTGATGGGCGGCATGGCGGGGTGCGCCATGATTGGACAGTCCATCATCAACATCAAATCCGGCGGCCGCGGTCGCCTCTCCACCTTTGTGGCGGGCACCCTGCTCATCCTGATGGTGGTCTTCATGGATGAGTGGATCCGCCAGATCCCCATGGCGGCACTGGTGGCCGTGATGATCATGGTCTCTATCGGAACGTTCTCCTGGGTGTCAGTGCGCAACCTGAAGACCCACCCTATTTCCACCAGCATCGTGACGCTGGCCACCGTCGCTGTGGTGGTCGCTACCCATAACCTGGCGCTAGGGGTCTTTGTCGGGGTACTGCTCGCCTCCCTGTTCTTCGCCAACAAGGTTGCCCGCTTCATGCTGGTCAAGAGCGACAGCGAGCGCAACGGCGCGGTGCGCACCTATCAGGTTCGGGGCCAGGTATTCTTCGCCAGTGCCGAGCAATTCTTTGCCGGCTTCGACTTCAAGGAGGTGGTGGAAAAGGTGGTGATCGATCTCACCCATGCCCATTTCTGGGACATCACCGCCGTCACTGCGCTGGACAAGGTGGTCACCAAGTTCCGCCGCGAGGGGACTGAGGTGGAGATCCTCGGCCTGAACGAGGCCAGTGCCACCATAGTCGATCGCTTCGGGGTGCACGACAAACCGGAAAAAGTGGAAAAACTGCTGGCTGGCCACTGATCACGAAAACGAATCCATCCTGACAAACATTGCTGCCTCTATCGATGGCTCCCGACCATAACGACGGTGTGCGATGCCGTCGCATGAGCCTCTGCCAACACGGAGTTGCCCATCTCCCTGTGGCACATAGTGGAGAAAAATGCGTTTGAAGGACCAGCCGCGCTTTCCCGCAGCACAGGTCTTGGCAACCGCGAGCACCTGCTCAAAGCGCTCGCCGAGCTGGATCATCAGCGCAGCCGTCTCGCCCAGAAGCAGGGTCGCCTGCTACTCAAGAGCGCCCAAGGCGAGCAGTCCGCGGCTCAAGAGGTTGCTGCGAGATCTGGCGATGGGCGGTACGCAGTGTGATGAGCATGAACGCCAGCTAGCGCAGGTCAGCCAGGTGCTGAAGAGTGCAGCGTTCGAGGTCGATACCCAGTTGCGCCAGGAGACGTCGCCGCCGTGCTCAGCCGGCATGCCATCGAGGTGGGGAACAATCTTATCGTGATGGGGCTTATGACCATTCAGGTGTCAGACAATTTATCGTGGGCAGCAGCACCACGGGGATACTGAAAACCACCAATACCGCGGTGCTCTTGCTGAGATAGGCAACCGGGGGCGGGTCAACCCGCCCCTGTATTCATCCGAACCAGCTTAGCACCGCCTCTCTGGACGGGATCCCTCCGGCGTGGACTACCTTGTCATCGATGACGACTGCCGGCGTCGACATCACCTTGTACTTCATGATCTCGGGCAATGACTCCACCTTCTCAAGCTGGATAGAGATCCCTAGCTCATCCACGACCTGCTGAATGAGTTGCACCGTGTTCTTGCAGTTGGCACAACCCATGCCCAGCACTTTGACCTGTTTCATCTCACACTCCTCATCAAGACATTAACGGCGACACGACATTCAAAACCCACCCAACCAGCGTGAAGGAAACCAGCAGCACCAGCAGCAAGGTGCCCAGCAACTGCCATTTCATCACTTGTTTAAGCAAAATAAACTCGGGAAAACTGGCGGCCACCGTGCTCATGCAAAACGCCAGTGTCGTGCCAATGGGCAGGCCGCTCACGATCAGACTCTCCATCACCGGGATCACCCCGGTGGCATTGGAGTAGAGGGGGATGCCGATTAAAACCGCCGCGGGCACTGACCACCATTGGCCTGCACCAAGGTGTGAGGCAATCCAGCCCTCAGGAACAAAGCCATGGAGTGCGGCGCCGAGCCCCACACCGACAATGACCCAGAGCCAGATACGCTTGAAGATGGTGAGGGTTTCTGCCTTGGCGAAGGCATGACGCTCCAACAGCGATAGGGGCGGCGCCATCGTATCTGGCTGGGTCACCTTATTGTGGTCATGCCGCCCCTGCTTGAGAGCCTCTGCGGCAAAATCGGCCAGCCAGCGCTCGGCCTTGATCTTGTCCAGAAAGGCACCTCCCAACATGCCAACCGCCATGCCGACCACCACGTAAATCAGGGTGAACTTCCAGCCAAGCAGGCTGACCAGCAACAGGACGGCCACTTCGTTGATAAGCGGTGAGGTGATGAGGAAGGCCATGGTGATCCCGAGCGGGACACCGGCCGAGGTAAAGCCCAGGAACACCGGGATACTCGAACAGGAGCAGAAGGGGGTAATGGCACCAAAGCCGGAGCCCAGTAAATAACCCAACCCCCTGTGCTTGCCCGCCAGATAATCCCTCACCCGTTCGACATTCAGGGAGGCCCGCAGCATGCCCACGATGTAGATCATGACCAGCAGCAGCGCAAAGATCTTGCTCACGTCCTCCACGAAGAAATGCAGTGCATCCCCCAGTCTGGTTTGCGGGCTCAGGCCAAGCTGCTGGTAGATCAGCCAACTGGCGAGGTCGGTAAAAATCTGAAACATAATGGCTCCATCAACATCGGTGATATCCAGAAGACGTTGCATGTCACCAAAGGATGCTCATATTTTTCGTTTTTCTTGCTAGCGCCGCGATCTCGTGGTTTTCGCCTCCCTCCATCAATCACTGAATACCAGCGAGTCAAGGACACCTTGCCCGCTATGAACGCCCCCTTCTGTCGATTCGGCCGATTTGCTACGGATCAGATATCCCGCAAAGCTCTGCTCCGCACTGGCTGGATTACCATCGATCTGAACGGTGAACATCCCCAGTTCGCTGATCAAATCCGTCACCCGATGCAACTCCCCTTTGCGCACTACCCAGGCTGGCATCGCTCTGGGGACAGGATGCAAACGGCGCATCAACGACCAGGCCTGAAATTGCCGGGGATCCAGTGTTGCCAGTTTTACCTGAATGTCCGCCCCAAACAGACAATGCCCACCCCCCTCTCCCTGGTTTTTAAGTACCCAGCTATCGGAGGGCGCCGCTTTTACAACCTGGATGCTATCAGGGGTCACAGGGTGCATCTCACCCAGCCGGTGTCTCACGGCGTCGGCCTCTTGCGGGGTCAAGCCAAATGCGACCAATCCATCTTCTTCCAGGCAGGACAGCAGCATTTGTACTCGCTTGCTGGTCGCCAACTGCTGAGCGACAGTGGCATTGACGGCGACTCTGTGTCGTTCAATCAACACACGGGTCGCCATCAACGCCTGGCAACATCTCTGCTCGTTGAGATCGGCAGCCTCATAATCCGAATATTGGTATCCGGCACGCAGGTAGACGGTATCGAGTGGACCGATCCCATGGAGGATCAGCCTGTCGTTGGCGCCCGTGCTCAGTTGATTATGCAGTTCGCGAAAGGTTCTGCGCTGTGTCTCTATCCCTCTCTGCTGGAGAGCAAGCTCAAGCAGATGTTGATCAAACACATTGTTTTCATGCTCCTGCACTATCATCAGAAACCTGGCCGGGCCGGGGTCGCCAAACTCGCGCTTAATCTTGAACGTGGCCTCGGCAATGCCTGCTGACAACCCTTCAATGGCGTGATTGCAGACAAGCTCACCCACTGTCTGATGCGACTCCTGGATAGAGATGGCAGGCCATTGCCGTCGTAGATAGCGGTGCAGCTCATGGATCCGCTGGCCAAATGGTCCCATGCCAGCGGCGATGCCATTGAACTCGACCAGCTGGTGACCATTGCGCCTATCGTCCATAAAATCGCTGCGCATGATGAGCAAGGGTAGCCTGGGCGCGCTGCCGGGTGATGAATGTATGTGTTGATGCATGCTGAGCAGGGCTGATAAGAAGGGATCTCCCGCCGCGATGGGATGAATGGCATCGTATAAAAAACCATGACCCTCAGAGACGGCATAGATCAGCTTGCTCAAGGTCTGCGCCACGCCTTTCAAATGTTGGTAGTCTCCCCGGCTGATCGGTGTCGGCGTCAGGGTAAACGGTGTATGCACGGCAGAATACAGCGACTCCTTGAAGGCCACGCCGTGAGTCAATGCCCACTCTATCGCATCATCTCTGACTTTCTGGATCTCAAGAGAACTCATCATATGTTCCTGATTGTTGACTCACTACCCTCAAAACCGGGTTGCAGCACGCATATCCCATGGCGATCGGCCTATCTCCATCAGCAACAGCGTGTCTGGAGGTTCTGGGGGATTCACTTCACCACCGGGGTGAAGCAACAGACTCGACCGGCCTCATCCAGCCTGACCTGACAGTCCAGAGAGAGCTGCTGACGCAAGCGTTCCCTGGCCCGCAGCAAACGGGACTTGGTGGCAGCCTGGGTCAAACCATGCCTGACAGCAAAGTCCGCCTGCTTCATCCCCTCCAGATCACAGTGTCTCAGGATCTCCCTGTCACTCTGCGCCATTCTCTCCAGCACCCTCGGCAGACAGGAAGCAAGCGAATCCACCGCATCGAGCTCACCTTGCGCCATCGCCAAATCGTCGTGCAGTGGCAACCAGGTGCGCTGCCTGCGGCTGTTATCGATCAGCAGATGTCTGGCGACTTCAAACAGCCAGGCCCTGGCATTCTCGATGGCGCAGAACTTGCTCTGCTGGCGGATTGCCCGCAAGAAGGTCTCTTGCAGCAGATCATCGGCATCCATCGGGCTGCCAGATTGCTTGAGCAGCCACCCATAGAGCTCATGTTCATGCTGTTGCCATGCCGTCATCAGGCAGGGGGGCGCACCGGTTGGTTGGGTCACTTGATGCGTTTTCCTTGTGCATCCACCACCTGCTCCCCATCCTCCTTGCTGAAGGCCCCTTGCTGAGGGCTCGGCAAGATATCCAACACCATCTCTGACGGGCGGCACAACATGGTGCCAAGCGGCGTCACCACGATGGGCCGGTTGATCAGGATGGGATGCGCCAGCATGGCGTCGATCAAGTCGTCATCGCTGAACCTCTCCTCGGCCAGTCCCAGCCCCTCATAGGGCGGCACATTCTTGCGCAGCAGGTCCCGCACCGGCATCTCCATGACGGCAATCAAGGCCACCAGGGTCTCACGGTTCGGCGGTGTCTCCAGATAGTGGATAACGGTCGGCTCAACGCCCGAGTTGCGGATCAGCGCCAGCGTATTGCGCGACGTGCCGCAGGCCGGGTTGTGGTAGATGGTAATAGCACTGTCACTCATGCCTGCGCCTCCGCTTTGCCATAGTGGCGCTTCATGCGCAGGGCCACGTTGACCAGAGCGATCAGCACGGGCACCTCTACCAAGGGGCCGATGACGCCGGCGAAGGCCTGATCCGAACTCAAGCCAAACACGGCGATGGAGACCGCGATGGCCAGCTCGAAGTTGTTGCCGGTGGCGGTAAAGGCGATGGAGGCGTTCTTGTCATAGGGAATACCCAGCTTCTTGCCCACCAGGAAGCTGGTGAAGAACATGAGCACGAAATAGACCACCAGGGGCACGGCGACCCGCAGCACATCCATGGGCAGCTCGACGATCATCTCCCCCTTGAGACTGAACATCAGCACTATGGTGGCCAGCAGGGCGATCAGCGTGATGGGGGAGATGGCCGGAATGAAGCGCTCGGTGTACCACTTCTCCCCTTTTGCCTTGACCAGATAGTGACGGCTCAAGAAGCCTGCCAGGAAGGGAATGCCGAGATAAATCAACACGCTCTGCGCGATATCCAGCATGGTGATGTCCACTGCGAAGCCCTGCAGGCCGAACAGCGGCGGCAGCACGGTAATGAACAGCCAGGCCAGGAAGCTGTAGGTGAGGATCTGAAACGCGCTGTTGAGGGCCACCAGGCCCGCACCGTACTCCTTGCTGCCACCGCCGAGATCGTTCCACACCAGCACCATGGCGATGCAACGCGCCAGGCCGATCAGGATGAGGCCCACCATGTAGCCCGGCTGATCATGCAAAAACACCAGGGCGATGACGAACATCAGGATGGGACCAATCAACCAGTTCATCACCAGTGAGAGGGTGATGGCCTGACGGTCACGGGTCATAGTGCCCATGGTGGCGTAGTTCACCTTGGCGAGCGGCGGATACATCATCAGGATAAGGCCGATGGCCAGCGGCACATTGGTGGTGCCGACCGACATAGCCTCATTCCACTGGGCCACCTGAGGGAAGAGATAACCGATCCCCACCCCGATGGCCATGGCGACGAAGATCCAGAGGGTGAGATTGCGGTCAAGAAAACGCATTTTTTTGCTGACGGGCAGATCGCAGCAGGCATTGGTACTCATCAAGAGACTCCCTGAGAGGATGAAACGGGCGGCTGCTGGCGGGGCAAACCGATTGAAATCAGCGCCGCCAACAGGACAAAGAGGGTGGAGATCCAGAGGCAGGCCTCAAGACCGTAGAGCTGGAATACCAGCCCGGAGAGCAGGGTGCCGAGCAGGCGTCCCAGGGCATTGGCCATGTAGTAGAAGCCCACATCGAGCGAGACCCCGTCAGAGCCCGCGTAGCTGACGATGAGGTAGCTGTGCAGGGAGGAGTTGATGGCAAACAGGGCGCCGAACACCATCAGCCCTCCCACCAGGCTGATGGCCGGGTGCAGATCGTAATGAAGCGCCAGGGCAATCAGGGCCGGTGTCAGTGCGAGTAGCAGTGCCCAGCGCATCGCAGCCTTGCCATCGGGCACCCGCCCCTCTCGCTTGCCGGTAAAGCGGGGGGCCTGGGTCTGAACCACGCCATAGGCGATGATCCAGAGCGCCAGGAAGCCCCCCACATACCAGTGATCCCAGCCAAGGCTGGATGCGAGGTAGACAGGCAGTGCCACCACAAACCAGACATCGCGGGCACCGAACAGGAACAGGCGGGCGGCGGAGAGGTAATTGATGGCGCGGCTCTTGGAAAAGATCTCCCTGAACTTGGGCTTGTTTTTGGCTTTGCCCAGATCCCGTTTCAGGGTCAGCATGCTGATGCACCAGACCAGCGCCAACGCCAGTGCCATGACCAGCACGGCGCCCTGAAACCCGAGCAGGGTCAGCAGGGCGCCACCAAGGAAAAAGCCCATCCCTTTCAAGGCATTCTTCGAGCCGGTCAGGAGTGCTACCCACTGGTAGAGCTGACCCTGCGCCTCTCCCGGCACCAGCAACTTGATGGAGCTCTTGGCACTCATCTTGTTGAGATCTTTGGCCACTCCCGAGAGTGCCTGCGCCCCCATCACCCAGGGCACCGTCAGCCAGAGCGGCGGCACCAACAAGATGCCCAGCGCCAGCACCTGGAGGGCGAGGCCGATGTTCATGGTGCGGTTGAGCCCGAGGCGAGCACCGAGCCAGCCCCCCACCAGATTGGTGACCACCCCGAAGATCTCGTAGAAGAGAAACAGGGAGGCGATGGCCAGCGGGCTGTAACCCAGCCCATGGAAGTAGAGCACCACCAACATGCGCAGGGCGCCATCGGTCAGGGTAAAGGCCCAGTAGTTGCCGGTCACCAGCAGATACTGGCGAGCCTCGGGGGAGAGTCGGGTCAGTGCCATGGCGGGTTATCCTTGCGCCTTGTCCATTTGACCGACCATGCGCATCAGCTCGGCGGTGCGGTTGGCATAGCCCCACTCGTTGTCATACCAGGCGTAGATCTTCACCTGGGTGTCGTTGACCACCATGGTGGAGAGTGCATCGATTGTGCAGGAGCGCGGATCCGTCTTGTAATCCACCGACACCAGCGGGCGCTCTTCATAGCCCATGATCCCCTTGAGCTCGTTCATCGCAGCAGCCTTGAGCAGGCCATTGACCTCGGCTTCGGTGGTGGGACGGTTCACCTCGAACACGCAGTCGGTGAGGGAGGCGTTGGCCAGCGGCACCCGCACCGCATGACCGTTCAGCTTGCCCTTGAGCTCGGGGAAGATGTGGGTGATGGCGGTGGCAGACCCCGTGGTGGTGGGGATCAGGCTCAGGCCGCAGGCGCGGGCACGGCGCAGATCGCTATGGGGGGCATCCAGAATGGTCTGGGTGTTGGTGATGTCATGAATGGTGGTCATGGAGCCATGCTTGATGCCGAGCTGCTCGTGGATCACCTTCACCACGGGCGCCAGACAGTTGGTGGTACAGGAGGCCGCCGTCACTATGGGGTGCTGCGCCTTGTCGTAGAGATGGTGGTTGACCCCCATGACGACATTGAGGACCCCCTCTTCCTTGACCGGCGCGGTGACCACGACCCGCTTCACCCCTTGCTCCAGATAAGCATTGAGCAGGGCCTTGGTTTTCATCTTGCCGGAGGCCTCGATCACCACATCACAGCCGGACCAGTCGGTCTGGCCTATCTCCTTGTTGCGGGTGCAGAGGATGCGATGGTTACCGATCACCATCTCATCCCCCTCGCTGCTGGCTTCATGGTGCCAGCGGCCATGGACCGAATCGAAGATGATGAGGTGTGCCAGGGTGGCGGCATCCCCAGCCGGGTCATTGATGCGCACAAACTCCACATCCGCCCAGTCGAAGGCGGCGCGAAACGAGAGGCGGCCCATGCGGCCAAACCCGTTGATACCCACTTTGATGGTCATGCTGTTTTCCTTAACCGGCGAATGCATGGTGGTTGTGGAGGTAGTCGAGGTGCGCTGCCAATGTCAGCGCCTTGGGGCGCAGCCCCTGTACCAGCGACTTGACCTGTGTGGGGGCGTAACCCGATTCCAGCAGCAGGATGGCCGCCATCAGTCCGGTACGTCCCGAACCGCCACGGCAATGAATGGCCAGGGTCTGACCTGCCGCCAGACGCGCCAGCAGATCCGCCTTGTGGTTGGCAAAGGCTTCGGCAAACGGTGCTTCGGGGGCGCAATCGTCCTCAACCGGCAGCTGGAACCAGGCCAGCCCCAAGGCCTCACACTCGGCGGGCAAGTCATCGGCCTTGAACCGCACCAGCTCGGCCCCCGGCATCAGGGTGATCACGGCATCCGCTCCGGCGGCTTGCAGGGTCTTGAGGGAGTCCAGCAAGGAAGCCTCCCTAGTGCCGGGACAGGGGGTGAAGACAAGGCGGGCGCCGTTGTCCAGGTTCAGGATGTCAAAGGGGTGCATGATAAGCAGTGGCTCCATGTCTCGTCAGGATGGGAGTGGGAATGGGGGCTCGGCATGCGGCGATGCCGGGCGGGCGTCAGCACGACTCGTCGCAACAGGGCGAACGCGGCTGACCATTGGCGCCCAGGGGATGGATCTCCGCCAGACCGCAAGCCTCCGGATGACCGGCGCAGCACTCTTCGGTGAGATAACCGATCAAATCGAGCATCAGGGGAATGTTGGCGCGATAGCGCAAGAAACGCCCCTCCTGCTCCACCGAGAGCAGGCCCGCGTGCAGCATGGCCTTGAGGTGAAACGACAGGGTGTTGGGGGCTAGGTCCAGCTCGCTGGCCAGCTGGCCGGCCACCTGCCCTTCCAGTCCGGCCTTGACCAGCAGACGCCACACATCGAGGCGAATACCGGATGCGAGGGACTCGAATACCTTGGTGGCGATCTCTTTGTTCATGGGACTTTCCCTTAATTCATTTCATGAATTCAACTATACAAGAAATATTGAAATGATCAATGCAACCAGTCCCTTCAACGTCCCCCCATGATCTGCCGCTCCCAGGGGACGGACGAGTGCGATACCAACCTTCCATCCAGATTGAGCGCGCGCTCTTCCGGCTCTGCCACCCATCGATGCCTATCGACAGTAGGGAGCTAGCCTGACCCAGGCGATCCGCTCGGGACATGTGCAATGCTCCGACATGATGGTGCTTCTGACGGGGAACCTGATGGGTGGCCTGAGATCGGCCGCGCCGACGCGGTGAAATGGCGGTGAAATGTAAGAAGAGAATGGCGTGGACGAAGGGATGGGAAATGAAAACTCGCAGATACGAAAAAGCCCATCTCATTCAATGAGATGGGCCGTATAGATGGCGGAGGAGGTGGGATTTGAACCCACGGATGGTCGCCCATCGCCGGTTTTCAAGACCGGTGCATTCAGCCGCTCTGCCACCCCTCCGCAGCAGTGCGACGCATATTACTCATGACGATCCCCCTTGTAAATCCCCGCTCTGTTCGTTTGCCGATTTATTGGGCTAAATGGCCAACAAACCCCGCAAACGCCACCCCAACCGTGCTTTTTCCACCGGATGGCTTGACTTGAAAACAGACTCACCCACTATAGTGACCACTACGGTATTCCCAGCAAGATGGACTTATGAGAATCAAACATGCCCTGTTCGCCGCCCTGACCGGCGCGACCCTGCTTGCGGCGCCTGTGCAGGCGAGCGAGCTGACCAAGAGCGATGTCGAGCAGATAGTACGCGACTATCTGGTCAAGAATCCGGAATTATTGGTCGAGATGTCCAATGCCCTGCGTGCCAAACAGGAGAGCCAGCAGGCCGAGAATGACAAGACGCTGATCGAGGCACATGCCAAGCAACTCTTCGCCAACAAGGATCCCGAGAGTGGCAACCCCAAGGGCAGCCTGACTGTGGTCGAGTTCTTCGACTACAACTGCGGCTACTGCAAGCGGGCCCATCCCCTCGTCCAACAGTTGCTCGATGAAGACAAGGACATCCGCTACATCTACAAGCAGTTCCCCATCCTGAGCGAGACCTCCTACTACGCCGCCCGCGCGGCGTTGGCGGTGCAGCTCGGCCAGCCCGACAAGTTCCAGGCCTTCCACGACAAGCTGTACGCCCATCAAGGGTCGCTGGCCGACGAGGCCCAGGTGCAAGCCATCGCCAAGTCCGCCGGGGTGGACTGGAGCAAGGTCGAGGCCAAGATCAAGGATGGCAGCATAGATCAGAACCTGGGTACCAACCGTGCCCTGGCCGAAGCCATGAGCATCTCGGGGACCCCGGGGTTCATCATCGGCGACCAGATCCTGCGCGGTGCGCCACGGGATCTGGCGAGCCTGAAGGCCATCGTCAAGGACGTGCGCGCCGGCAAGAGCATTCAGTAACCCGCTCTTCTCTCGTAAAAAAACGCCCCGGCATGCCGGGGCGTTTTGCTATCCGAGGTGTTATCAGGCCTGATAGCCGTTCGGGTTGTTGCTTTGCCAGCGCCAGGTGTCGACCATCATCTGCGCCAGACCGCGCTCGGCCTGCCAGCCCAGCTCGTCCCGGGCCAGGGTAGGCTCGGCCCAGCACTCGGCGATGTCGCCGGGGCGACGGGGCTTGATCTGGTAGGGAATGGGGCGGCCGCTGGCAGTTTCGAACGCCTTGACCATCTCCAGCACGGAATAGCCCTGACCTGTGCCGAGGTTATAGGTAAAGACCCCGGTGTCGCGCTCGATGCGGGCCAGCGCCTTGAGGTGGCCGATGGCGAGATCCACCACGTGGATGTAGTCGCGCACGCCAGTGCCGTCCGGCGTCGGGTAGTCGTTGCCGAATACCCCCAGCTCCTTGAGCTTGCCGACGCCGACCTGGCTGATGTAAGGCAGCAGGTTGTTGGGAATGCCGTTGGGATCTTCCCCGATGAGGCCGCTCTCGTGGGCACCGACCGGGTTGAAGTAACGCAGCAGCACTATGGACCAGCGGGGATCGGATTTGGAGAGATCCCGCAGAATCTCTTCGACCATCAGCTTGGAGCGGCCATAGGGGTTGGTGGCGCTGGTGGGGAAATCTTCCCTCAGGGGCACAGAGGCGGGATCGCCATAGACGGTGGCCGAGGAGCTGAACACCAGGCGGAACACGCCGGCCCTGGCCATCTCCTCGCACAGCACCAGGGTGCCGGTCACGTTGTTCTGGTAGTAGGTGAGCGGGATCTGGCTGGACTCCCCCACCGCCTTGAGGCCGGCGAAGTGGATCACAGACTCGATCTTGTGGGCGGCGAACAGCCGTTGCAGGCAGCTCCTGTCCAGAATGTCCCCCTCGACGAAGGTGGCCGGCTTGCCGGTGATCCGCTCGACCCGCCTGAGGGACTCGGGGGAGGAGTTGGAGAGGTTGTCCAGTACCACCACCTGCTGGCCGGCGCCCAGCAGCTCAACCAGTGTATGGGAGCCGATATAGCCGGCGCCGCCCGTGACCAGAATTGTCATTTTTTATCCCGTGCTTTGCTGAAACTGGGTCAGAGTCTACCCGCCCTGCCCGCGCGGGAAAAGCTCGGGATACCTATGACCCCCTCAGTAGTCGAGGCCGACATCCCCCCTGACGGTGCAGGAGCAGGCGAGCGCCACCCCGCTCTCCAGATCCTGCGCACTCAGCGTCATCACGCTCTGGCGCTCTATCTCCCCTTCCGTGGTGCAGCGACAGGCCCCGCATACCCCGGCGCGGCAGGCGGCCATCATGGTCTCTCCCGCCCCCTCCAGCGCCGCCAGCAGGGTCTGGCCCGGCAGTATCTTCACCTTCTTGCCGCTCTTTTTCAGGGTAAGCCAGAAGTGGTCGCTGTCGGCCGCAACTGGCGCCGCACTCGATGCCGCAGAAGGCAGGCCGAAGGACTCCTGATTCAGCTGCGCCGCCGGCAACCCCAGCTCTGCCAGCATGGCGCTCACCACCGCCATGTAGGGGGCGGGTCCGCACAGGTAGACGTGGCGGCTCAAGAGATCCGGCGCCAGTTCCCTCAGCATCTCCGGGCTGAGTCGGCCCACCCAGGGATGAGCCGTCGGCGCCTGTTCCAGTATCAGTGCGTGGCGCAGCCCGGCATGGGCCTCGGCCAGCGCGGCCAGCTCATCTGCGAAGATCACATCCTCTGGCGAGCGGGCGCTGTGAATAAAGCGAATGTCCGCATCGGGTCGCTTGGCCAGCTCGCCGCGCAGCATGGCCCACATGGGGGTGATGCCGGAGCCGGCGCTCAGCAGCAGCGGCCGCTCGCAGGGGAGCACCGCCAGATTGAAGTCGCCGAAGGGGCCGTCAACCCGGATCTGGTCCCCCAGTTGCAAGGTTTGGTGCAGATGATGGGAGACCAGCCCCACGTCCTTGATGGTGACTTGCCAGAAAGGATCCTGCGGGCTGGAAGAGAGGGTATAGGCGCGGCACTGGGGCTTGCCGTCAATCTCGGTGTGCAGGGTCACACACTGGCCGGCCAGCACGGCAGGCAGAGTGCCCTCGGTGGCGACAAACTGCCAACTTGTCACGTCGTGAGTGTCCGCACGACGGCCAATGCAGCGCAGGGTGAGAGAGGTGGAGGTCATCGCAAGGCTCCTCTTGTCTTGAAGCTATCGTCTTGAAAAAAAGGCGAGCCATCAGGCTCGCCAAAGGCTTACAACATGCTGAATGGATCAGGCCGCCAGGATCTCGGCCAAGTCGGCCTCGGCCGTGGTGGTCCCTTTCAGGCCGAACTGCTCCTCCAGCACCTTGAGCAGGGCCGGTGTGAGGAAGGCCGGAGCGGTCGGGCCGGTGCGGATGTCCTTCACCCCGAGCGCCAGCAGGGTGAGCAGGATGACGATGGCCTTTTGCTCGAACCAGGAGAGCACCAGGGTCAGCGGCAGATCGTTGACGCCGCACTCGAATGCTTCGGAGAGCGCCAGGGCGAGCTGGATGGCTGAGTAGGCGTCGTTGCACTGGCCCACGTCCAGCAGGCGCGGAATGCCGCCGATGTCGCCAAAGTCGAGCTTGTTGAACTTGTACTTGCCGCAGCCCAGAGTGAGCAGCAGGCTGTCCTGCGGTATTCCCTTGGCGAACTCGGTGTAGTAGGCGCGCTCGGCACGGTCGCCGTCACAGCCCCCCACCAGGAAGAAGTGGCTGATCTCGCCGGCCTTGACCTTCTCGATCACTGCGGGGGCGGCCTGCATCAGAGCGTTGCGAGCGAAGCCTATGGTGATGAAGTGCTCCAGCTCAACGTGCTTGAACCCTTCCAGCGCCTGGGCCTTGGCCACCACGGCGGAGAAGTCCTCCCCTTCCAGGTGAGTCACCCCGGGCCAGCCGACGATGGAGCGGGTAAAGATGCGATCGCTGTAGTTGCCGACGTTAGGGTCGATGATGCAGTTGGAGGTCATCACCACGGCGCCGGGGAAGTTCGCGAACTCCTTCTGCTGGTTCTGCCAGGCGGAGCCGTAGTTGCCCACCAGGTGCGGATACTGCTTGAAGAAGGGGTAGGCCAGGGCCGGCAGCATCTCGCCGTGGGTATAGACGTTGATGCCGGTGCCTGCGGTCTGCTCCAGGATGAGCTTGAGATCCACCATGTCGTGGCCGGAGACCAGGATGCACTTGCCCGGCACCGGAGTGACGCGCACCTGGGTCGGCTCTGGGTGGCCAAACGCCGTGGTTTCGCCGAGATCCAGCATCTCCATGATGCGGAAGTTGAGCAGGCCTATGTCCATGGCGCACTTGAACAGGGGATCCAGATCGCAGGGATCCGTGCCGAGCCAGCTCATGATGCGGTGGAATTCGGCGGCTACCCCGGCATCCTGTTGATCCAGCACCCGGGCATGCTCCATGTAGGCGGCGGCGCCCTTGAGGCCGTAGAGACAGAGCAGGCGCAGCCCCATGATGTCTTCATTGACCTCGCTCTTGCCGCGATTGACCGCGGTCTGGGGCGCATGGGCCAGCTGTTCCAGCAGCTCGCTACCCGGCTCGAAGCGGGCGGCGGCGGGCAGATCGCTTACCTGTACCGCCAGCGGTGCCAGCTTGGCGGCCAGTTGCTGACGATAGGCCATCGCCTGATTCACATAGCCGACGATGCGCGCCGAGTCGAAGTTGACGTTGGTGAGGGTGGCGAAGAAGGCCTTGGGCACGAAGGCGTCGATCTCGTCGTCGATCATGCCGTGCTCGCGGGCGGCCAGGGCCCAGGCGCTGAGACCCTGCAACGCATAGATCAGCACATCCTGCAGATCCGAGGTTTCCGCCGTCTTGCCGCACATGCCTTGTGCGTAAGCGCAGCCATTGCCTGCGGGGGTACGAATTGTCTGTTCACATTGCACACAAAACATCATGCCTCTCCTAATTGGACATTTCAGTTGTTTGTTTTGTGGCGATTCTATTCCCCTCTAGAAAAACTTAATAGGCATTCAATTTACCAATTAAGTTTTCATTGATGCAGATCAAAAACAAAAAAGCCGCCCAGAGAGGGCGGCAAGCGGGTGGATAACATCAAAGACAATTCAGGATTGCAGCAACAGGGGATGGCGGAACTATCGGGCCGGCGCCACTCGTGGCATCCGGCCCTGACTTCATCAGGCCAGATAGGCCCGCAGCATCCAGACCAGTTTCTCCTGCTGCTGCACATAGTCGGAGAGGATGGAGGCGGTGCCCTCGTCACCGGCCTCGGCGGCCTGCCCCAGGATGCGGCGCTGGGCCACCAGCAACTCGCGGAAGCTCTCCAGCAGGGATTCGACGCAGGCACGGCCGTCGTGCAGCCCCTTCTGCTCGGGGATGGCGGAGACCTTGATGTAGTCGCTGAAGCTGTGCAGGGGCACCCCATCCAGGGTGAGGATGCGCTCGGCCAGGGCATCTACTTTCAACAGCAGATCGTTGTAGATCTCTTCGAATTTCAGGTGCAGCTCGAAGAACTGGTTGCCGCGGATGTTCCAGTGGAAACCACGGACGTTCATGTAGAGGATCTGGTAGCTGGCCAGCAACTTGTTCAGCTCGGCGGCCAGGGCTTGTGATTGAACGGTATCAAGACCAATGGGGCTCTTCATCATTCACCTCCAGGTGGTTAACATTATCGGGAACGGAGTCAGCATATCCCCGCACAGACTCAAAGGACAATTGCTTGTACCTTGCCCATTGATAGCGACTGCCTATCGTCAGCAGGAAAAACACCCGCTCTCATCGCTCAAGCCGCTCGATATAGAGGATCACCTCCCCCAGATGAATGCCGAACTTGCTGATCTCGGCGCGGTTGATCAGGCGATCTTCATCCAGCAGATACATCCAGTCATCGAAGCTCACCCGCACCACATCCCCGTCCGGCAAGGCCAGATCGAGTTGATAGCGCCAGTTCAGGGCAAAGCCTGCCGTCTTGCCCACCGCCTCACCCACCACGTCCGAGGCGGTGCCGCGCCAGTGACCATCCGCCCCCTTGCTCAGAAACCAGGTGCGGGTCTGCTGGCGGCCATCATCGAAATAGAACTGCTCGAACAGCTCCCCCTTGCCCTCTCGCCAGCGCCCCTGCATCTCGACCCGAAAGCGACTGGTCACTTCGCCGCTACGGTCCGTCACCAGGCCATGGGCCACCAGCTTGCCATTGAAGAAACGGGCTAGATCCCAGTTCGGGCCCTGCCCTCTATAGTCATCGAGGCTGGCGCCACAACCAGTCAGCAACAACAGTGACCACAGCAGCAGAAGGCGCCATGTGCGATGGAAGGTCATGAGGAACTCCAGTATCAGGGTTGGCCGCGCAGGCGGCGGGTGAGGGCGGGATCGCGACTGTTGTCGGCGAGCCAGATGGCCAGAAAGGCGGCGGAAAACTGGGGATCGGCAAGGGAACCCAGGGGCTTGTCCTGCCACCAGAAGTGACCGGCTCCCGCACTGTCCACATAGAAGGTGAGTCTGTCCCCTGCCCCGACATCGGGCCAGAGGGCGGCGAGCCGGCCGAGCCAGCGCTCGCGATCCGTCTCGCTGCCAAGGCCAAGCCGCTGCCACTCGGCGGCGGTGGCGCTCAGCAGATCTTCCCGCTCTATGGCTCTGGCATAGGTGAGGGTAAGGGCCTGCGGATAGCGACCCGGCTCGTAGCGTCCGCTCGCGCTGTAGAGGGTGGCGTCATAGAGCTTGAACCAGAGCCAGCTCATCTCCCCCTGCCCGACCGGGCTCAGTTGTTGCCAGGGGGTGGCAGAGGCCTGCACCGCACTGGCAAACAGCAGCGTCAGCGCCGCCAGCAAAGTGCTAGCTCCACCCCATGTGCCAATGGGTGGGATCTTCCAGTTCATGCCAGTCCATCTCCTGTTCCTGCAGGGTATTGATATCCTGCATCACCACGCTCGCCAGTTGACCTCGCGCATCCCGCTGGCAGGCCACCACCAGGTAGAAGCGGTCGGCCAGCTCGTACTGGCTCTCCTTGGTCCATTTGGAAAACAACAAGGCGTCGGTCGAAAAGGTGTTCATCTCGGCTCACCCTCCAGCGTCACCGTTACCCACAGCAGTACGGGTAACCACCCCATCCAGATCACCGCCAGCAGCGCCGTGCTGATCCAGATGCCCCAGGGTAAGTGTACGGCCCCCATGGCAGCCCCCGCCACATAGGAGCTCGCCCCCCCCACCATGCCAAACAGCGCCTGCTGCCAGCGCGGCAAGGGCCTAAGCCAGCGCAGACCGTGGGAGAGGGTCAGGGCAAAACCGCACCAGAGCAGCAACAGCCAGAGCGGGAAACCGGCCGGAAACTGGAACAGACCGAGCCGCCAGAGCAGGATGTCGAGCAGACAGCCTGCCAGGGCCACGGGTATGAGCCGCCAGTCATACCGACGGCGGGGGGAGAAGAGAAAATGGAGCGACAACATCAGCAGCAGCGGGCCAGGTTGCTGCCATTTCACCGCCAGCAACCAGTAGAGGTTGAATCCCAGCAGGTGGGCCCACTGCCACATGGTCAGTGACCGCTTACTGGCAGATCACCGGACCAGCCGAGGGGGCCCGGCTTGGCCGCCTCCAGCTGCACCAGGCTGATGGCCCGCTCCCAGAAGCCCCCCTCGCAATAGGCAAAATAGAAGTGCCACAGCCGGATGAAGTCCTGGCTGTAGCCGAGCCTCGGCAGCTCGGGGGCCAGCGCCAGGAAGCGTTCGCACCAGTGGGCCAGGGTGCGGGCATAGTGGTGGCCGTGATCGTGCAGCCGCACCAGCTGCATGTCAGTCTCCCGGGCGAGCAGCCCCGCCATCTGGGAGACGCTCGGCAGGCAGCCGCCGGGGAAGATGTAGCGCTGGATGAAGTCGACACCGCGCAGATACTGGGCGTGGCGCTGATCGGCTATGGTGATGGCCTGGATCAGCAGGCGGCCGCCTGGTCTGAGCAGGCGCGACAGCTGACGGAAGTAGTCCGGCAGGAAGGCGTGCCCCACCGCCTCTATCATCTCGATGGAGACCAGCTTGTCGAAGCGACCCTCCAGCTTGCGGTAATCCTCCAGCAGCAAGGTGATGCGATCCCCCAGCCCCTCCCGGGCAATCCACTCTTTTGCGTAATCATGCTGGGCCTGGGAGATAGTCGTAGTGGTCACCCGGCAGCCGTAATGGCGGGCGGCATAGACAGCCAGGCCGCCCCAGCCGGTGCCTATCTCCAGCAGGTGATCCTCCGGTCCCAGCTCGAGCCGCTCGCAGATGGTGCGCAGCTTGGCCTGCTGCCCCTGCTCCAGGGTGGCCTCTGCATGGGGGTAGATGGCACTCGAATACTGCATGTGGCTGTCGAGGAAGCCCTGATAGAGGGCGTTGCCGAGATCATAGTGGGCGGCAATATTGGATCTCGACCCGGTCAGGGTGTTGCGACTACGCCAATGACGCACCTTGTTGAAGGGGAAGCTGAGCCAGCCGAGTCGCCGCTCCAGGGTGTCGAGCAGCGTCAGGTTGCGCGCCAGCAGCCGCACCAGGGCCACCGGATCCGGGCTGGTCCAGAGCCCCTCCACCCAGGTTTCACCGGCGGCTATGCTGCCCCCCAGCAGCAGTCGGCGATAGAAGGCGGGATCCTGCACCACCACCTCGGCGTGCAGGTCAGTGCCCGCCACCCCGAAGCTGTGGCGCTCGTTGCCGTCCCGCAGCAGCAGTTGCCCCTGTTCGAGGCGTCCCAGCAGAGTGAGCAGCAGTTGCCTGGCCCCCTTGTCGATGAAAGAGGCAGAGAGGGTTGATTGAGCAAGTTCCATTAGCGGCTCTCCGGATGGCTAAAAATGGGAGTTCGTTTGATAAAAAGACGCAGGGCCTGCCAGTAGATCCCGAGCAGCACCTTGAGGGTCATCCAGGGCCAGCGGGCGAGCAGGGCCGCGAGCCCAGGGCGCGACAGCGGCGCCCGGCGCAGCGCCAGGGTGGCGTCAAACAGCTTGGCCTCGCCGGATCTGGGATGACTCTCGATATGGATCAGCGTCTCCTCTTCGGGCGGGCGGATGCGCCAGTGATAGCGCATGGCCAGCCCCATGAAGGGGGAGACGTGAAAATCCTTGTCGTGGGGCGCCAGGGCCGCCAGATCCAGCAGATAGTAGTGACGCTCGTTCCAGGGGGTGTTCGACACCTCCGCCAGCAGATAGCGCGCCTCCCCCTCCCGATAGCAGAAGTAGAAGTTGACCGGGCTGAAGTAGAATCCCAGGCAGCGCACGTTGCCAAGCAGCAGCACCCTGCCGTCCGGCTCGGCGTCGCCGCCAAGGGCGGTCACCTTGTCCCACACCGCCTGCTTGAGGCTGCCCTCGCCGCCACCCAGATAGTCGCGGCGGCGAAAGGAGAGCAGCCCCGCCCGCTCCACGCCGAACCAGCGTCCCTGGCTGAGCCCCGGCAGCTCGTCCAGATCCAGCCCCAGCATGAAGAGGCCATAAGAGAAGGCGTGGCTACGCGGCGCGAAGCGCCGGTGGCGCACCGAGCCCTGCCAGATGGCGCTGATGGTGTCCATGGTGTCGCCGGCGGCCTTCACAGGCTGGCTCCGAAGCGACTGGCCACGTCCAGGGCGCTGCGCACCCCGTCCTCGTGAAAGCCGTTGTACCAGTAGGCGCCGCAGAAATGGGTGTACTGCCGGCCGCAGATCTCGGCTCGCCGCTGCTGGGCGGCGATGGAGGCCTGATTGAAGACCGGATGGTGATAGACGAAGCGGCGCAGCACCTTGCTCTCGTCCACCCGGCCCTGGGGATTGAGGCTGACGCAGAAGGGGTGCGGTGCGCTTATCCCCTGCAAAATGTTCATGTTGTAGCTCACCAGGGGGCGCGCCTCGTCGTCATCCCCAAGCAGATAGTTCCAGCTGGCCCAGGCCTTTGGCCGGAGCGGCAGGCAGCTCGCATCGGTGTGAAGCCAGACGTCGTTGGCCTGATAGGCCATTGCGCCGAGAATGGCCTGCTCCCCTTCGCTCGCATCCGTCAGCAGGGCCAGGGCCTGATCGCTGTGACAGGCGAGGATCACCTCGTCAAAGTGCTCCTCCCCGTAACCGCTTCGGATCAGCCCCCCCTCGGCCGTGCGCCTTATCCCCTGCACCGGGCAGGCCAGCCGGATCCGCGGCAGCCAGCCTGCGGTGAGCGGCCCTATGTATTCCCGCGAGCCGCCCGGAACGACGTACCACTGGGGACGGTTAGCCACATCCAGCAGGCCGTGGTTGGCAAAGAAACGCAGGAAGAAGCCCAGCGGAAAGGCGCGCATGTCCGCCAGGGTGGAGGACCAGATGGCCGCCCCCATGGGCAGTATGTAGTGGCGGGCGAAGTAGTCGCTGAACTCCCCCAGTTGCAGGAAATCCCCCAGGGTCGGTTCGCTGCCACCGCCGTGGCGCCCAAGCTCCGCCAGCCAGGCGCGGGCCTCCCGGTTGAAGCGCAGTATCTCGGCGACGAAGCGGTAGAAGCGCGGGCTCAGCAGGTTGCTGCGCTGGGCAAACAGGGTATCCAGGTTGTGGCCGTTGTACTCCAGCCCCTGGGGGCTCTTGACCGAGAAGCTCATCTCGGTGGGCTGGCGCGCCACCCCGATCCGCTCCAGCAGTTTCAGGAAATTCGGGTAGGTGCGATCGTTGAAGACGATAAAGCCGGTGTCGATGGCATAGCTGCGACCGGCCAGGCTGACATCCACGGTGGCGGTATGTCCGCCGAGCAGGGGGGCCGCCTCGAACAAGGTGATGTCGTGCCGCTTGTGGAGCAGAAATCCGGCGCTGAGACCCGAGATCCCGGAACCTATGATGGCGATCTTTTTCTTCATGAAGGGGATCCTTTCGAGATGAGGGTGCGCCCCAGCCGCAGCCAGAGCCCCGTCGGCAGTGCACCCAGCAGGCGCAGCAGCCAGATGAAGCGACGGGGGAAGTGGATCTGGTGGCGACCGGCAGCCAGCCCGCCCATGATGGCGCGGGATGCCTCCTCCACCGTCACCAGACAGGGCATGGGAAAATCATTCTTCGCGGTGAGCGGCGTTTGCACGAAGCCCGGGCGGATCAGGGTGACCCCTATCCCCTTGCTGGCGAGATCGAGGCGCAGGGTATGGGCCAGATAATCAAGGGCCGCCTTGGAGGCGCCATAGGCCTCGGCCCTTGGCAGGGGCAGCCAGCTCACCGAGGAGCTGACGATGGCGAGCCGCGACCCGGCCGCCAGCCGCGGCAGGAAGGCGGCCAGGGCGTGGCCGGTGGCGATGAGGTTGGTCTCGATCACCCGGGCAAACAGCGCGCTGTCAAATCCCTCGGCTATATCCATGTACTCGCAGTTGCCTGCGTTGAGGATCACCAGGTCCAGCGTGGGCAGACCGGCGGCGGCCTCTGCCATGGCGACGCTGTCCCGTGCATCGAACTGCAGGGGAGTGATGCCGTGAAGCCCCAGCTCCTGCAGCCGCTCGCCGTCGCGGCCACAGCCCCACACCTGCCAGCCAGCGCGCCGATAATCGAGCGCCAGCTGGCGACCTATGCCGGAGGTGGCCCCGGTGATCAGCACGCGTCCGCTCATGCTCCCAGCCTCCCCTTGATGGCGCGCACCACGGGCCCGAGCAGGGGCAACTGCTCGTAGAGCATGGCGCCGAGATCGAAGTAGTCCCGGTGCAGGCAGATCTTGCCCCAGGCATCGAACTGCAGCCGGGTGGCGCCCTCGACCCGCACGGGCCGACCACCGGCGATCCTGGGGTGGGCGAAGATCATGACCCAGCTGAGCCAGGCTTCATTGCCCTGCTGCTGCTGGCTGGTGATCTCGAAGCGGCACTCCTTGAGCCGGTCGTAGAGGGAGGAAAAATAGCGGGTGAGCGCGGCCAGCCCCTCGATGCGGTGGGCCGGATCGATGAACACCACCTGCTCGGCATAGATCTCCGGCAGGCGGTGCAACTGGTGCTTGTCCAGCTGCAGGTAGAGGACGATGAAATGGGCCAGCGCGTCGTTCATGTTATTGCTTCTCCAGGTCACGGAACATCTCGATGGCCCTCACCCGTGCAACGGCATGATCCACCATGGGCGCCGGGTAGTCCTGCCGCCCCTTGAGCCGCAACCAGTTGTGGGGCTGGTGCACATGGGTGGCAGGCAGATCGGCAAGCTCAGATACCCAGGTACGGATAAACTCCCCTTGTGGATCAAATCGTTGCCCCTGAGTCGTCGGGTTGAACACCCGAAAGTAGGGGGCCGCATCGGCGCCTGTGCCCGCCGCCCACTGCCAGCCGCCATTGTTGGCCGCCAGATCCCCGTCGATGAGCTGGCTCATGAAGTAATCCTCCCCGAGCCGCCAGTGGATATGCAGATCCTTGGTCAGGAAACTCGCCACTATCATCCGCAGCCGGTTGTGCATCCAGCCGGTGGCGTTGAGGCAGCGCATGGCCGCATCGACTATGGGATAACCGGTGCGCCCCTCGCACCAGGCGGCAAACGCATCCGGGTCCCAGCTCCAGGGCAGGGCCGCCGTCTCTGGCTTGAAAGGGCGATTCATCGAGAGGGTCGGGATCAGTACCAGCAGGTGGCGATAGAACTCGCGCCAGATGAGTTCATTGAGCCAGACGAAACCGGGCTGCGCCTTGGACTGGGGCCGGCCGCCGAGTCGCTGCTGCAAGGCCGCCACGCATTGACGGGGGCTGACGATGCCCGCCGCCAGATAGGGGGAGAGGATGGAGGTACCCGCCAGCGCCGGAAAATCCCGGGTCTCGCCGTAGTCCAGCACCCCCTGATCCAGGAAGGCATGCAGCCGCCGCAGGGCCTCGGCCTCCCCCACCGGCCAGCGGGGATCCGGGGTCAGCTCCCCGATCCCCTCATCGACAGAGGCCCGCTCGGCCAGCGGCTGCCAGGGCAGGGGCTCGCCCCGGGGTGCCGGGGCTCTGTGGATGACGAAGCCATCCTCATCCAGCGCCTTGAGCCAGGCGCGGCTGAAGGGGGTGAAGACCTTGAACATCTCCCTCCCGCCGGTCAGCACCCGTCCAGGGGGCAGCACGCAGCAGCCGTTGAGCCAGTGGCAACTCACCTCCTGCTCTGCCAGCGCGGCGGTGACCGCATGGTCCCGGCGCTGTTCGTCAAGCTCGATGGCCTGATTGGCGTAGAGCTGGGTGACGCCGAGCTCGCGGCAGAGGTCAGCCAGCGCCGCAGGCACCTCGGCAAAGGTCTCGACTCGCAGCAGATGGAGCTGGATGCCGAGGGCCGCCAGCTCCCGGCCCAGCTCATCCACCTGGGCCAGGATGAAGCGCTGGCGGATGGGGGCCATCTTGTGCTGACGCCACTGGGTGGGGGAGATGATGAAGAGTGCGGCGACCGGCTCATCGCTGGCGCAGCCATGACGCAGCGCCGGGTTGTCGGAAAGGCGCAAGTCATTGCGAAACCAGATCAGCCTCATGATCTCTTGCTCCCGCGCCAGCTCAAGCCACGGGCGGCAGGCTTGTCCACCATCACCTCGGCCAGGGTCGCCCGCCAGCCGTGAGCGGCCAGCCAGTCAGCATCATAGAGTCGCCCCAGCTCGCCAAAGAGCCGGGTACCGGCAGGCCAGTCGGCGGCCAGCGCCGGCTTGCCAAGGCCGGCCCCCAGCAGCACCCGCCAGGGGGTGAGGGCTCGCCCCTCCAGCAGGGCGACGTGGCGCGGCTCCACCGCCCCCAGCAACTGCACCTCATAGCCCTGACCGATCAGCTCGTAGGCCGCCCAGACCAGATCGAGAGGGCCCACCTGACCCCAGCTCGCCAGGGTGACCGGCAGCCCCCTCTCCTGCTCGATGAGGTGGCGGGCGAAGCGGGTGTGGAGCCAGCCCAGCCACACCTGTTGCAGCAGCTCGCCATCCGGCCGCTCGCGCCACAGGCCCAGCAGCCGCTCCACCAGCGGTTGCAGCACCCGGCTGCGCACCAGCTCGAAGGGGTAGCTCGCCAGCAGGTCGTTAAGCTCGGCCTCCGCCTTGCGCTGGTTGAAGGCGAGCAGCGCAAGGCTGAACTGCTCCAGGGTCTGCTGCCAGTGATCGCTCACCGGCTGGGACTGGGGCTCGCTCAGCAATCCCTTGACCTGGCCTATGCTCACCCCCCGCTCAAGCCAGCTCAGGATCTCGCCAATCTGGCGGATATCCTGCTCGCTGTAGAGGCGGTGCCCCTTGTCGGTGCGGGCGGGCTGCACCAGGCCGTAGCGGCGCTGCCAGGCACGCAGGGTGACGGCATTGACCCCGGTGAGGCGGGAGACCTCGCGGATGGGGTAGATCCCCTCGTCCGGCTTGGCGGCATCATCTTGTGGTACATCAGACATGGTGACTTCCATTCAACAGGGTATGGGCGCCCCGAGCCCAGAGGCTGCGTCGGGGCACAAGCGAATTCAGAGCCCGTCACGCAGCTTGCGCGTATCGGGATGTGGCTCTGGATAAGGCCGATCTCGCCATTCTCAAAGCCCGTAACGCAATTTCAGCGTATCGGGATGCGGGTTGAGATAGACCTGCTCGGACAAGTAGGCATTGGGGTATTCCCGCAGGTAGTGGCGGATCAGGGTGAGGGGCACCAGCAGCGGGAAGATGCCGGTGCGGTACTTGTCTATGGTGTCGCAGAGCTCCTGCTTCTGGGCCGGGGTCAGCACCCGCTTGAAATAGCCCTGCAGGTGCATCAGCACATTGGTGTGGCTGCGACGGTTGGCACGCAGGGTCAGGGCCGCCATCAGACCCTTGATGTAGTTGTCGGCCACCTCCTGCAGGTTGGCCTTGCCGAGGTTGCCGAGCAACTTGCCGAGGGTGCGGTAGTGGGTGGTGGCGTGGGAGAGCACCAGGTACTTGTAGCGGGAATGAAAGCGGATGAGGGCGGCGGCGGTGATCCCGCTGGCGCAGAGCTGCTGCCAGTCGTGATAGGCGAAGACCCGCAGCACGAAGTTCTCCCGCAGTATGGGATCGCACAGGCGGCCGTCTTCCTCCACCGGCAGCAGGGGGTTGGCCTCCATCAAGGCCTTGGCAAAGAGGCCAATTCCCTCCTTGGCGCTCCCCTCGTTGTTGGCGCCATAGATGCGCACCCGCTCCATGCCGCAGCTGGGTGACTTGGCACAGAGGATGTAGCCGGAGATGAAGTCGAGCTGGCGCGCCTTCTGCTCGCTGAAGGCGATGAGCCGCTCGGTGACGTCGAAGCTGCCGTTGCTCGCCTCGGCCCGCACCTCCCCATGGCGCTTGACCAGGCGGATGGCGGCGCGGGGTGCGCCCAGGCCGATGGCCATCTCGGGGCAGACCGGGTGATAGTCGAAGTGGGCGCCAAGATCCCGTTCGCAGAAGCTGGAGCGCTTGTGGCCCCCGTCGAACCGCACTTCCTGCCCCAGCAGACAGGCACTGATACCGACCTTGATCTTGTACATGATTGCGCCCCTTGTATAAGAATTGAACCAGTTATAGCGGTTATACAAAGAAATGAAAGTTGTATAACTATTACGGGCCGATACGACACAAGGGGGAAAACAGGATCACCGGAAAATGAAAAAGCCCATGACCGGGGTCATGGGCAAAATGGACGTCACGACAGACAGGGAAATCAGAAGCTGTATTTCACACCCAGGCTGGTGATGGATCCTTTCTGCAGATCCCAGTTGCGGTAGGTGTAATCGGCGGTGAGGGCCAGGTTCTGGCTCACCTTGTAGGCGGCACCCGCCTTGAAGTCGTGCATGTCGTCGGTCATGTTGGCGTAGCGATAGCCGGTGGAGAGCTCGACGGCGCCGATGTCGTAGCGCAGGCCCACTTCACCGTAGAGGCTGCCGCTCTGCTTGCGGGTGATGTCGTCCCAGCCGCTGTCGTTGACGTTGGAGGCGAGCTCGCGCTCCATGCTGTAGCCCATCAGACCCGCTTCACCGTACAGGTTCAGGCCGGTGCTGAGGGGAGTGAACACCCCCATACCCAGATTGGAAATGGCCATGCTGTCATTGCCGCTGTTGCGGGAGCTGTATTCGGATCCGAAACGGCCGTAGAAGTTGGAGCCGAAGCTCTTGGAGAGATCCAGGCTCAGACCACCGAAATCGCGGTTGTTGCTGTCCTTGCCACCGACGTAGTCAGACTTGGTGTGTGCCCAGGTGGCAGATCCCTTGGCGTAGCTGAACGCATCTTGCGCCAGGACGGAGGTGGAAGAGAGGCCGGCCAGAACCAGAACAGACAGTGCGAGTTTTTGCATTTTGTTGACTCCGATTGTTGAGTTAGGCGGAACCTAACTGGAATGGAGCCATTGTGACGGGCGAGGGGAGAGGTGCCGAGCGGCAAGCTGTTGCCAAACCATGTCAGATGTAAGCAGATATTGCTGGCGGTTACCGGAGCAACACTCCATGGGGGACGGGCCTGCCCGTCCCCACCGCTATCCTAGCGGAATTCCACTTCGTCGATCTGCACCCGCACCAGCGGCTTGCCGGTCAGATTGGCCGGACGGGCCAGCTCGATGGCCCGCGACGGACGCTGCTCGCCCTTGCGCAGATAGGATTCAGGCAGACGATTCTCCCCGACCCAGAAGCGCACCGGCTGGGTCGCCAGCTGCACCCCCTCGGCACTGAACAGGGTCAGGCTGCCGTTGACCCGCACCACGTTGCGGCTGCCGGTGTTGCTCACCATGAATTGCAGACGCAGCGGATCCTCGCTCTCCACCTGGTTCAGGGTCACCGTGATCCCGTCCCGGGTCGCCTGGGCGAGCAGGTCGGGATTGGCCAGGGCCTGCTCGGTCAGCACCGGCGCCGCCACGCTCGTCGTCACCTTCTTGCCGGCCACCGTCTCGGCGGGCTTCACCAGCAGGTATTCCCAGGTGAAGTCGTCGTTGAGCTGCACCTGACGGCCATCGGCCAGGGTGACCTGGGTCAGGGGCGCGGCCTGGGCCAGCATGGGGGAGAGGCAGAGGGCAAGCAGCAGTCTGGACAAGGGTTTCATGGGCAGATGACTCGATAGGGATGCAGAGGGAGCAGTATAAAGAGTCGGGCTGCCCTTGCCTATGACCCGACTCACGTTACGGGCCAGGGTCGGGATCAGATTACCAGCTGCTGGGGATCTTCCCCCGATACCATGTCCAGGGTCACCAGATCGAACTGGGCGCTCTTGAGCGCCTTCTGGATGCTCGGCTGCATGTCGAACACCAGGGCCCGCATGCGCTGGGGCACCCTGATCCTGGCCAGGGTGGTGACCCTGTCCGCTAGGGTATGGAAGAAGACCTGGGCCCCGTCCAGCCCCATGTCGAACAGCATCTGCTCGGCCATGTCCACCATGCGCAGGTGGCGCCGGTCCAGGGACTCGACGTCGGAGAAGCGCTGGCTCAGGCAAGCCTCTCCCCCCGCCCCCCACAGGGCCAGCTGGCGCTTGTGGAAGCCATAGCGAAAGTCCCTGTGGGTCATGCCCTGCTCGGCAAAGATCCAGAGGGTATTGGCCGGCACGCTGTCGAAACGCCGCAGATACTCCCGCATCTCCTCCACCGAGGCCGACATCAGGATAGGGGGGCCGTCATCGTGCTCGAGCTGCTGGCAGAGGTAGCGCACCGGATCCGTCACCTCCGCGAGGTGGCCGAGGTGCACGCTGAAGATCATCTCGTCGGTCCTGATCACCTGGTGGGCGATGCCGTAGTGCTTGCAGTAGCGCTTGGCCCGGGCCACCGCCTTGCGGCTCAGGGTCGGGTTGTCCAGGGTGATGGCCCGAAAGCGGACCCCGCTGGCCCGGCACAGATCCATGCTGTAGCAGGACTCCAGCCGGCCGGAGAAGGAGACAAGCAGTTCGCCGTAACCGGCCAGGGTATTGATGAGCCTCTGTTCCCTGGCCTGAAATAGCTGATCGTATCCCCGATTCAGCGCGACGACATTGGCATCCATAACAACGGCTCCGGATGATGAATAGGATGTTATTTTGCGATGACAAAGCTGAATAGACACTTAAAGAATGGGGACAAAGTTGTTCTTTATTCGCTCAAGAGACAAATCAGCCCCCCTTTTCTCCGGGCCCGGCGAAGGGCCCCTCAGGCGGGCAACCATCCCTGCTCGACCAGCTGCCGACGGCATGCGGGGGCGTCGGTGAACACCATGCCCTGCAGGCCGAGCGCCCGGGCCGCCGCCACGTTGGCCGGGCTGTCGTCGATAAAGAGACACTCCCCAGCCTTGAGGTCGAACGACACCAGCAGATAGCGATAGATGTCGGGCTCGGGCTTGAGCATCCGCACCCGGGCCAACACCACCTTGCCGCTGAAGAAGCGCCAGAACTCCTGATGCTGCTCCAGCCAGTCGATGCTGGCATGGCCCATGTTGGAGAGGGCGTAGAGCCGGTGACCGGCACTGTGCAGCGCCTCGATAAGCGCCACCATGGCGGGATCCGGCTGCAGGGAGGCGGGCACCGCCTGCAGGATGGCGAGGTTCTGTGCCATGGGCAGGCCGGTGCGCGCCTCTGCCTGGCGCGCCATGGCGTGCAGGGAGAGGGTGCCCCTGTCCACCTCCAGCCAGTCGGGGTGGTTGAACAGCTGCTCCGCCAGGGCTTCGGCACCATCCGGTCCTCGTACCGAGCGCACTATGCCGACCGGATCCCAGCTCACCACCACCCGCCCCAGATCGAAGATAATCGCCATCCTCTCGCCTCCCTCTCATTGACCAGCAACAACGGGACCAGTGTGACACTCATTCGGTCAGGGATCCCGACCACCTACCCTGCCCCGTTCAACGCACCGGGGCAAGTTTTACTTGCATCGGCGTGCCAAATCCCTTAATGGTTATGACGTTACATTCAGGACAACATCATGCACACACCATTCTTCTTTGCTTTCTCGTTTATCCGGCCCTCATGAGGGAAGGCCCTGTCGTCGCATCAACAGAAAGCAAAGACGAATCGAGCCTCCCCCAGCGGAGGCTTTTTTTTGCAGCAACCACCACAGAAGATTTGGATAGGGAACCACCATGGCAACGCTCGACGAGATCAGACAAGACATCACCCAGTTGGATCAGGAGCTGCTCGCCCTGCTGGCCAAACGCAAGACCCTCAGCATCGAGGTTGCCCGCGCCAAGCAGGCCAATCCCCGTCCCATCCGCGACACCCAGCGGGAGCAGGACCTGCTGGTTGCCCTGATCCAGAAAGGGCGTGCCCTCGGACTGGATGCCCAGTACATCACCCGCATCTACCACACCATCATCGAAGACTCCGTGCTCTCCCAGCAGGCCTACCTGCAGAGCCTGCTCAACCCCCAGCAGCAGGAGCCCATGACCAGCGTCGCCTACCTGGGCCCGCGCGGCTCTTACTCCAGCCTGGCCGCCCGCAAGTACCTGGCGCGCTACAAGGATCAGGTCATCGAGGTGAACTGCCAGAACTTCCGCGAGGTGCTGGACACCGTGGAGTCGGGCCGCGCCGCCTTCGGGGTGCTGCCCATCGAGAACACCAGCTCGGGCTCCATCAACGAGGTGTACGACGTGATGCAGCACACCACCCTCTCCATCGTCGGTGAGCTGACCTACCCCATAGAGCACTGCATCCTCACCGCCGTGCCCACCGAGCTGTCCCGGATCAAGACCTTCTACGCCCACCCCCAGGTGTTCCAGCAGTGCTCCCACTACCTCAGCAAGCTGGAAGGGGCGCGCCACGAGATCTGCGACTCCTCCTCCAGCGCCATGATGAAGGTGAAGGAGCTGGGGAGCCCGGAGGCGGCGGCCATCGGCAGCGCCGCCGGGGGCGAGCTGTATGGCCTCGACGTGCTGGCCGAGCAGCTCGCGAACCAGAAGGAGAACTACAGCCGCTTCATCGTAGTGGCGCGCAAGCCCATCGACGTGGCGCCCCAGATCCCGGCCAAGACCACCCTCATCATGTCCACCTCCCAGAAGCCGGGCTCCCTGGTGGAGGCGCTGCTGGTGCTGCGCAGCCACGAGATCAACATGACCAAGCTGGAATCCCGTCCGGTGCAGGGCAACCCCTGGGAGGAGATGTTCTACCTGGATGTCTCCGCCAACCTGCAGACCCCAGAGATGCAGGCCGCCCTGCTGGAGCTGACCAAGATCACCCGCTACGTCAAGGTGCTGGGCTGCTACCCGAGCGAAGACGTCAAGCCGACCGCAGTGCCGCCGGTGCTGATGGGCAGCTAAGCCCCCGAACGGCAAGAGGCGAGCATCAGGCTCGCCTCTCTCTTTTCCGTCTCCCCTCCCCCGCTGGCGGCGCCGCAGCCCCCAGTCCCCCGATTTAGCGTTCGGAAAAACTGAGCGACATATCCCCATCATTCACTCCTGTTATACGACCTGGGCCGCCAACCGGGCCCCAGACTCACGCCGGCGGGGTGCCAACCCCGCTCCTGCCCCCTGCCGACCCGACCCCCGGACAACAAAAAGGCGAGCCTGCGCTCGCCTTTGTCTGTGCTGTGACGACCACCTGGCTCATGCCGGCGTCCGCACGCACCCGCCCTGGAACTGACCCGACATCGGCTGGTTCAGGTGACGGAGAGTGTCGTCCCGCTTCTCGCCCTAGAACTGACCCGCCATCAGCTGGTTGAGGTGATAGAGGTTGCGGGTGTCGAGCTCCAGCTCGGTGGCATAGGTGTTGCCGCGGGGATAGGTCGCCACCACACGGGCACCGCGCACCATGCCGGCCACAGACACATCCAGAGAGTTGGAGGTCTGGGTCAGGTCCTTGTAGCTGCTCTGGCCGCGCACCTGCTGGCCGTTGAGCTGCTCCGCCAGCTCCCGGTAGGCATCCATCTTGGACGCCCGGATCGCCTGCAGCATCTTCTCCGACTGAGAGGGGCCGGGCTGGATGTCGATCACCGCGTAGCCCACCGCCTTGAGCACCGGGAAGTCATCTGGCTTCTCCCCCACGTCGTAATTCACCACCCGGTTCCCGCTGCACGCCGTCAGCAACATTGCCATCAGGCAACCCAACAAGATTTTCATCGCTCTCTACTCCTCAGGGGGTCAGGTTGACCAGATGGCCGGACGTGCTCTGGCCGCCCCGCATCAGGTAACCCCGGTTGACCGATGCCCGACCAAAGGAGTTGCTGGCGCCGGACAGATATTGTTGCGGGATCAGGCTCTGGGCCGTGGTCTCCACCATCTTGGTACGCAGATCGATGATCCGGGCATTGACCAGGATCCCCTGCTGATTGCGGCTGAAGGTGCCGGTCAGGATCCGGGAGATGGGCAGGCGGGCGGAGAGATCCCGGTAGTTGCGGCTCATCACGAAGTCGCCACTGGGGGTCACTTGAATGCTGCCCGTGGTCTTGAAGTCCACCACCACTTCCCCGCGTCGGTTCAGCTCGTAGATGAAGCTCTCCTCAATCTGCAGACCCATCCAGTTGGTGTCCTTCAGGGTGTCGAGATCGACGAAGGAGGCGACGGCGATGGGCTCGGTCAGGGTGGTGAGGGACTTGCGCTCCATCAGCTGATCCGTCATGCGGGCCACCAGCCAGTTGAGCTCCATCCCCTTGGCCGCCTGCCGGGGATCCCCTTGATCCCGGTTGATGGGGTCGGCCGAGCCGCAGCCGGCCAGCGCCAGCGCAACCGCCAGCGCCGTGATAATTCTGTTCATGGATACCTGTTCCTGTATCTACACCTGACTTGTTATCGGTCGCAGCGGCCAACACTTGAGACGGGAATGCGCCAAGGATCGCCCGATGATCCGCCAGAGGGCCTTGGGCGGCGCCAATAATGAGGCTGGAGCCGGGAAATGTGGCGAGCTGTACACCCTTTCGCCGGAACAAGGCATGGATCTTGCTTTTATTTGCGCACCCGGTGCAAACCAGGCCAGTGTCCATGAAGCCGCTCACCCGCCCCCTGGGGCGCAAGAGGGGTTCATCTATTCAAGGTGTACGTTATGAAAGTTGTGCTGCTGTCAACCCTGCTGCTGGCCAGTCTGTCGGCCCGCGCCGAGCTCATAGAGGCCCAGGGCAGTGCCGCCATTCTGGGGGGCGACGAGGTCTATGCCCGCGAGCAGGCGACCCGGGATGCGCTGCGTCAGGCCCTGCTGGCCAGCGGCGCGTCCGTCTCCAGCATCCAGCGCCTGGAGAACGGCAGCCTGCGCTCGGAGCAGATCCAGATCCGCTCCGGCGGCGACATTCGCCAGTACCGCCTCAAGCGCGAGGAGGTGCGCAACGGCCGTATGTACATCACGCTGGTGGCCGACATCCAGGCCGAGCGCCAGATCTGCCAGACCCAGCACTACGCCAAGGATTTGACGCTGGTACGCCTGCGCATGCGCTACCCGGACCAGGCGAGCACCGGCGCCCTCGACGACATGCCGGCGGATCTCTCCCGCCGCCTGTTCGAGACCCTGGCGGCGGCGCCCCAGGGGGTGGTCGCCCGCCAGTGGCTGGACGAAAACCTGCGCATCGATCCCCTCCACCTGCAGCAGGGGGATCGCAGTGCCCTCGAGGAGATCAAGGCCCTGAGCCTGCGCACCGACAGCCAGTATCTGGTGCTCGGCAGCATCGACGATCTCTCCCTAGAGCCCCAGGGCAACCAGCTGACCAGCTGGTATGAAGACCCGATCCGCAACTTCCGCATGCAGCTCTACCTGTTCGACGGCATCAACGGCAGCCTGCTCGGGCGCAAGGAGTATCAGGGCCGGGCCAACTGGACCTTCTCCAAACGGGAGCAGGTGGGCAGCCACAGCGGCCAGTTCTGGCAGTCCAGCTACGGCCAGGAGGTGAGCTACCAGCTGAAGGAGGCGGCCCAGGACATCATCGCCGAGCTCGCCTGCGCCCCCGTCACCGCCCGCATCGTGGCCCAGCACGAGCGGGGCCCCCACATCAGCCTGGGCCGTCGCAACGGGGTCAAGCTCGGGGATCAGTTCCGCGTCCAGCACAGCGCCGACTTCATCGACCCCTATGGCAAGTCCCGGGTGATGCGCAATCCCGCCGACGGCCTGTTCGAGGTGGTGCAGGTGTTCGAGGATGGCGCCATCATCAGCAGTCAGAACAAATATTCGCCGTTTAATGTCCAAATCGGTGATTTGGCCGTATTGGAATAGGAATCAAGGGTTTAAAAGCACAATGCTTCTTGTATAATGCCCGCCACAAGGTTCCCGTAGCTCAGCAGGATAGAGCGGTCCCCTCCTAAGGGACAGGCCACTGGTTCGACTCCAGTCGGGAACGCCATACAAAACAAGGGGTTGGCATCGCAAGATGCCAACCCCTTGTGCCTTTCTGGCCCAGGCGGCCAGCCCCGACCCTCCCAGGCAAAGCCTCCCGGCGCCAAACGGCGCGCCAGATACGGATCCCCGCTCCCCTGCTCCCTTCCTGACCGAAACAACTGTCATCTACGCTTGAAGTGCGCCGTCCGGGATGACGGCCACTCCTCATCCGTTCGAGAAAAAAGAAGGACATCATGGCTAGCAAGAAAAAATCCAAAGCAGAACAGCCGGTACCGGTCACCGAGCCCAAGCCCCTTGGCAACAAGGCATACGAGAAGGAGCTGCGTCGCCTGCACGTGGAGCTGGTGAAGCTGCAGCAGTGGGTAGTGCACAAGGGGCTCAAGGTCTGCATCGTCTTCGAGGGGCGCGACGGCGCCGGCAAGGGGGGCACCATCAAGGCGATCACCGAGCGGGTCAGCCCCCGGATATTCAGGGTCATAGCGCTGCCGGCCCCCACGGAGCGGGAGAAGAGCCAGCTCTATTTCCAGCGCTATATTCCGCACCTGCCGGCGGCGGGCGAGATCGTCATCTTCGACCGCAGCTGGTACAACAGGGCCGGGGTGGAGCGCATCATGGGCTTTTGCAGCCAGGAGGCGAGCGACAAATTCCTGGCTGGCACCCCCATGGTGGAAAAAGCGCTGGTGGACTCTGGCATCATTTTGCTGAAGTACTGGCTGGAGGTGACCCCGGAAGAGCAGGAGCGACGGCTGCGGGATCGCATCGACGATGGGCGCAAGATCTGGAAGCTCTCCCCCATGGACATCAAGTCCTTCGATCGCTGGGATGACTACACCCGGGCGCGGGACGCCATGTTCATCGCCACCGACACCGCCTGGGCCCCCTGGTTCGTGGCCCGCTCCGAGGACAAGAAACGGGTGCGGCTCAACATCATCTCCCACCTGCTGAGCCACATTCCCTACGAGGAGCTGCCAGCCGAGCCGGTCAAGCTGCCAAAACGCAAGATTGGCAAGGTCAAGGCCTCTGAGCACCCGCTCCGGGTGATCCCGGAACTCTTCTGATCACCCTCAAGGGGCAGCCTCCGGCTCGCCCCTTGCTCTCTCACTCCCTGCTCTGCTGATACTGGCGAATCGCCGCCCTGGCATTGGGGGGCCTCTGGCTCATCCCTTGTCCCCTCACTCCCTGCTCTGCTGATACTGGCGGATGACTGTCCTGGTATTGGGGGGCTTCTGGCTCGTCCCTTGCCCCCTCACTCCCTGCTCTGCTGATACTGGCGGATCGCCGCCCTGGCATTGAACAGCATGCGGTCCTCCCCCAACTGGTCGGCCAGCCCGCTGCGGCGCACGTTCTCGAGCACCCCGGGATTGAGCCCGGCCAGCCAGAGGGTGACCCCCCTGGCGCGGGCCTGCTGCTCCCCCTCCATCAGCATCATCAGCGCCGAGTACTCCACGTCCTGCACCCGGCTCATGTCCAGCACCACCACCTCGGGCTGGTGAGTCTCGGTCAGCTCGCGGATCCGGGCCGCCACATGCTGCACATTGATGAAGAAGAGGCGCCCCTCCGGCCGCAGGATAAGCAGGCCAGGGATCGTCTCGTCATCAGGATGGCGCGCGGCCAGCGGCCTCAGCACATCCTCCCCGGGCTTGCGGCCAATCACATAGACGGGCGGCTGCGCCGTCTGGCTGGCCAGCCCCAGCAGGGAGGCCAGGATGGCGACCACTATCCCCTCCAGGGTGCCAAACAGCAGCACCCCCAGGCAGGCGATGACGGCCCAGCGAAACTCCATCATGCGAATCTGCCCTATCTTGCGAAACTCCCCCGGCTGGATGAGCCCCACCGAATAGACGATGACCACCACCGCCAGGGTGGCGCTTGGCAGCCAGGAGAGCAGCGGGGCGAGGAAGATCATGGTGGCCAGCGCCATGGCGGCGGTGACGGCGGAGGCCCACTGGCTCAGGCCCCCGACGGAGCGCACCACAGCGGTCTGGGAGGTGCCGCCCCCCGCCGGCATGCTGCCGCAGAAGGCGCCCCCCAGGTTGGCCAGCCCGGTGGCCACCAGCTCGCGGTTCGGGTTGATCTCGGGCTCTTCCTTGCCCACGAAGGCCCGCCCTGCGGCTATGGTCTCGGTGAAGCTCATCAGCGCTATGCCCGCCGCCCCCGGCAACAACTGCAACACCAGGGTCAGGTCCGGCATCGTCAGGGCGGGCAAGCCGGTGGGGATGGTCCCGACTATGGCCACCCCCGCCTCGTTCAGGCCAAAGCCCCACACCAGGGCGATGCCGATACCCACCCCCAGCAAGGGGGCGGGGGAATGGGGGAAGCGCCACTCCATGAACACCAGCACCACCAGGGTGGCCAGGGCGACGCCCAGGGTCAGCCAGGAGCTCTGGGGCAGGGCCAGCCCCAGGTGGTAGAGATCCAGGAAGAAGTTCTCCTTCTGCAGGTGCACCCCGAACAGCTTGGGCAGCTGATCGAGGATGATCACCAGCCCTATGCCGCTCTTGAACCCCACCAGCACCGGCAGGGAGATGAAGTTGGCCACGAAGCCGAGCCGCAGCACCGCCGCCAGCATCAGCATGGCCCCCACCAGCAGGGTCAGGGTGGCGGTCACTGTGAGCAGCCGACCGGGATCCCCGTCCGGCACCACCAGCCCGAGCTGGGTCGCGGTCAGGATAGCCAATGTGCTGGTGGAGCTGACGCTCAGCACCCGGGAGGAGCCCAGCAGGGCGTAGAGCAGCATGGGTACAAAGGCGGTGTAGAGACCGACGGCCACCGGCAGACCGGCCACGCTGGCATAGGCCATGGCCTTGGGCAGCACGACGGCCGCCGCTGTGACGCCGGCCAGCAGGTCGGACAGGGAGCGCCTTGGCGCCGACGCGGGTGATGACATCTTATCCTCCATGAACTCATGGCCCTATGGCCCCGATGCTGCACCGGCGCTCGAGTGACCGTTGCCAGCCTATGACCATGGCCGCTCGCCCAAGCGTGCGAGCCATGTCTCATCGCACCATCAAGTGTACGCGCCCCGCCTTGCGTCGGGCTGAATGCCTTGAGCGTCGCGGCGGGAAAAGCCCGCAGAGCGGGCCATCGCTCTCCCTCTGTTGGCAACCCCCTATACTTCAGCGACGTTGCGCCGCCGGCCAGCCCCCTTCCAAGAGGAGATCCCCCTTGCTGCGACTGCTTGCACTGCTGCTGATCTGCCTGGTGAGCCCGCTCCGGGCGCTGACACTGACCCCCCTGGTGGAGGGGCTCAACCATCCCTGGGGGCTGGTCCTGCTGCCGGGGGGCGGCTATCTGATTGGCGAGCGCCCGGGCCGCCTGCTGCGCATCGACGCCAGCGGCGAGCGCCATGTCATCTCGGGTCTGCCCCCCATCGCCAATCAGGGTCAGGGGGGCCTGCTCGATCTCGCCCTGGACGACGAGGGCTGGCTCTATCTCAGCTACAGCGAGCCGGGGGACGGCGGAGCCGGCACCGCCGTGGCCCGGGCCCGGTTGCAAAAGGACGCCCTCGTCGACTGGCAACTGCTGTTTCGCCAGCAGCCCAAGGTGGCCGGCGGCGCCCACTTCGGCTCCCGCCTGGTGCTGACCGAGGATGGCTATCTCTTCATCACCCTAGGCGATCGCTACAGCGAGCGGGAGCGGGCCCAGACGCTGGACAACCACCTCGGCAAGACGGTGCGCCTGCACAGGGATGGCCGGGTGCCCGCCGACAATCCCTTCGTCAAGACGGCGGGGGCCCTGCCGGAGATCTGGAGCCTGGGCCATCGCAACATGCAGGGGGCGGCGCTGCGCCCAGGCAGCCAGCAGTTCTGGGCCCACGAGCACGGCCCCCAGGGCGGGGACGAGGTGAACCTCATCCTGCCGGGCCACAACTACGGTTGGCCCAGAGTGACCTTCGGCGAGGAGTACGGGGGCGGCAAGATTGGTGTGGGCCAGAGCGCGCCGGGTCTGACGCCGCCGCGCTGGCTCTGGGTGCCCTCCATCGCCCCCTCGGGCATGCGCTTCTACCAAGGCGATCTGTTCAAGGCGTGGCGGGGGGATCTGCTGGTCGGCGCACTGCGCGGTCAGGCCCTGCTGCGCCTTCGCCTCGCGGGGGACAAGATTGTCTCGGAGGAGCGGCTGCTGACCGATCTCGGGGAGCGGATCCGTACCCTGCAGGAGGGTGCGGACGGCGCCCTCTATCTGCTGACGGACTCAGGCAAGGGGCGCCTGCTCAAACTGACCCCATGACATGGAGGCCGGCCCCGGAGCGGGCGCCGGCGAGGAGGAAGCATGAACAAGAATCGAACCCTGCTGGTGCTCTGTGCCAGCCTCTGGTTGCTGGGCTGCAACACCATTCACGGGGTGGGACGGGACATAGAGAAGGCGGGCGAGGTGATCCAGGGCTCCGCCAACCTGACAAGCGAGCCTCAGGCCGGCGAAGAGTGACAGGCTGACACAGTCACTCGACGCCGGAGGCCAGGCTGGCGAGCGGCGCCATGGTCACCCTGACCCCGTGCTGCGCCAGCGCCTCCCGGGCGCTCTGGGGCAGTTGCTCGTCGGTGATCACCTGATCGATCGCATCCCAGCCCACCACGTTGAAGGTGCCTACCTTGCCATATTTGGACGAGTCGCAGATGAGGATGCGGGTCGCCGCCGACTCCACCACGGCCCGCTTCACCGGCACCTTCTGCTCGCTCGGGGTGGAGATCCCCTGCCCGTCCCAGGAGGAGGAGGAGAGGAAGGCGACGTCCAGATGGAGGTTGCGCAGGAAGTGGGCGGTGGCCTCACCGGCGCAGGACTGGTTCTCGCGAATGACCTGACCCCCGGTGTGATAGAGGCGGCAGCGACCGTGCTCGATGAGGTAGGCGCACACCATGAAGTCGTTGGTCACTATCATCAGATCTTCCCGCAGCGCCAGCTCCCTGGCCAGCTCCAGGGAGGTGGTGCCGGCATCCAGATAGACTGTGCTCCCCTCGCTCACCTGGGCGGCGGCGAGCCGGGCGATGGCCAGCTTGGCCCCCTGCATCAGGCTGCGCTTGGTAGCGTGAGAGGGCTCGCTCTTGATCCGCTGGGAGAGGCTGACCCCGCCCGAGACGGAGAGCACCCGCCCCTGCTCCTCCAGCTTCTGGATGTCGCGCCTGATGGTCATGTGGGAGACCTGCAACCAGTCGGTCAGCTCCACTATGCTGACCACGCCGCGCTCTGCCAGCAGCTGCAGGATACGTTGCTGTCGCTCTACGGGAATCATCTTGCCTCGCACCTCGGGGAAGGGAAGGCGCCATTCTACCCCAGCGACCTGGGAAAAAATGATAATTAACCTGAGACGGGCTCACAAATCACATTTTCTCACACAAGTGGCGCCATTTATTGACTCGAAAGAATCTCACCCCCCCATCAATAACAAAAATTAACACACAATAAGTTATTTTTTGTGACACCTGCCTGATATTTCATCGCCGCAAGCCTCTACTATCGGCTCATCAGTCGTAATCGAGGAATCACGAGATGAGCACTCCCTATCATGTTGCGGTCATCGGCCTGGGCGCCATGGGTATGGGCGCCGCCCGCTCCTGCCTGCGGGCCGGGCTCACCACCTATGGCATAGACCTCAGCAAGCAGGCCCGCAGCCAGTTGCAGCAGGCCGGTGCCGCCGCCGTCATGGCCGATGCCAGACCCCTGGCCGAGACGCTCGATGCGGTGTTGTTGCTGGTGGTCAACGCCACCCAGGTGCGCCGCATCCTGCTCGGCGAAGAGGGGCTGGCCCGCCACCTCAAACCGGGCACCGCCATCATGGTCTCTTCCACCATAGCGGCCGAGGAGGCGAGCGCCCTGGCCGCCGAGCTGGCGCAGCTGGGGCTTCCGATGCTGGATGCGCCTGTCTCCGGTGGCGCCATCAAGGCCGATGCCGGCGAGATGACGGTGATGGCCGCAGGCTCAGAGGCCGCCTTCGACAAGCTGGCCCCGGTGCTGGATGCGGTGGCCGGCAAGCTCTACCGGGTCGGCAGCGAGCCGGGCCAGGGCAGCACGGTCAAGATCATCCACCAGCTGCTGGCCGGGGTGCACATCGCGGTGGCCGCCGAGGCCATGGCCCTGGCCAGCCGGGCCGGCGTCTCCCTGGATCTCATGTATGACGTGGTCACCCATGCCGCCGGCAACTCCTGGATGTTTGAAAACCGCATGCCCAGGGTGCTGGCCGGTGACTACCAGGCCCGCTCCGCGGTGGACATCTTCGTCAAGGACCTCACCCTGGTGGCGGACACCGCCAAGGCGCTGCGCTTCCCGCTGCCGCTCGCGAGCACGGCGCTGAACATGTTCCTCGGCGCCAGCAACGCAGGGCACGGCCAGGAAGATGACAGCGCCGTCATCAAGACGTTCTCCGGCATCACACTGCCGGGCCAGGAGGATCAGCCATGAAACTCGGTGTCATCGCAGACGACTTCACCGGCGCCACCGACATCGCCGGCTTCCTGGTGGAGAACGGCCTCTCCACCATCCAGTTTGCCGGCATCCCGACAGCGGCGGATCTGACCGGGGTCGATGCCGTGGTGATCAGCCTAAAGAGCCGCTCCTGCCCCGCCGATGAGGCGGTGCGCGACTCCCTGGCGGCCCTCGACTGGCTCAAGGCCCGCGGCTGCCCGCGCATCTACCAGAAATACTGCTCCACCTTCGACAGCACGGCGGCGGGCAATATAGGCCCGGTCACCGACGCCCTGCTGGCGGCGCTTGGCCAGGACTTCACCCTGATCTGCCCGGCCCTGCCGGTGAACGGTCGCACCGTCTATCAGGGCAACCTCTTCGTCGGCGCCCAGCCGCTGGCCGAGTCCGGCATGCGCCACCACCCCATCACCCCCATGACCGACAGCAATCTGCTGCGGCTGATGGAGGGGCAGGCCCAGGGCCGCGCCGGTCTGGTGCCGTTCGCCACCATAGCTCAAGGCCCCGATGCCATTGCCAAGGCCTTTGAGCAGCTGGCAGAGGGGGGCGTGCGCTACGCCGTGGTCGACACCCTGACCGAGCAGCACCTGCTGGACATCGCCACCGCCGCCCTCCACATGCCCCTGGTGACCGGCGGATCCGGCCTCGCCATCGGCCTGGCCCGCCAGCTTGGCAGCGGCGATCTGCAGGGTGCCCGCGAGGCAGGCTGGCCCAGAGGCACCCGCGCCGCTGTGCTGTCGGGCTCCTGCTCCGAGATGACCAACCGCCAGGTGGCCCGCTATCGCCAGCACGCCCCCGCCCTGGCGCTGGACGTGGTGCGCTGCCTCGAAGAGGCCGACTACCCGGCCGAGCTGGCGCGCTGGGTGCTGGACCAGCCCCGGACCCCGGCGCCGCTGGTCTACGCCACCACCAGCCCGGTTGAGCTGGCCCGCATTCAGGAGACCCACGGCCAGCAGGCGGCCAGCGATGCGGTGGAGCACTGCTTTGCCCGCCTCGCCCAACTGCTGCAAGGCGCCGGGGTGGACCGCTTCATCATCGCCGGTGGCGAGACCTCGAGCCGGGTCACCCAGGCCCTCGGCGTCAAGGCGTTCCACATAGGCCCGCAGATCGCCCCCGGTGTGCCCTGGGTGCGGGCCATCGACGCCCCCCTGTCGCTGGCACTCAAGTCCGGCAACTTCGGGAGCGACGACTTCTTCGACAAGGCTCAGGAGTACTTCCATGACTGAACAGGCACTGCGCGACACCATGGTGATGCTGGGGGCCTCCCTCTTCCAGCGCGGCTATGCCACCGGGGGCGCCGGCAACCTCTCCGCCCTGCTGCCGGACGGTACCCTGATCGCCACCCCCACCGGCTCCTGCCTGGGACGTCTGAGCGCCGACAGGCTCTCCCACGTCAACCTGCAGGGGGAGCACCTGGGGGGTGATCGCCCCTCCAAGGAGGTGGCCTTCCACCTCGCCATCTACCACAACAATCCGCACTGCCGGGCCGTGGTGCACCTGCACTGCACCCACCTGACCGCCCTCTCCTGTTTGGAGGGGCTGGATCCGGCCAACGTCATCCGCCCCTTCACCCCCTACTACGTGATGCGGGTCGGCCAGTTGCCGCTCATCCCCTACTACAAACCGGGGGATGCCCGCATCGCCGAGGAGCTGGGGCGCCGCGCCCCCGAGGACAACGCCTTCCTGCTTGCCAACCACGGCCCCGTGGTGACGGGCAAGGATCTGGTGGATGCGGTCAACAACATGGAAGAGCTGGAGGAGACGGCGCGCCTGGCACTGATGCTTCATGGCCACTCCATCCGCTACCTGAGCGAACCCGAAATTGATGAATTGAGGAGGATGAAACCATGAGCAAGTTTGCAGCCAATCTCACCATGCTGTTTACCGAGGTGCCGTTCCTGGAGCGCTTCGCCGCCGCCCGCGACGCAGGCTTCGAGGCGGTGGAGTTCCTCTTCCCCTACCAGTGGCCGGCCGCCGAGCTGGGCCGCCGCTTGCGCGAGCAGGGGCTCTCCCAGGCCCTGTTCAACATGCCGCCGGGCAACTGGGGCGCGGGGGAGCGCGGCATGGCCGCCATCCCGGGGCGGGAAGCGGAGTTTCGCGCCCACCTGCCAACCGTACGTGACTACGCCCTGGCGCTCGGCTGCACCAAGGTGCACGCCATGAGCGGCATAGTCGACCCGGCACACAGCCTCTCGGCCCACCGCCAGACCCTGATCGACAACATCCGCTTCGCCGCCGACTTCCTGGCCGCAGACGGCATCAGGGTGCTGCTCGAGCCTCTCAACGATCGGGACGTGCCCGGCTACTTCCTGGCCCACCAGCTCGACGCCCTGGCCCTGGTGCAGGAGATAGACAGACCCAACGTGGGGGTGCAGCTCGACCTCTACCACGCCCAGATCATGGACGGGGATCTCACCCGTCTCATCGGCAAGCTGGGCCCGGCCATCGGCCATGTCCAGATCGCCTCGGTGCCGGATCGCCACGAGCCGGACGAGGGGGAGATCGCCTACCCCCACCTGTTCAAGGCGCTGGCGCAGGCGGGCTACCACGACTGGATTGGCTGCGAGTACAACCCCAGAGCCGGCACCCGGGAAGGGCTGGGCTGGCTGACACAACAATAACGACCCTGAACATGAACGAGTCTGAGGATAACAAGATGCAGATCATCATCACCGGCGGCGGTGGCTTCCTGGGCCAGAAACTGGCCCGGGCCCTGCTGCAAGGCCCCCACCCCTTCACCGAGCTGCTGCTGGTAGACATCCAGCAGCCGCAATCCCCCCTGCCGGACCCCAGGGTTCGCTGCCTGCGGGCCGACCTCACCGAACCCGGTGTCGCCGAGTCCCTCATCAGCGAGCGGACCGCCGTGGTCTACCACCTGGCGGCCATCGTCAGCAGCCACGCGGAGCAGGACTTCGATCTGGGCTGGAAGGTCAACCTGGACACCACCCGCACCCTGCTGGAGGCCTGCCGCCATGCCCGGCCGGGCATCCGCTTCGTCTTCACCAGTTCGCTCGCCGTCTATGGCGGCCCGCTGCCGGCGCTGGTGAATGACGGCACGGCGCTCACCCCCACCTCCTCCTACGGTGCCCAGAAGGCCATGGGGGAGCTGCTGGTCAACGACTACAGCCGCAAGGGCTATGTGGATGGTCTGGTGCTGCGCCTGCCCACCATCTGCGTGCGGCCGGGCAAGCCGAACCGCGCCGCCTCGTCGTTCGTCAGCAGCATCATCCGCGAGCCGCTGCAAGGGGAGAGCGCCCTCTGCCCGGTGAGCCCGGATCTGCGCCTCTGGCTCTCCAGCCCCGCCACCGTGGTCGCGAACTTCCTGCTGGCGGCCAGGCTCCCCGCCACAGGTGACGCCCGCAGCATCAACCTGCCCGGCATCAGCGTGACCGTCGGCGAGATGCTGGAGGCCCTCGCCCTGGCCGGTGGCCAGGCGGCCCGGGATCGAGTGCAGTTTGCCGCCGATCCGGCCGTCGAGCGCATAGTCGCGAGCTGGCCGGGACGCATCGACAACCAGCGGGCCAGCGCCCTTGGCTTCGCGGCAGACAGGACGTTTGCCGACATTATCGACAGTTTCATCACCCATGACATGCAGGAGGCATCATGAGCGACATCCCAACCCCCATCATAGGTCTCATCATCGCGGTCTTCGTGCTGGTGTTCCTGGTCATCCGTACCCGGGTGCACGCCCTGATCGCCATGCTGGCGGCGGCCTGCATCGCCGGCATCACCGGCGGCATGAGCATCGACAAGACCCTCACCGTGATCACCCAGGGCTTTGGCTCCACCCTCGGCAGCATCGGCATCGTCATTGGCCTCGGGGTCATGATGGGTCGCCTGCTTGAGGTCTCCGGCGCCGCCGAGCAGATCGCCTACAGCTTCATCAAGTGGCTCGGCAAGCGCCGGGAAGAGTGGGCCCTGGCCATCACCGGCTACATCGTCAGCATCCCCATCTTCGTGGACTCCGCCTTCGTCATCCTCTATCCGGTGGCCAAGGCGCTGGCGAAAAGCGGCAAGCGCTCCATCCTGACCCTGGGGGTCGCCCTGGCGGGGGGCCTGGTGGTGACCCACCATACCGTACCGCCGACCCCGGGCCCGCTCGGCGTTGCCGGCCTGTTTGGGGTGGACATCGGCGCCATGCTGCTGACCGGCATGGCCCTGGCCATCCCCTGCGTGCTCGGCATCGTCTTCTATGCCCAGTGGCTCGACAAGAAGTACCCCGAGTTCGGTGAGAAAGCCGCCCAGACCCCGGACGAGCTGCAAGCCACCTACGAGCAGTACCTCAAGGAGAAGGAGGGCAAGACCCTGCCGAGCCTGACCCTGTCGCTGCTGCCGATCCTGGTGCCCATAGTGCTCATCTTCGTCAAGGCCATCTTCACCACCCTGGCCACCCTGGAGGGGATGGACGGCCTGATGGCGAATCCCCTGGTGCAGGGCATCAACTTCATCGGCACCCCCATCATAGCGCTCGCCATCAGCGTGCTGCTGGCGGTCTATACGCTAGTGCCGCACATGGACAGACACGCCACCGCCGCCCGTCTCGAAGAGGGGCTGCAATCCGCCGGCATCATACTGCTGGTGACCGGTGCCGGCGGAGCCCTCGGGGCCGTGCTGCGCGACAGCGGCGCGGGTCAGCAGCTCGCCGAGCAGATAGCCCAGCTGCCCATCTCCCCCATACTGATCCCCTTCATAGTGGCGACCCTGGTGCGCCTCATCCAGGGGTCAGGCACCGTGGCCATGGTGACGGCGGCCTCCATCTCCGCCCCCATACTGGCGCAGATCCCCGGGGTCAACATGCTGCTGGCCGCCCAGGCCGCCACCATGGGGTCGCTCTTCTTCGGCTACTTCAACGACAGCCTGTTCTGGGTGGTCAACCGCATGATGGGGATCTCCGACGTGAAGCAGCAGATGATCGTCTGGTCCATCCCGACCACCATCGCCTGGGCCATCGGCGGCACCGGCGTCGCCTTGCTGAACCTGATGTTCGGCTCCGGCGGCACCTGGTTCGACCCCGTGCTGCCGCTGCTGGTGCTGGCACTCATCGTCTGGTACGTCAAGGGGCAGTCCCTGACCCCAGCGGCCGGCGCCGTCCCGAGCCGGGAGTCCTGACCCGCGCCGTCCAGGCAACGCTGTGTGACGAGGGCCAGTCTGCTAGACTGGCCCTCTTTTTTCTTCATCTTGCAAAGGAGTGTTGGATGTCTGCTTCTTCCTGGTGGGACAAGTCCACCGGTTTTGCGCTGCTCACCATCTTGCTGTGGGCCTCCCTCGCGGCGCTCACCTCCCGGATCACCAGCGTGTCTCCCCTGGTGCTGGTGGGGCTGGTGCTCTTCTTCTGCGGCGCGGGCACCCTGCCGTTCTGGCGCCAATGGCGCGCCAGCCGTCTCACCTGGCTGGTGACCATCACGGCCCTGCTGCTCTATCACCTGCTGCTGTTCATGAGCTTTCGCCACGCCCCCGTGCTGGAGGCGAACCTCATCAACTACCTCTGGCCCCTGTGCATCATCCTGTTCACCCCCCTGCTGTTGCCGGGCCATCCCCTGAGCCTGCACCATCTGCTGGCCGGGGCCCTGGGTCTGGCGGGCTCGGTGCTGGTGATGGTCGATGGCAAGCTGCAACTGCAACAGGCCCATCTGCCGGGCTACCTGCTGGCCCTCGGCGCCGCCATCGTCTGGGGCGCCTATTCGGTGCTCTCCCGCCGTCTGCCCCCCGCCCCCGCCGTGGTCACGGCGGCCGCCTGCCTGCCCGCGGGGCTCCTGGCCCTGCTGCTGGCATGGATGCTGGAGGGGCCGCTGCCCCTCGCCCGCATCCCCCAGGGGGACTGGCTGCTCATCGCCGGGCTCGCTCTCGGTCCCATGGGGGCGGCCTTCGTCACCTGGTATCTGGCGCTGCGAGACGGGGATCCCCGCCGCATCGGCGCGCTCGCCTACCTCACCCCCTTGCTGAGTACCCTGCTGCTGGTCTGGCTCAACGGTGAGCAGCTCACCCCGCGCCACCTGCTGGCGGGGACCCTCATCATGGGCGGTGCCCTGCTCGGCTTGCTGGTAAAGGCCCCCGGGAGCCGCAAAGCGACACAACCGCTGTCATAAAAACGCCATCTCCCCTGCTTAAGCTCACGCCCATTGCGTGCTTCTAGCAGGACTCAGATGTGAAAATTGCCCATTATGCCTCCCTCTCCTCCCTCGTACTGCTGCTGGTGGCCGGCGTTCAGGCCACCGCCCTCTATCACGGCTGGCAGCAGTTCAATCGGGCCGAACAGGCCCAGCGTCAGCAGGAGCGCCTGCAACAACAACTGAGCGGTCCCCTGCAGGGGGCCCTTCGCGACTACCTCGGCAGCGGCGATCCCCTGCGCCTGGCCGAGGCCCAGGGGGTGCGCCAGCAGGCGCTCGCGCTGCTGGCGCAGCTGGACGGGCAGCAAGCCGACCCGCTGCGCGCCCGGCTCGAGCAGATGGGGGCACGCATCGAGGGGGACTATCTGGCGGCGGGCAAGCTCTCCGGCAACAGCCAGTGGCTGCTGCAAAATGCCGAGAACGAGCTGAGCACCCAGGCCCGGGCGCTGCTGCGTTACGGCCAGCAGGGGGCAAACCGGGATCCGGCCAGCGCCGAGGCCTATCGCCAGGGGGCCGCCGACATACTGGCGACCCTGCCCGCCCTCGCCCACCAGCGCCAGAACTACATGGAGCAGGCGAGCGCCAAGCGCCTCGAAGGATTGCAGTTCGAACTCGCCGCCCTGCAAAAGCAGGCGGATTCCCTGGCGGCCCTGCCGAGCCTGAACCTCTTCGAGGAGACCGCCGCCGACGAGTTCACCCTGGGAGAGCCGGTGCGCAAGGAGCTCGGGGAGCTACCCAAAGCCGAGCTGGTCTCCCTGCTCAAGCGCTACCCCATGGAGCTCGAGAACAGCAGCAAGGCACTGCAACAGCAGCAGCTGGCGCGCCAGATGGTGCAGCAGGACATCACCCAATTGCTGCAGGCCGGCGAGCAGCTGGGTGAGCGGCTCGCCGCCGCCCGCCAGACCATGAACCGAGAGCTCGCCACCGTGCTCGGCTCCCTGGCGCTCTGCCTGGTGGTGGTCGCCCTGCTGTTCGCCCTGGTGCAGCGCCGCTGGCTGGTCAGGCCCCTGCTGCGACTGCGGGCAGCCTTCCTGCAGCTCGATGCCACGGGTCAGGCGCAGTTGCTGGCAACGGGGCGCGAGCGCAACGAGCTGGCCGACATAGTCGCGAGCTACAACCGCCTGATCCAGCGCCTGCAACAGGATCAGCAACAGAAGGCGGGCCAGCTCTCCAGCGTCTCCTCCAGCCTGCAGGAGATGGTGGAGCAGGTGCAGGAGATCCATCACAGCACCCGCACCACGGAGCAGGCGGTGGATGAGAGCGATACCATGATGCAGGAGCTCAATCAGCTCGCCAGCGAGGTGCACCAGGTCGCCGCCGAGATAGCGGAGCACGCCCAGCACAACGAGCACTCCATGAGCCAGAGCGAGCAACTGGTGGGGGGCATGCTGGCGGCCACCGCCCAGACCGGGCTTGCCATCGACGAGAGCAGCGGCGCCCTGGCCCAGCTGACCCGCTCGGTGGAGGATGTGACCGCCATCGTCGACGTCATCGGCCACATCTCCCAGCAGACCAACCTGCTGGCCCTCAACGCCGCCATCGAGGCGGCCCGCGCCGGCGAGCAGGGGCGCGGCTTCGCGGTGGTGGCCGACGAGGTGCGCCACCTCTCCGCCGACACCCAGCGCTCCCTCGGCCAGATCACCGAGATCCTGGCGAGCCTCACCCAGGCGGGGGATCAGCTCGCCACCGTGCTGACCCGCATCACGACGGAGGCGGCCGGGCAGCGCCAGCAGGCCGAACAGTTGCGCCAGACCACCCAGACGGTGCGGGAGATGGCGCGCAGCACCGCCGTCATCGCCCTGCAGGGGGCCGACAACGCCAGAAGCCAGGAGCACAGACTGGCCAGCTTCGCCGCCCTCATCGGCCGCATCAGCCAGCACGCCCGCCAGGGCAGCCGTCTCTCGGTGCAGGTGTCGGAGCATATCCACCACCAGGCCCAGCAGATCCCCCGGATCCTGAGCCAGGCCTGAGTCAGCCGCCCCTCGGCAGGCCCGGCGTCCCTGTGTGCGCCGGGCCTGCGCCCTCATCTGCCCTCATTCAAGTCCGCCCCCGCGCGCCCTGCCGGATGCAGTGACCCCTGCCGGGGAGTCGGCTCGACGCCACCCGGTCAGGGGCGCCGACCCGGCAGGGCGGACATCTTTTTTTGTGACACAAAATTATATGTTGCCGTCAGGTTAACAAAGAAAGTTCTGCTTCCACGTCAAGATCCCCCCAGGTAAACGGAAAAAACCACCTGAAAGCGTTCTCATTGCCGACATGAGTGGGCTGGGAGTGCCCACACCAAGAATCATGATTATTTGCACTCGGTCATATTTTTGAAACTTCAAGGGAACTTCCGGTTGATATTTCGCACCGCGAACGTACTCTTGGTGGTGTCCGATCGCCAAGGGTCGGTACATAAAAAACAATGACTGTAAATATACAGATGACCCCTAGCCGATGCGCCAAGGCATTCGGGAACCAGGGGACGACACAGACAAGAATTTTTTGCCCTACGGGGTGTTGATTGCAATGCCAATGCCGAGCGGCGGGCCTCTGCCCGACTGCCGGAAAAAAAAGCTAAGTCCATAAAATCAGGAGCAATAACAAATGGAAAAAGTGATCTTCAAGCGCGCCTCTTTGAGTGCCGCCGTGGTTGCGGCGCTGCTCGCCCCCGGCATGGCATCCGCGGCTCAAGACATGATGAGCCCGGAATATGGCAAGTCCTACGAAGCCTTCATCGACGAAGGCAAGCTGACAGGCGGCCTGTTCTACTTCCAGCGCGAGCGTGATCGCGTCCAGGCCGGTCCGGGTCAGGATGGCAAATACCACTCCAACCTGAGCCATGCCACCACCCAGGCAGCCCTGAACTACAACTCCGGTTATGCCTGGGGCATGGTCGGGCTGGATGTCGGCGGCTTTGGCGCCTATGACCTGGCCGTTGACGAGAGCAACGGGGTCAACGAAGAGAACGAATTCTCCTTCTGGGGCGACCAGTGGGGTTCAGGTGGTGACGGTGTTCCCGAGAATGGCTTCAGCCTCTCCACCGCCGCCCTGAAACTCAAGTTCGGTGACGCTGTCACCGCCAAGGGTGGTTACACCCAGCTCTATGTACCCGGCATCCTCGGCGTCAACTGGTCCTATCAACCCGGTACCTACCGCGGTGGCCAGATCGAAGGCAACTTCGGCGGCCTCTACCTGACCTACGCCATCGCCGATGAGTACAAGGCGCCCTGGTTCAAGAACACCGCCGGCTTCTCCAAGAGCAGCCCCTATGCCAGCGATCCCTTCACCGATGCGAACAAGATCGACTACATCCACGGTCTGGCAGCCCGTTACACCTTTGAAGACGGCACTGCCATCACGGGTGGCTTTGGTCAGTCCGAAGGCTACATGGACAGCTACCACTTCAAGCTGGCTCACAAGTTTGACGTGCTGGGTGGCCTGAACACCAGCTACCAGTTCTACGGTTCCGACACCGAGAACGAAGACTATGACGGTCTGGCATGGCAACAAGCCCTGACCGCAAGCTGGGCAGCCGGTCCCTACTCCTTCCGCCTGGAAGGTCTGTACACCAAGGCCGAAGGGGATCTGGGCAACTACCTGCCCCGTCTGACCCGTGGCTACGGCAACTCCCAGGGTGCGAACGAGATCTGGTGGGATTCCCGCTCAGACTGGAACCACAACGAAGAGAAGGCCGTCTTCTTCGGTACCACTCGTACCCTGGATGATCTGGTCGGTGCTCCGGGCTGGGCCGCCGGTGTCTCCGGTGCCTACGGTTGGGATGCCAACAATGGCGACGGCACCCTGGAGCCGGGCAAAGAGTGGGCCGTCAACTTCGACGTCATGTACACGGTGCAGGATGGCAAGCTGAAGGGCACTCTGTTCAAGCTGCACTACACCGATTACAACAACGAGCAGGACGACAAGGGCAGCTGGTACTACCCGAACATGTTCAGCTCCGAGCATGACGTCAAGTTCCACATCATCATGCCGTTCACCATCATGTAATCAGGCATCTGTTCTGATCGAAAACCGGGCCACGTGGCCCGGTTTTGTTTTTGGTGGCGCTCGGGCTACCATGCCATCTTCGGCCCTGTGCTGGCCGCCAATCAGGATGATCTTCATGCCCCACCCCTTCGTGCTTATCACCGGCTGCTCCAGCGGCATCGGCCTCGCCGCCGCCAACGCGCTCGGCACCCACGGCTTCACCGTGATCGCCTCCGCCCGCAAGGCCGGGGATGTCGCCCAGCTGCAACAGCAGGGTCTGCTGGCGGTGCAACTGGATCTGGCGGACACCGCCAGCATAGAGCGGGGGGCGGCAGAGGCGCTGGCCCTGGCCGGGGGACGCCTGTACGGGCTGTTCAACAACGGCGCCTACGGCCAGCCCGGCGCGCTGGAAGACTTGCCGACGGAAGCGCTCAAGGCGCAGTTCAACACCAATCTGTTTGGCTGGCACCATCTCATTCGTCAGGTGCTGCCGGCCATGCTGGCCGTGGGCGAGGGTCGCATCGTGCAGAACAGCTCGGTGCTTGGCCTGGTGGCCATGAAGTATCGCGGCGCCTACAACGCCAGTAAGTTCGCGCTGGAAGGCTACACAGACACCCTGCGCCTCGAGCTCGAGGGCAGCGGCGTGCACATCAGCCTGATCGAGCCCGGCCCCATCGACACCCGGTTTCGTGCCAATGCCCGCGACGCCTTCGTGCGCCACATAGATCCGGCCCAGAGCCGCCATCAGGGCGCCTATCGCCAGACCCTGACCCGGCTGGAGAAAGAGGGTGCCACCAGCGGCTTCACGCTGCCGAGCGAGGCCTGCATACCGCCGCTGCTGCACGCGCTGCAGAGCAAACGCCCCAGGCATCGATACCCTGTCACCCTACCCACCAGGCTGTTCAGCATATTGCGTCGCCTGTTGCCGAGCCGCTGGCTTGACCGGATCCTCGGCAAGTCGGCCTGATCCCCGCCCGAGTGCCAGCATCTGATCAGTAGTGCTGGCCATTGCTGTAGTAGGCGCTCTTGACGATGGGCAGCACCTGCACCACCACATAGGTCTGCTCCCCCAGCACCGCCTTGAGATGGCGGGTGATGAGGGCGGCGGCGGCATCCTGTATCTCCTGCGGGCGCTCGAACCAGACCAGCTCCACGAAGGGGAAACCGGCCTCGGGCTGGCCGTCTCGCACCCACTGGCTCGGCACGCACTCCAGGGTGACGAACTCCGGCTTGCCGCCGGTCAGGGCGCAGAGATCCGCCAGCAGGGGCGTGCTTATCTGCTGCAGGGTGTCGACAGAAACTGCCCGAAAACGAAGGTGGGGCATGGGAAACCTCTTGGCTGTGACAAATGAGGACTTATCATAGAGCACTGATCCCGCTCACATAAGGTGCCTCATGAGATTCCATCGCACGCTGCTCTCCTTACTGCTTTGGCTGCTGCTGCCGCTGAACGCCATGGCCGATCCGGCCTTCTATCGCATCAGCAAGGGCAGCGAACAGCACTGGCTGCTGGGGTCCATCCACGCGGGCAAACCCTCCCTCTATCCCCTGCCGGATCCCGTCGAGCGCGCCTGGCAACAGAGCCGCGCCCTGGTGATGGAGGTGGACATGACCCACATCAGCCAGGCGCAGTGGCAGGAGATGGGGGCCATCACCCGGCTCGTCGACGGCAAGATCCTCAAGGATCACCTGCCCATCGACCTCTACCGTCGCACCCTGATCGCCGCGGGCCAGAACGGTCTGAACGAGAGCATGCTGGCGCCGCTGCGCCCCTGGTTTGCGGCCATCACCCTGACCCAGGCGGCCCTGGAGCGTACCGGCTATCGTGGTGAATTCGGGGTGGATCAGCACTTCGCCAGGCGGGCAAACGACGGCGGCAAACCCATAGTCGGGCTGGAGACCCTGCTGGAGCAGCTCGGCTATCTCGCGAGCGTCGGTGACAACCAGACCCTCATGCTGGAGAGCACCCTGGATGAGTTGCCCGAGCTCAAGACCGGTTTCGATGCGGTGATGAAGGCATGGCAGGAGGGCGATCAGGCCACCCTGATCAACCTGCTCAAGGAGGAGATGGCGCCGCCCAAGCTGCAAGCCTGGCTGGAGCAGACCCTGCTGGCGGAGCGCAACCGCAACTGGGTCAAGAAGTGGCCCGACCTGCCCAACGAGAGCTTTATCGTGGTAGGGGCCCTGCACCTTTACGGCGAGCAGGGCCTGCTCGCCCTGCTGGAGCAGCAGGGCTGGCGCATCACGCCGCTCACCGAACCCGCAGCGGCAAACTGAGTCCGCCAGACCGGCCCCCTGCCGCCAGGCGGGGCGCCAGGTGCGAGGCCGCTCACAGAATGGGTTGCCGATTAAATAACCACAGAGGGACTTGATCGAGATCATCTCACCCCACCCAAAGAGGTATCTATCATGCCTGTCATCGCGCAATGACAGGAGTGGACGAGATGGAATTCTGGATGAACCTGATGTTCGGCAACAGCGTGGGGCTGATGTCCATGCTGGTGATTATCGGCACCTTCCTGCTGATCAGCGCCTATGCGGTCTATTTCATCTACAAGGTGATGCACGCCGAGCCGCCGAAAGAGGGTCAATAACCCGGCGCGGCACCGGGTGCGGGCCCCTGAGCCCGCCCCGCCCGCCATTCTAAGCACGGGTCAGGCCCGCTATAATGCCCCCTCATTCTCATGCGGGGAGCCTGCCGTGTCTCATAACGACGAACTCTCACTGTTCCTGCAGGAAGTGGCCGACGTGCGGCCGCTGCGCAGCGACCACATAGCCCCCAGCGCGGGCAACAGCCTGCCGACCGAGGCGCAACTCGCGCGCCGGGAAGCCGCCACCGCCGAACAGCTCAATCTGGATCAGCTCGGCATGGAGGCGGTCGAGATGCTGGATCCCCACGACATCGTCGGCTTCAAGCGCGACGGCGTGCAGGAGGGGGTCTACAAGAAGCTGCGGCTCGGCAAGTACGAGCTGCAAGGCTCCCTCGATCTGCACCACAAGACCATCAAGGAGGCGCGAACCGCCCTGGTGCAGTTCATCCAGGAGTGCGAGGTGCGGGACATCCGCTGCCTGCTGATCCTGCACGGCAAGGGGGAGCGCAGCACCCCGCGCGCCCTGCTCAAGAGCCATGTCAGCGCCTGGCTGCCACAGCTGCCTGCGGTGATGGCCATGCACAGCGCCGAGCGTCGCCACGGCGGCAGCGGCGCGCTCTATGTGCTGCTGCGAAAGAGCGAGCGCAAGAAGGCCGAGAACCGCGAACGTCACCAGAAGCGCCTCGGCTGACCGCCTGAGGGTGGCCCCCGCCCGCGGCTCAGTGCTAGCATCGGGCAGCCCCGATCATGCCAGGTACGGGGTGCATACCATCAGGGACGATAACAAGGACAATCCCATGTCATACCAGAAACTCGAACAACATCAGCAACAACTGCACCGCCTCTCCCACCTGTCCGCCATCTGCGGCTGGGATCAGGCCGCCATGATGCCGGAGGGGGGCAACGAGGCCCGCGCGGAGGCGATGGCGGAGCTCGGCGTGCTGATCCACCACAAGCGCACCGCCCCCGAGCTCGGCGACTGGATTGCCAGGGCCGAAAGCGAGCCGCTGGACGCAACCCAGCGCGCGAACCTCGCGGAGATCAAGCGCCACTGGCAGGATGCGAGCCTGCTGCCAAGCGAGCTGGTGGAGGCGCTCTCCCTGGCCGGCAGCAAGTGCGAGCATGCCTGGCGCCGCCAGCGCAAGGAGAACGACTGGGCGGGCTTTGCCCCTAACCTGAAGGAGGTGGTGCACCTGTCGCGGGAGGTGGCGACCTTGCGCGCCGAGGCGCTCGGGGTGCGCCCCTATGACGCCATGCTGGCGCTGTACGAGCCCGGCATGACGAGCGCGCGGCTGGACCAGATCTTCGGCGATCTGACGAGCTGGCTGCCCGGCCTCATCCAGACCGTGAGCGAGCGGCAGAAGCGCGACGCCATCCTCACCCCGAACGGCCCGTTCCCGGTTGCGACGCAGCAGGCGCTCGGTCAGGAGGTGATGGGGCTGCTCGGCTTTGATTTTGCGCACGGCCGACTCGACGTGAGCAGCCACCCGTTCTGCGGCGGCGTGCCGACGGATGTGCGCATCACCACGCGCTACAACGAGGACGAATTCGTCTCCAGCCTGATGGGCATAGTCCACGAGACGGGGCACGCGCGCTACGAGCAGGGCTTGCCGCGCCATCTGATCGGCCAGCCGGTCGCCGAGGCGCGCTCCATGGGCATTCACGAGAGCCAGAGCCTGTTCTGCGAGATGCAGCTCGGTCATCACCCCGCGTTCCTCGCACTGCTGGCGCCGCGCATCCGCGCGCACTTCGGCGAGCAGGCCGCGCTCGCACCGGCAAACCTCGAGAAGCTGTACAACAGGGTCGAGCCCGGCTTCATCCGCGTCGATGCGGACGAGGTGACGTATCCGGCGCACGTGATACTGCGCTACGAGCTGGAGCGCGATCTCATCGAGGGGCGCATCGAGGTCGCGGACATCCCGACGCTGTGGGATGCGAAGATGCAGCAGTGGCTCGGCTTGTCCACCAAGGGCAACTACCAGAATGGCTGCATGCAGGACATTCACTGGACGGACGGGTCGTTTGGCTACTTCCCGAGCTACACGCTCGGCGCCATGTATGCGGCGCAGCAGCGCTTCGCACTCGAGAGAGATCTCGGTGACATGGGCGAGCTGATCGCGGCGGGCCGGCTGCCGGAGATCTTTGGCTGGCTCGGTCGCCACATCTGGTCCCAGGGCAGCCTGCACGGCACGGACGAGCTCATTCGTCGCGCGACCGGCGAGGCACTGAATCCGCAGTGGCTGCGCAAGCACCTCGAACAGCGCTATCTGAAATAACCGCCCCCGGGCGCGCCCCTCGTCGCGCCCGCTTTCCCCCTGCCCCACTATTTTTGCTATCCCTGTCCGTTTTTGGCTAGTCACCCCTCTCGCCCCCGCTTAGTCTCTGGGACATGCCCACAGAAATCCGAGTCATGCCATGAACACAGCGCCCCCAGTCCCAACGCCCCAGGACGAGATCATCCCCGGCCTCACGCGCGAACAGTGCCACGCCGCGCGGCTCGCGCGAGACGCGCGTTTCGACGGCCGCTTCTTCACCGGCGTGCTGTCCACCGGCATCTATTGCCGCCCCATCTGTCCTGCGCGGGCGCCGCACGAGCACAACGTGCAGTATTTTCGCTTCGCGGCAGCGGCGGAGCAGCACGGGCTGCGCCCCTGCCTGCGCTGTCGCCCGGAGCTCGCACCGGCGCAGAGCGGGGATCTGCCGCCCCTGGTCGCCCAGGTGCTGGCGCGCATCGAGCGCGGCGAGCTCGCGGAGCACAGCCTGGGCGCGCTCGCGGCGCAGGCCGGGATCACTGAGCGCACGCTGCGGCGCCAGTTCGAGCAACACCTCGGCGCCTCGCCGAAACAGGTGGAGCAGACGCGCCGCCTGCTGCTCGCGAAGCGGCTGCTGACGGAGACGCAACTGCCCATCACGGACGTGGCGTTCGCGTCTGGCTTTGCGAGCATTCGCCGCTTCAACGACGCCTGGCACCAGGCGTACGGGCTGACGCCGGGTGCCCTGCGCAAGCGGGAGGGCGGTGCGTCGGCGCAGACGCCGCAGGCGAGCCTGCAGTTGCAACTGATGTACCGCCCGCCGTTCGATGCCCAGGCCATGCTCGCGTTCTACCGGCTGCGCGCCATTCCCGGGCTGGAGCGGGTGGATGAGCACGGCTACGAGCGCCGCCACCGGGTCGGCGAGCAGGAGGGGCTGGTTCGCATCGAGCCCCTCGAGGGGGAGAGGCTCAGGCTGACGGTGCAGGATCTGCCGCCGAGTGCGCTGCCGGACATACTGTATCGCGTACGCCGCATGTGGGATCTGGACGCGGACATGGTGCGCATCGGCGAGCTGCTCGGGCAGGATCCGCTGCTGGCGCGGATACAGGGGCATTGGCCCGGGGTGCGACTGCCAGGGGGCTGGGACGAATACGAGGTGATGCTGCGCGCCATCGTCGGCCAGCAGGTGTCGGTCAAGGGCGCCATCACCATCATGGGGCGCCTGGTGGCACGCACCGAGGCGCAGTTCGGGGTGGCGCAGCTGCCCACCCCGGCCCAGCTGTGCGCGCTGGATCTGGACAGCATCGGCATGCCGGGCAGCCGTATCCGCACGCTGCAGGGGCTGGCCGCGGCGCTCGCGAGCGGCGCGCTCGCCCTTGGCAGCGCGAGTGATGCGCAACTGCTCGCGCTGCCGGGCATAGGGCCCTGGACTGTCGCCTACTGGCGGCTGCGCTGCGGGCTGGACACAAATGCCTTCCCCGCCTCGGATCTCGTGCTGCAAAAGGCGCTGGGGGGCGGCACCAAGCTGCCGGTCAAAGAGGTTGAAGCGCGCAGCGCCCCCTGGCAGCCGTGGCGCGCCTATGCCGCGAGCTGGCTGTGGCACGCCATGAGCGAGCAGCCCGCGCTGCTGACAGAACCGGTACGGGCGCACCCGGACAACGAACCCAAGGAGACAACCCCATGATCCGCTACGACATTATGCCCACCCGCTGCGGCGATCTGCTGGTCGCCATCGATGAGCAGGGGCTGGTACACGTGGACTTCGTGGCAGGGCTGCGGCCGCTGCCCGACATGAGCGACTGGCGGCAGGACGGCGAGGCGCTCGCCCCCTTCCTCGCCGAGTTTCGAGACTACTTCGCGGGCCGGTTGCAGCGCTTCACCCTGCCGCTCGCGGCGCGGGGCACGGCGTTTCAGCAAGCGGTGTGGCAGGCGCTGTGCGACATCCCCTATGGGGAGACCCGCAGCTACGGCGACATCGCCCGCGCCATCGGCAAGCCGAGCGCGAGCCGCGCCGTCGGGGCCGCGAACGGTCGCAATCCGCTGTCGATCATAGTGCCCTGCCATCGCGTCATCGGCCAAAGCGGCAGCCTGACCGGCTATGCGGGCGGCCTGCCCATCAAGCAGGCGCTGCTGCGCCTCGAGGGGATCCCGCGCTGACCCACGGCTCTGTGTCTCCACAACCAGGGGCCGTCCGGCCCCTGGCCATTCATCCCAGCCTGCACAGCCAGACAGCACCTCGCCTGGCACCAACCAGGCAAGAGATTGAAAAAAAACGGTTATACCGATGACTCCGAGAAGGTGAAAGCGGGGACGCCGCCCCCGGGTTGAATACTTGCCGGTCATGGGCCTCAAAGCACGGCGCCGACGGGAGTTTGGGCGAATACTTCGAATACCGGGATGACGCTGCGCGTTGGCAGCTTGCTGACTATCGAGATCACGGCGTGTTTCCTGGCGATCCGATCGCGGCCATTGCCGCGATCCGTTTGAAACGAGGAGGAAACATGTCCACTCCAGTCACCGTCACTGAATTCCAGGTGAAGTCCCACGGCGCCCCAGACGAGGTGCGCACCCCCGACAAGACCCGGGTCGAGGTCGTCAAACTCGATGGCTACACCGTAGGGCGGTTCAACTTCGCCCCCGGCTGGCGCTGGTCTGACTGCATCAAACCGGTCGTCAAGACAGAGCAGTGCCAGCTCTCGCATCTGGGTTACGCCGTCTCGGGGTCGCTCACGGTCCGTCTCGCAGACGGCACCCTCAAGACCATCAACGCCGGGGAGTCCTACACCATACCGCCGGGGCACGATGCCTGGGTCGAGGGCGATCAGCCGTTCGTTGGCATAGAGGTGCTCAGCGCCGATCAGTTCGCCAAACCATAGTGTGTCGTCGGCAACCTGCCAGGGTTGCGACCGAACCCACCGGTGGGCGCTCGCCCACCGGTACAGACCTCCCAGCAGCCTCGTCTTGTCCACCCGTCATGGTTCCACAGCCATACCGTTTCCCCCTGACGGCTGGCGGCGTAGGCAAGAATTCACATGGTGCCGCTTGCCCGCATGTGTGCCCGGCAGCCCTAGCGTCCCTTGCTCAAGGCCGCTTTCAGGGCCGGATTGAAGACGCGCTTGAGGGAGGCGGGGTTGTTCACCAGCTTGGCCGCCGGGCGGCGCGGGCGCCTCACCAGCTCGCCGCCGCAGTTGGGGCAGGTCAGGTGCAGATACTGATCGTTGCACTCGGCGCAGAAGGTGCACTCGAAGGAGCAGATATAGGCGACCGCTGTGTCGGCGGGCAGATCCCGGTCACAGCATTCACAGTTCGGTCTGAGTTCAAGCATGGGCAAGCTCCTGAAGCACAAGGGGAAACGGGAGAGCGCGCGGCTCAGTCGACGATAAAGAGTCGGGCGCCCAGTTCGGTGTAAGAGCGATGGGGCTCGGCGTTGTCCGCCACCTGATAGCTCATGCCCGGCGTCAGGGTGAAGACGCGGCCATCCTGCAGCTCGGTGTGCAGCTCCCCCTCGAGACAGAGCAGCACGTGCCCCTTGCTGCACCAGTGATCCGCCAGATAGCCGGGGGAGTACTCCACCATCCGCACCCGCAGCGCCCCGAACTGCTGGGTGTGCCAGCGGGCGACGCCGCGCTCCCCCTGGTGTTCGGTCGGCGGGATGTCGGCCCAGCGGGTCGTGCAAAACGGCAGTGCATTGATGTTCATGACAGCTCCTTTGTCAGCAGAGGAAGGCTTGGGGAAGGCGGCTCACCACGGGACATCCGTGACAAGGCAGCCCCCTCATACTGCCATCAAATCCGCCCCTGCCCTATGCCCACACGGGCAGCCATCACCCCTTGAGGCTGCCCATCACCTGCATCTCGCAGCGGTGGCAGTCAAAGCGCAGGCGGAAGGTATCCTTGCCCATCTTCAATTCCAGCGGCTCGGCCTTGAGACCGGGCACCTCCTTCGGGCAGAGCTGCTGGCTGTAGCGGATACAGTGTTTGGTGATCATCAGCACCACCTCCCCCTGCTCCTTGTTCGCCTCATAGGCGGGGGCGATGCGCCCCACCCCGTGCTCGCGAAAGAACTGCTCCGCCGCGCTGTTCAGCACGTTGCCGAGGTAGGAGAGGCGGTGATGGGGATAGGTGACGTCGCTCAGGGGGATGCGCCGCTCGGGTCGCCGGGAGGCGGCCAGACGAGCCGCCTCCAGGGCGGCGATGCCGTCCCGGCGCAGGCCGTTGAGCAGGGATGCGGCAATAAATAGCGGCCTCGTGACCACCAACTCAATCCGGCGTGCCACAAACAGGGTATTGCCGAGTTTGCCGAGCTGGTCCCGGGCCTGTTGCAGCGCCCGCGCCGGGTTGTCGGCCGGCTGCTTGTCGCAGGGGAGCGTGACGGCGGCGCCTATGCCCTGCTCGTCCACCAGTTCGAGTCGCAATCCCTCGTCGCACTCGACGAGATCCATATCCACCCGGATGCGGCGATCCGCGCTCGCCTTTTCGAGCTGCTTGCTGAATGCCTGATCGTGGTTGCGGAAGATCTCGGTGCCCACCTTCAGCCCCGGCATGCGCTCCGACATCAGTAACTGCTTGCCCTCCACCTTGTTCAGGCGCATCCCCACCAGCTCGCCCCCCGGCTTGAAGAAGCCGAGGCCGTCGCCATTGTTGAGGCTCACGGGCTTGCCGTCGATCTCGATGCCGTCGCGGGTCACCCTGCTGACGCGGCCCAGGGGTTCACCGACATATTTCGGGCTCCTGGTGGCGTCTATCCCCGGCTGGCGGCCGTGGAGGAAGTAGTCGGTGCTGCCCCGGTTGAAGCTCTTCTTCGGATCCGGTGTGAAGCCGTAGCTGCAACGACCGGCGGAAGCAGCCACCAGATCGGGGCGGCGCTCCAGGATGGCGTCCAGCTTCTGGCGATACCAGGCGGTGACATTCTTGACGTAGTCCAGTCCCTTGAGGCGCCCCTCGATCTTGAAGGAGCGGATGCCAGCTGCGATCAGCGCCTCCAGGTTTGCGCTCTGATCCATGTCCTTGAGGGACAACAGGTGGCTGTTCTCCACCAGCACCTCCCCCCCTGGGGTTTGCAGGGAGCAGGGCAGCCGGCAGAGCTGGGCGCACTCGCCGCGGTTCGCGCTGCGCCCGGTGCGGGCATGGCTGATGTTGCACTGGCCGCTGTAGGAGACGCACAGGGCCCCGTGGATAAAGAACTCCAGCTGCACCTGGGTCTGGGCGCTGATGGCACGGATCTGCTCGAGGGAGAGTTCTCGGGCCAGCACCACCTGGGAGAAGCCCACATCCTGCAGAAACTTCACCTTTTCCGGCGTGCGGTTGTCGGTCTGGGTGCTGGCGTGCAGCGCTATGGGAGGGAGGTCGAGCGCCAGCAGCCCCATGTCCTGCACGATAAGCGCATCGGCCCCGGCTTCGTAGATCTGATGGGTCAGGCGCCGGGCCTGCTCCAGCTCGTGGTCGTGCAGCAAGGTGTTGAAGGCGACGAACACCTGGGCGCCGAAGCGGTGGGCGTGGCGCGCCAGCGCTTCGATGTCCTCGATGCTGTTACCCGCCGCGCTGCGGGCACCGAAGGCGGGGCCGCCCATGTAGACGGCATCGGCGCCATGGTTGATGGCTTCGATGCCATAGGCGAGGTTCCTGGCCGGGGCCAGCAGCTCGAGGCGGTTAGTCTGGGTGTGATCCTGCATGGGTCTGATCTGAAGGCGGACGAGAAATGCCCGTCACTCTAGCGAGACCGGGCGCCCTTCGCCTTGATCCCGCTTAAGATCACCGCAGAATGCAGGATTGACCCGGTACAAGGACAAGCACATCTGGCTGCCCCTCCCCCCCCCCTTCTCCCGCCAGGGGAGAGGGGGCAGAGAGGGTGCCGACTACGCTGGCACCCGACGCGGGTCTAGATCACCACCTTGAGCGCCAATCCCAGCAGCACCAGGCCGCTCACCTTGTCGATCACGAAGGACTTGGCCTTGAGCCAGGAGAGCCATGGACTGACCGCGGGAGAGCTCAGATCACCACCTTGAGCGCCAATCCCAGCAGCACCAGGCCGCTCACCTTGTCGATCACGAAGGATTTGGCCTTGAGCCAGGAGAGCCACTGACTGACCGCGGGAGAGCTCAGATCACCACCTTGAGCGCCAATCCCAGCAGCACCAGACCGCTCACCTTGTCGATCACGAAGGATTTGGCCTTGGGCCAGGAGAGCCATGGACTGACCGCGGGAGAGCTCAGATCACCACCTTGAGCGCCAGTCCCAGCAGCACCAGGCCGCTCACCTTGTCGATCACGAAGGACTTGGCCTTGAGCCAGGAGAGCACAGGACCACGGGAGAGCACCAGGGCCACCAGCACGTACCAGAGCGCGTCTATGCCTCCGGCGGTCAGCATCATGATGCTCCCCTCGCGCCAGCCGGTATCGGCGTGAACGAACTGGCTGAACAGGGCGATGAAGAAGATGGCGAGCTGGGGGTTCAAGAAGGCCACCATAAAGCCTTCGAACGCCCCCTGACGGCCACGGGCACCGTGCACCGTCTCGTCGGCAGCGTCGCCACTGGCGGGCTTGGCCAGCAACGCCTTGATCCCGAGCCAGGCGAGGAAGGCGGCGCCGCCGTAGCGGATCAGATCAAACAGCAGCGGGGTCTGGGTGATCAGCAGCGAGAGACCCAGCGCCGTGATAAGGGCGTAGATCCCCACCCCCAGGCCGTGGCCGAGCGCAGTGGCCACCCCGTGGCCCTGCCCTCCCTGCACCGTATTGCGGATGATCAGCGCCAGGCTGGGCCCCGGACTGATGGCCCCCATCACGCAAATGGCGGCGAGCGCCAGCCAACTCGTCATTTCCATACCCTCTCCTTCTCTCTAGTCGAATGTCTCTACCTGGGATCAGGGTAGGAGGCGGCCAGCTATGCCAGAAGTGAAAGTTATGAATAGAGTCCATAGCCAGCGGCTATAGGCTGGCATAACAAACTGTCCTAGCGGAGGTGGTCCGTCTTCAGATCCAGCTGCTTGCGGCTCTCCCCCAGGGTGCGCTGCAGGTGATCCCGCAGGAAGGGGTAGGCCAGCTCGCGAAACCAGCGGTGGGCCGGATCCAGGTGGTGGCGCTGGTGCCACAGCAGATGATACTGCTGGACCCGGGTGGCGAAGGGCAGATCGCAAAAACTCAGGGCGTGCTCCCGGGAGAGCTGCCAGGCGATGTGGGCCGGGGTGGTCATCAGGCAGTCGGTGCGCAGCAGCACCTCCACCGCCGCCTGGAAGAAGGGCACCCGGGCGAACCAGCGGCGGGAGAGCCCCAGGGGGGCCAGCACCTGCTCCACCGGGCTGTCCTTGTCGCCGCCGCCGCTCACCTGCAGATGAGGCCAGGCGAGGTAGTCATCCAGGCTGGGCGCCGTGCCCGAGAGCGGATGGTGGCGCCCCATCAGCATCACCAGCCTGTCCTCCCCCTGGTGCAGGCCGCGGATCTGATCCGGCACCAGCTCGGTGATGGTGGAGACCAGATCCAGCTCGGACTGCCACAGCTGCGGCAGCTGGCGCTTGTCCCACAGGCTGTACTCCAGCGCCGCCAGGGGGGCGGCCCTGGCCAGGGCCGCGCAGATGTCGGGCAGGATATGCTGGGCCACGTAGTCGGAAGAGGCGAGCCGGAACACCCGCTCGCAGCGCTCGGGAGCAAACTCGGGCGCCGCATAGAGCCGCTCCAGGGCACCGAGGGAATCGGCAAGCGCCGCCGCCAGGCTCTCGGCCCGCGGCGTCAGCAGCCAGCGCTGTCCCTCCCGCACCAGCAGCTCGTCACCAAACTCGCTGCGAAGCTGGCCGAGCTGCTTGCTGATGGAGGGCTGGCTCAGGTGCAGCAGCTCCGCCGCCCGGCTGATGTTGCGGGTCTCCAGCAACACCTTGAGGGTGGGCAAGAGGTTGAGATTCGCTTTGTGCACTGACAACACCTCGGGAAGGGAGAGCCTGGGTCGGCTCTCATCTTAAGACAAGGAGAAGCGGGAATTTAAGCAAAATCACCACCTTGTTCCCCCTGCGCCCCCTTGCGCTCCCCTCCCCGCGGGATGACACTGGGAAGCCTGTACGACATAATTGCGCACTTTTCCGCCCGCGGGCGATCCACAACAAGAAGCGATAACAAGATGAAATACGCCAATATCACCGGCTGGGGCAAATGCCTCCCCCCCGCAGTGCTGACCAACGATGATCTCAGCACCATCATGGATACCTCGGATGAGTGGATCTATCCGCGTACCGGCATCAAGGCCCGCCGAGTCTCCCACGTCAGCACCCAGGCACTCGCCACCCTGGCCGCCCGCCGCGCCCTGGCCTGCGCCGGTCTGGACGCTGGTGAACTCGATGGTATCATACTGGCCACCGCCACCCCGGGCACGCTGGTCCCGAACTGTGCCTCTGCCGTGCAGCAGGCCCTGGGCGCCCACAAGGCGGCGGTGTTCGACCTCAATGCCGCCTGCACCGGCTTCGTCTACGCGCTCTCGGTCGCCACCTCCCTGGTGCAGACCGGCATGATGCAGAAGGTACTGGTGATAGGCGCCGAGCGTCTCATCCAGTTGCTGGACTGGGCCAAGCGCGACACTGCAGTGCTGTTTGGCGACGGCGCCGGCGCCGTGGTGATAGAGGCGAGCGAGCAGAAGAGCGGCCTGATTGCCAGCAAGCTCGGCTGTGACAGCGAGGCACGGGAGATACTGCACGTGCCGAACTTCGGGACGGATCGGGTGCGTTTCGCCGACATCGACGGACTGTTCACCTTCAACTTCGAGGGGCAGGAGATCTTCAAGCGCGCCGTGCGCGGCATGGGCGAGGCCACAGGTGCCGTGCTGGCCCAGGCTGGCATAGCCCCCGAGCAAGTCGACCTCATAGTCCCGCACCAGGCCAACGTGCGCATCATAGAGACCCTGGCCAAGCGCATGAACGCCCCCATGGAGAAGGTGATGGTCAATATCGAGCAATACGGCAATACCTCGGCCGCCACCGTGCCCATCGCCCTGTGCGAGGCGCTGGAGCAGGGCCGGGTCAAGCCAGGCAGCCACCTGCTGACCGCCGCCTTCGGGGCCGGCCTGACCTGGGGCGCCGCCCTCATCAAATGGGGCCCTCGCGTCACCCCGCTTGGCCAATGCGACGAGGAGCTGCCCCCCTGCGAGCAGAGCGCCCTCGAGCTCATCGCCCACGCGGTTCAGGGCTGCCAGCAGGCGCGCACCTCAGACGCCTGAGCCTCGCCACACCCACCCTCTCCCGCATAAAAAAAGAGGAGCCCATCGTGGCTCCTCTGTCCATGCCCTCCCTGCCGGCCCCCTCGGACATCGGCATAAAAGTCATTGAAAAGCGTGAATTTTGAGCGAAACATATCAAAAAATAACCAGTTGACACTTTTTTGTCGTCAGAATGCGGCCAAGGGGTTCACAACCTTGCCGGATCTGGTAGTATGCGGCCTCGCACTTGGGGAGGGGTTCCCGAGCGGCCAAAGGGATCAGACTGTAAATCTGACGGCTCTGCCTTCGAAGGTTCGAATCCTTCTCCCTCCACCATTCAAGTGCGTCAAGTAAGTAAAAAATCAGGAAAATACCCCGTGGAGGGGTTCCCGAGCGGCCAAAGGGATCAGACTGTAAATCTGACGGCTCTGCCTTCGAAGGTTCGAATCCTTCTCCCTCCACCATCTTCCTGCATTGCGTGAAAGGCCTGTAAAAAGTAGTACCCCTGTGGAGGGGTTCCCGAGCGGCCAAAGGGATCAGACTGTAAATCTGACGGCTCTGCCTTCGAAGGTTCGAATCCTTCTCCCTCCACCATCCTTCAGAAAACCCGGCCTGGCGCCGGGTTTTCGCTTTTCTGGAAAGATTCCATTTGGCACTGTCAGATCTGACAATTGCCCTGCCCCCGCTTTTTCGAAACAGTAGAAGCCTCGAGTCGCAAGGAACGCCCTCATATGTTTGAAATCTGGGATGAAAGGGGCCGTGAGCAAGGGCTGACGCTGCCCGAGCTGCAACAACGACTGCACAACTATCAGGGTGACGTCATGGTGCGCTATCTCAACCGCCTCGGCCTGCCGAGCACCCTGTTCCTGACCGTTGCGCAAGGCCAGGCCTACCAACGCTTCAAGGCCGGCTCCCCCAAGCTCGACTGGGAGTGGCTGGCCCAGGCCATGCATACTGTTCATGTCTCTGAGATCAAGATGCAGCAACTGAATAACGCTCTCCCTTAAACATCGCTTTCCCTATGGTCAGCCCGTTCACTGTGCGCCCAGATAAACCTGTGCCGCCTGCCACCCCATCAGATAACCCTGTTCCAGTCGTGCCGAATCTGTGGTCATGCGACCGACCCTGAACGCCTCGGGTGGATAGATGAGCCGGATGCGGCAATCCGCGGGTGGATTAAGGATGAAGTCGATGGCGTCGTTGTAGCTCTGATGGCGGGCCAGGCTGGCGCGGGCCAGCGCCGGGGTCTGCCGCAGCAGGTAGCGGTGCAGGGCGGGCAGACGCGGCGCCCGCTTGCGATAGCCGAGCGGGCGGGAGAGCACCACTGTGATGTCCCGCGCCCCCTGCTCATAGGCGTGGCGCACCGGGATGGAGTCAGCTACCCCGCCGTCGGTCATCGCCTCGCCCCCCAACCGCACGAAGTCGCGATAGGCTAGCGGCACCGAGCAGGAGGCCTTGATCTGCTGCTCCAACTCCTCCACCGTCGCCTTGAGATAGGCGGCCTGCCCGTCCGAGACTCTGGTGGTCACCACCGTCAGCGGCACAGGGTTAGCGGCAAACCGCGCCAGATCGAGCCGGCACTCGCGGATGGTGATCTCCCACAGCCAGTCGAGATCCAGCCAATGACCGCCGCGCATGAACTTCGCCAGGCTGATGAACTCGGGGCGACAGGAGTAATCCGTGATGACTCTGTGGTTGCGCCCCTGCTGGCCGGCCAGGAAGGCCGCCAGATTGACCGCCCCCGCCGAGACACCTATGCAGTGATCGAACGCCGTCACTCCCCTGGCCATGAAGGCATCCAGCACCCCGGCGGCAAAGATACCGCGCATGGCGCCCCCCTCGACCACCAGGGCCGTTTGTTGCCGACTCATCTCCTCTCTCCTCCGCGCTACGCTGTGAATGGACTCACACTTTGGCTCATTCAGAGCCCGTTTCAGATCTGCATCTCTATAATGGGCCCGCCTGGGCCTCTTCGGTACCCTGGCATAACCTGTTGATGCTACGGAATATTACAATGAAAAATAGCCACAAGACCCTGCTCGCCGCTGCCATTTCCCTCGGATTGATGGCAGGCTGTCACAGCAACAATGACTCCAAGGCCCCAGATCCCATGGTTCGCTTCGCTACCTTCAACCTCTCCTTCGATCGCACCGCCCCCGGCATGCTGAGCGGGGAACTGGCCCTGACCCGCGCCGCCCAGGACGCCCTGCTGGCCCGCCTCGCCGACGGCACCTTGAGCGGGGCAGAGAAGACCAGGGCCCTCGACGTGCAGCAGATCCGCAATATCGCCGAGATAGTGCAGCGCACCCGGCCGGACGTCTTCCTGCTCAACGAGTTCGACAACGACGGCAAGGGGGAGAGCGCAGCCGATCTGAAGGCCTTCAACGACAACTACCTGGCCCATGCCCAGCACGGCGAGGTGCAGGCCATCAGCTACCCTGTGATGCAGAATTTCGCCACCAACACAGGGCTGATGAGCGGCCATGACCTCAACCTGGATGGCAAGCGCAACAGCGGGCCGGACGACGCCTGGGGCTTTGGCAACTACCACGGCCAGTACGCCTTCGCCCTGATGTCGCAGTATCCCATCGACACCAAGGGGATCCGCACCTTCCAGCACTTCAAGTGGAAGGACATACCGGGCGAGACGAACCCCGTCATCGACGACTGCAACAACCCCAGGGCGCCGATCCCGGCGGGCCGCCAGTGCGGCGAACCCTGGTATGACGACGCCGCCTGGGCGCAGTTCCCACTCTCCTCCAAGAACCACGCGGACGTGCCGGTGCGGGTCAAGACCGCCAAGGGGGAAGAAGTGATCCATTTCCTCATCTCCCACCCGACGCCCCCCATCTTTGGCAATGCGGCGCGCCACAACGTCAAGCACAACAGGGCCGAGGTCGCCTTCTGGCAGGACTATGTGGAGAGCGCCAGCTACATGGTGGACGACGCCGGCAAGGCGGGCGGCCTGCCCGCGGGTGCCAAGTTCGTCATCGCCGGCGATCTCAACGCCGATCCCCAGATTGGCGATGGCGACCTGACCGCCATTCAGGATCTGCACAACCATGTGCTGGTCAACCAGGCGGTCACCAATGGCGCCCTGATCCCGGTGAGCCAGGGGGGCCCGGAGTGCCTCGCCAGCCAGCCGGACCTGTGCAAGCGCAACAACAACCGCACCACCCCGGAGCGCATCACCAGCAGCAGCGGCCTGCAGCTCGATCACCTGATCCCCTCCGCCAACCTCAATGCCATCGCCTCTGGGGTGTTCTGGCCCGCCAGCTTCGAGCCGGGCTACCACCTGGTGTATGACGCACAGCGCGGCATCGCCAAGGGGGTCAGCTCGGATCACCGCCTGGTGTGGGTGGACTTCGAACTGGACCAGTGATGTTCAGGATCACGCAATGAAGAGCGGGGCCATGATGGCCCCGCTTTTTTTGCATCTGGCGCTACACCAGCTTCTCCAACCGGGCCGGCAGGCCCTGGCGCGCCGAGGAGCCGATGGCCCAGTCCACCAGGGGGTAGCGGCCGTGACGGCTGGGATCCAGCACCGCCAGATCGTTGAGGTTCACCCCGGCGCCGCGCAGGGCACTGGCCACCACCTCCTTACCGTCGACCCAATGCGCCCTCGCCCCCAGCTCCTTGTGACCGAAGCCGTGCTCGATGGCGATGGCATCTTCCTGCACCCCGGCCACGCACTCCGCCAGCCCGATCACGCTGCCATTGGGGGTGCTGACCCGCACCCTGTCCCCGCTCACTATGCCAAGGCGGGCCGCCGTCTCCACGTTGAGCCGCACCCCGTTGCTGGGGTGCACCTGACGCAGGCGATCCGAGCCTATGCTCATGGAGCTCATGGTGTGGGACTTGTAGCTGGTGAGCAGCAGGGGCCACTGGGCCGGCTTGAACGCCTCGTTGAGCGGCGTGCCGTCCGCGAGCTGGGGGCGGAAGAAGCGCGGGGTGCCGCTCAAGAATTGACCGCTCTGACTGTGGCGCCGGCTGCCCACCGCCGGGTTCCACAGCATCAACGGCTTGGGCCAGCGCTTGCTCGGCTGACCCGATTCATCGCGCCCCTTGGCCACCGGCTCGAAGCGCCCGCCTCGGGCGAAGAGATAGGCGGCGCGGCCCGCCTCTTCCGCACTCAGGGTGGCGTTCAGCACCGGCAGGATCCGCTCCACCCCGGACCAGGCGAGATCCTCGGGACCGATGGGAGGCACAGGCTCGCCGAGATAGGCGACGTTGGCCGCCCCGTAGAGGGAGAAGTCCGCCGCCTTGTTCAGGGCGTGCAGCTTGCCATCCGCCCCTTTGAGGGCCCCCTCGCCAAAGCCCGGCAACCCCAGCCGCTTCGCCACCGCGATAAAGAAGGACTCCATGCAGACCGGATCCCCCGAGGCTGTCTTGGCGACTCTTGGCTCCACCACGGGCCAGCGGCCGGTGGAGACCTTGGTCATGACCCCGTGCCAGGCCGTGGCCCAGCCCCAGGACTCGTAGGTCAGGGTGTCAGGCACTATGTAATCCGACAGCGCCGAGGATTCGTTGATGAAGCTGTCGATGCTGACAAAGAGCGGCAGCACGGCAGGGTCCTTGAGCTGCTCGCCGATGGCATGGCTGAGCCCCGCCTGACCATAGAGGGGGTTGCCCATGTGGTTGATCCAGGCCTTGGCGCGATAGGGATAACCGCTCACCGCCGCGGTCAGGTGCTCGCCGAGCAATGGGCCGGAGAGTGGGAACCAGGGCTCGTGGGCCGGATAGGGGTTCTGCCCCGCCTCTTTCTTGCGGCGATATTCCGAGGTCTGCTCATAGGGGAACTTGGAGCGCGACAGGAAGACCCCGGCGGGTTTGACCATGCCGGGGAAGCTCGCGAGATCGTAGCGCGGCCCGGCCCCGAAGGGGTCTAACTTGCCGCCGCTCGCCACGGCGCCGCCCCGGGCGTTGAGGTTCCCTATCATGGCGTTGAGCATCATGATGGCCCAGGCCGAATAGAAGCCGTTGGCGCTCATGGTGCCACCATGGGTGATCACCGCCGCCCGGGTGCCGTGGCTGGTGAACTCCCGCGCCAGCTCGACGATGTCTGCCACCGGCACGGCGCACTCGGCGCTGTATTGCTCGAGAGAGTGCTCCCGGCTCGCCTCGGCCAGCAGCTGGAAGCTGCTCTTGACCCTGAGCTCCCCGCCCGGAGTCGAAATGCTGCGCGCCACCCAGAGCCGGGCCCGCTCACACTGGCCTGCGGGTCTCGGCGAGTCGCTCCCCTCCTCGACCACCAGCACCGCATCCCCCTCGCCATAGGGTTCACCGCCATAAGGCAGCCCCAGATCGCTGGCGTGCAGCATCTGGCCGAAGCGGAGGTGGGACTCGTCGCAGACAACCAGATGGCTGGCGTTGCAAAAGCCGCGATAGCCGGCCCGCTCGGCGGCGGCAGCATGGGGGGCCGCCAGGAAGGGCTCGGCGTAACGCTCGTTGTCGATGATCCAGCGCAGCATGGCCATGGCCAGGGCCGAGTCGGTGGCGGGCCGGATGGGCAGCCAGCGGTTGGCGGGGGCGGAGGGCAGGTTCACCGTGTTCGGCAGGCTGGGGGCCACCACCACGTAGGAGAACGGCTTGCCCTGCCGCGCCCGCCCCGCCGCCAGCTGGCGGGACTGGCGCTTGAAGGGGTTGCCGGACTGCTGGGGGGAAGTGCCCATGAACAGCAGGAAGTCGCTCTCGTCCCAGTCAGGCTTGAGGTGGGCGTTCTTCTCCAGATCGTCCAGCAGGGCGCCGGCCCCGACCCGGAACGACAGGCCGCAGTAGGCGCCGTGGTTCGCGAAATTGCGGGTGCCGAAGCTGTTGAAGGTGAAGCGCTTGATGAAGGCGTCGCGCCCCTCGTCCGAGGCGTTGCTCACCAGCAGCTGGTTGGCCCTGGGGCCATATTCCGGGTTCGCCGGGTCCAGCGGCTCGGCGAGGTTGCGGATGGCCCGCAGCCCCTCCACTTTCCCCTCCCCGAACAGGTCACCCCCCTCTACCACCTCCTCGATCAGCTGCTCGAAGGGGATGCTCTGCCAGCGGCCGCTACCGCGGGGGCCGACCCGCTTGAGGCAGCGGGTGACCCTGTGGGGGCTGTCGAGCTGCTCCAGCATGGCGTTGCCCCGGGCGCAGGCGGTGGAGCGCCCCTCCAGCCCCCCTTCCTGATAGCCGCTGGTAGCGAGCAGCGCCTGCTTGACTGGCGTCTTGAAGTCGATGTGATGCAGGGCGGAGAGGGGGTGATAGGGGTTGCCCAGGATCCGCACTATCCTGTCGCTCTCGTTGTCGATGCGGGCCCGCACCCCGCACAGGGTCCAGCAGCCGAGGCACATGGTGTTGGCGAGGCGCTGATCCGGGTTGGGATGAAGCTCCCCCTGCCCGTCGACCCTGTACTCCACGGCGAGCGAGTTGCCGTGAATGGGATCCCGGGTCGGCTTGCCGGAGCTGCCGGTGGCCACCCCGCTCGCCACCTGCTTGAGGGTGTCGCTGTAACCGGCCACGAAGAGCCCTGTGCCCCCGGCGATGGCGGCCCCTTTGAGAAACTTGCGTTTGCTGTGATCCATCAGAGTGCCTCGCGAGCGGAGTTGGCTGCCTGGGTGGCAGAGGAAGTGGTGACGGATGGCAGAGCCGGAGCCCGCACCAGTTCGGAGAACGCCACCAGTAGGGCCAGCAGCAGGCCGAAGGTGCCGAGGATGCCGAGCACCCCGGCCGGTCCCCAGGCGATGTCGTAGAGATAGACCCCGGCCCCGTATTTCGGGACCAGCTGCCCCTGGATAAGCACCAGCCAGCGCAGGCCCCACACCAGGTGCAGTGCCAGCAGCCCCAGGCCCCAGGTTTGCAGGCGGGGGGAGAGTCTTGCTCCAGCCAGCAGCAGCAGGCCGAGCAGCCCCAGGGTCAGCAGCAGCCAGTGGGCCGCCAGCCGCCAGCTGGGATCCAGCCGATAGAGGGCACTCGCCTCAGCCGCCGAGGCGCCGCCAGACAGGGCCCAGCCCAGCAGGGAGAGGGCGAGCAGTGCCAGGGTCGGGCGGATCTGGCGCAGCAGCCCCGCCTCGGTATGCTGCTGCCAGCCAGCCAGCAGGCGATTGAGCAGCAGCAGGGCGCTCTGGGCCGCCAGCAGGGCGCTCAGCGCCAGCAGCCAGGGCAACCAGGGGGTATGCCAGAGCGGGCGTGCCTGCACCGCCATGGTCTCGAGCCCGGTGTAGAGGGCGATGCTGAGACCGCTCAAGGCAGCCACCACCGCAAGGGGCCTTAGCCACGCATGACCGGACCAGCTCCCCAGGCAGAGCAGCCGCGCCAGGGCGGCCACCCTGTCATGCTCCTCGCCGCGCCTGGCCAGGGCGGGCCTTAGCAGCAGCCAGCCGAGCAGCATGGAGAGCAGGCTGAACAGGGGCAGCAGGTAGGCGCCATACCACATGATGGAGGTGAAGCGGGTCTGGGCGTAGAAGTGCCAGGCCCGGGCCGGCTGGTGCAGATCCGCGGTCAGGGCGATGGGGGCCACCAGCCCTGCTGCCACCATCAGCACGGCGGCCAGAGTCTGCAGTCGCGGGTCCTGCGCCTTGCGCCACAGATCAAAGGCGCCGAGCCAGAGGGCACCGTAAGCGAGGCCAATGAGAAAGAAATATTGCACCGCCCAGGGCAGCCAGGTGATGGGCTGAGCCGGGGCCAGCAGTTCATGAATGGTCATGGGCTATCTCCTTGCCGTCGTCGCCGAGCAGGGTGCGCTGCGGCGGATGGCCGTCGATCTTGCTGACGAAGGCCTCATCCATGCCCAGATAGAAGACCCGCGGCTGGGTATGGGCCTCGGGCTTGAGTACCTTGATGGCGGGCTCGTATTCCCGCAGCAGCCGGCTGATCCGGCTTTTCGGGTCGCTTAAGTCCCCTATGATGCGCGCCTCGCCGACGCAGCTCTCCACGCAGGCAGGCAAGAGTCCCGCCTCCAGCCGGTGGGCGCAGAAGGTGCACTTGTCGGCGGTGTTGGTCTCGTGGTTGATGAAGCGAGCGTCGTAGGGGCAGGCCTGCACGCAGTAGCCGCAGCCGACGCACCAGTCGTTGTTGACCACGACGATGCCGTCGTCGCGCTGGAAGGTGGCCCCCGTGGGGCAGACATCGAGGCAGGCGGGCTCGGCGCAGTGGTTGCACAGCCTCGGCAGCATCAAGAGGGAGGCGGGAGCCTCGAGGGCCGCCACGTCGCTCACCTCGTACTGGCTCACCGTGGTGCGAAACTGGCCGAGGGGGGGCTGGTTTTCCATGGTGCAGGCCACGGTGCAGGCCTGGCAACCGACGCAGCGGCGCAAGTCGATCAGCATGCCGTAACGCTTGCGCCCGTCCCCGCGACTGATGGCCGCCCGCCCATTGCGGGGAACGGGGACGGACTGGGCCTGAGTCACGGGGATCAGGGCCGCCCCTGCGGTGAGGGCGGCGATCCCGGATAACAATCGGCGCTTGCTGGGCTCCATGGCGTCTTTCCTTCTGCTGAGCTGGCTTCCCCGAAAGGGGGGTTGGGCCGATTGTCCGCAACGCAGGAAGTCGCCTCTATTGTGGTTTTCCACATACCGGGAGCCGGGTTGATCCAGCGCAATAAAACCGGCCCCATAACCGCCAAACTGTGACCAAAGCCCCATTCGCCGCCCCATCACGGCGCCAGGGCGGCCCAGCACATCGCCCCGGTGATAGACTGGCCTCCCCATCAGCCGCCCAAGGAGAGCGCCCTGTTCCGTCACGCCCCCTCATCGCCCGCCCGCAAGTCCCTGCTTGCCCTGTTGCTCTGGCTCTGGCTCGCCCCCGCCCTGGCAGGATCTGTGCCGCCCCAGGCAGAGTCGGCGCTGGCCCGGAGCGAGCCGGTCCGCATAGGGGTGCTGGCAACCCGCGGCCCGGCGCTGGCCAGGGCACAGTGGCAGCCGCTGATGGCGTGGCTGGACGAGCGCGTGCCAGCGCGGCGCTTCGCGCTGGTGCCCCTGGAGCTCGATGCGCTGGCCGAGGCCGTCGCGCAAAGCAGGCTCGACTTTGTCATCACCAACCCGGGCCAGTCGGTGAGCCTGGCGCGCCAGTATCCTCTGGCCTGGCTCGCCACCCTCAAGAGCCCGGCAGGAGGGGACAACCTCGCCATCGGCGCCGCCCTGGTGGTGCGCGCCCATGCCCCCTATCTGCACTGGCAGGATCTCGAGGGGCAGCCGGTCGCCGCCGTGTCGGAAAACGCCTTCGGCGGCTACCTCGCCTACCGCTTCGAGGCAGACATGCAGGGGATCAGGCTGGAGCGCTTCTTCTCCACCGTGCGCTTCACCGGCTTTCCCCTGGACCGGCTCATCGAGCAGCTGGCGGCAGGGGACGTCGCCGCCGCCATAGTGCCGGTCTGCCAGCTGGAGCGCATGGTGCGGGAGGGCAAGGTCGCCGCCTCGGATTTTCGGGTACTGGACAACCAGGCACCGGCGGGCTTTGGCTGCCAGAGCTCGACCAGGCTCTACCCGAACTGGGCCTTCGCCCAGACGGAGCAGGCCTCCCCAGCGCTCGCCCTGGCGGTGACGCGAGCGCTGTTCGACCTGCCCGCACACAGCGAGGCGGCCATGGCCGCCGATTCGGCGGGCTGGACAGTGCCCACCAGCCAGCTCGCCATCGACCGCCTGCTCAAGGCGCTGGATCGCCACCCCCTGCAGGGCCCCTGGTGGCAATCGGCCTGGCACTGGCTGCGCCAGCATCAGCAGTGGGGCTGGGGCGCCCTGGCGCTGGTGCTGCTGCTCGGCGGTCACCACCTGCTGCTGCAACGGCTGTTCAACCGCAGCCAACGCCGACTGCTCGCCACCCGCCAGCAACTCGAGGAGAAGGGGCGCCAGCTCGAGCAGGCCAGACGCCTCGCCGAACTCGGTGAACTCGGCGCCAACGTGGCCCACGAGATCAACCAGCCTCTCACCGCCATCGCCAACTACAGCCAGGGTGCCCTGCTGCGCCTGGCGAGACAGGGGCAGGATCCCTCCCAGGAACCCCTGCGCCAGGCCCTGGAGCAGATCGGTCTGCAAGTCCAGCGCATCACCCAGACCGTCAACCGGCTGAGATCCCGGCTGCAGAAGCGCCCCCGCCAAGCCGGGCCCACTGACCTGGTCGCCCTGGTGGAGGGTCTGCAACCCCTGCTCGGTCAGATGTTGACCCCCCTCGGGGTCACCTTCACCCTGCGCTGGCAGGGGCAGCCGCGCCTGCTCCCCCTGGATGGCACCGGGGTGGAGCAGTTGCTGATGAACCTCATCAAGAATGGCGCCGAGAGCGCGGCCCGAACGGACGGTCCAGCGGCGCAAAGGGCTGAGCCTGGCCGGGTCGAGCTGCTTGTCACCTTCGAGGCGGAGCTATTGGTCCTGGAGATCCGCGACAACGGCCCCGGCCTGAGGATGCCAGAGGCCTGGCTGCAGCAGGCGTTTCACAGCGACAAGGACGACGGCATGGGGCTGGGGCTCGCCATCTGCCGGGACGTGGTCGAGTCTCATCATGGTCAGCTCGCCTTGAGCAACCTGAGCCCCCATGGCTGCCTGGCCCGGGTGACCCTGCCCGCCCCTCGGCAGCGGCTTGGGGCCGCGTCCCCTCTCAATCCAAGGAGCTGATATGCAGTCCACTGACCGCCCTCCCCTCTATCTGGTCGATGACGACCAGGCCGTGCTCGACTCCCTGCGCTTCATGCTGGAGAGCTGCGACGAGCGGCCGCTGCACTGCTTTGCCGACGGCGAGCGCTTCCTGGCAGAGGTCGATCTGCGCCTGCCCGCCTGCCTCATCCTGGATTGCCGCATGCCGGGGCTGTCGGGCCCCGAGGTGCAGCAGCGGCTGAAGGCGGCCCAGAGCCCCATCGCCATCCTGTTTCTCACCGGCCACGGTGAGGTGCCCCTGGCGGTGGAGTCCCTAAAACAGGGGGCGGTGGATTTCTTGCAAAAGCCGGTGCAGCTTGCCCCTTTGCTCGCCGCCATGGCGCGGGCCGAACAGGCGACGCAGAGTGCGGCCACCCGTTTCGCCCAACTGGCCGCCTATCAGCGGCTCACCCCCCGCGAACACCAGCTGTTGCAGCTCATCGCCCGGGGTCACAAGAACCAGCAGATAGCGCAGGATCTCTGCATCTCGGTGCGCACCGTCGAGGTGTGCCGCGCCAGCCTGATGAAGCGCCTCGAGGTGGGCTCACTGGCCGAGCTGATGCTGCTCTATGCGGCGGTCAACGGGCAGCCATGACTGGCCCACGCCATGGGCAAAGCCAACCCCGGGACACAAAACGCGGCGAGATCACACACTTGGTACCGTCTTGGGGGTAGAGTAGCCCCTTCCCTTTATCAGGACGGACCGAGGTCCTGCGCATTATTTCGAGGAGACAACATGGAACTGCTTCTGCTCAGCAACGGCAAAACCACAGAACACCCGGGCCTGCTCGGCTGGGCCCGCGACCGGGTGCAGACCCTGCTCGCCCGCAAACAGGTCAAGCGCATCCTGCTCATCCCCTATGCGGTGATCCGCAGCGACTGGGATGCCCGCGCCCAGGATCTCACCGAGAGCCTGGGGGTGGAGACCATCAGCATCCACCAGTTCGACGATCCCGTGGCGGCCATCAATCAGGCAGACGCCATCTTCATCAGCGGCGGCAACACCTGGCGCCTGAACCAGCTGCTGCACGAATACGGCCTGGTGGTGCCCATACAGCGCGCCGTGCGCGAACGGGGCGTGCCCTATGTGGGCTGGAGCGCAGGCTGCAACGTGGCGACTCCGAGCATACGCACCACCAACGACATGCCGGTGTGCAGCGCCGCCGTGCTGCCGGCGCTGGGCCTGTTCCCGCTGCAGATCAATCCCCACTATCTGGACGCCAGCATCAGCGGCCACATGGGGGAGACCCGGGACGAGCGGCTCGCCGAGTTCTGCGCCATCAATCCGAGCGAGTTCGTGGTGGCCCTGCGCGAAGCCAGCCTGCTGCAGATCAGCGGCGAGAGCGGCAGCGAGACAGTCGAGTACTGGAGCGTGCGCGGCGAGGGCTTCAAGATCTTCAAGCACGGTGAAACGATCCAGGAGCATGAGGACGCCGCCCCCCTGGCCGCCCTCACCCCCTTCACCCCCAAGATCTGAGTCAGGGGCGCAGCAATGAAAAGAGGGATGGCCATGGCCATCCCTCTTTCGTTTGCCCGCTCGCGCCGGGGTGATGCCCCGCAAGGGCCCTCACTCCAGGATCGCCAGCGCCTCCTTGCCGCCGCGTTTGGGGGCCTTTAGCAGCAACACCAGCGGAATGGCGCACAGGCTGACCCACATCATCAGGCGGAAGTCCTGCAGGTAGGCAAGCAGGCTGGCCTGGCGGGTCACCTCGCCGTTGAGCATGGCGAGCCCCTTGGGAGTGATCAGCGCCGCCGTCCCCATCCCCTGCTGCAGACCGGCATTGAAGGGATTGATGTAGGAGGCGAACACCTCGTGGTTCATCTGGGTGCGCTGGGCCAGGTAGGTGATGACCACCGAGATGCCGATGCTGCTGCCGATGTTGCGCACCAGGCTGAACAGCGCCGTGCCCTCGTTGCGGAAGCGCGGCGCCAGGGTCGCGAAGGTGATGGTGGAGAGCGGCACGAAGATGAAGCCGAGCCCCAGCCCCTGGACTATGCCGGTGCGCACTATGTCCCAGCTGCCGATGTCGGTGTTGAACAGGGTCATCTCCCACATGGAGAAGCTGGTGAGCAGCAAGCCCAGCAGGATCAGGATGCGCACATCCACCCGGCCCGACAGCCTGCCCACCAGCATCATGGCGAACATGGTGCCGACCCCGCGCGGTGCCAGCAGGTAGCCGACGTCGATCACCGGGTAACCCATCAGCCCCTGCATGAAGGGGGGCAGCAGCGTCATGGTCGCCAGCAAGATGATGCCGACGATGAAGATGAACACCAGGCCGACGCTGAAGTTGCGATCCTTGAACAGGGCCGGCTCTATGTAGGGATGGGGGTGGGTGAAGATGTGCACCACGAAGAGATAAAAGGCCATCACCATCATGACGGTCTCGATCACTATCTCCCGGCTGGCGAACCAGTTCTGGGACTCCCCTCTGTCCAGCGCCATCTGCAATGCCCCTATGCCGAGGCTCAGCAGGGCGAAGCCCAGCAGATCGAAGCGGCGACTGGCGTCTATCCTGGTCTCCTCGATGAAGGCGGCAAGCCCGAACCAGGCCAGCAGGCCGAACGGCAGATTGATGTAGAAGACCCAGCGCCAGTTGTAGTACTCGGTGAGCCAGCCCCCGAGCGACGGCCCGAGGATGGGGCCCACCATGACCCCTATGCCCCACATCGCCATGGCGGAGCCGTGCTTCTCGGGCGGATAGGTATCGAGCAGCACCGCCTGGGAGAGGGGCACCAGGCTGGCGCCGAAGATCCCCTGCAGCAGGCGGAACAGCACTATCTGATCCAGGCTCTGGGCCGCGCCGCACAGCATGGAGGCGACGGTAAAGCCCGCCACCGACCACATGAACAGTCTTTTGCGACCAATTCTTGCCGAGATAAAACCGGTCAGCGGCATGAAGATGGCGGCTGCGACTATGTAGGAGGTGAGCACCCAGGAGATCTGATCCTGGGTCGCCCCCATGGCCCCCTGCATGTGGGGCAGGGCCACGTTGGCTATGGTGGTGTCCAGCGCCTGCATGATGGTGGCCAGCATCACCGACAGTGTGATGAAGGTGCGGCGGGAGACTTGGCCGGCCTCCTCTGTGGCTGCTGTCGTCATATCAACCTCGACCTGACAAGCCGGGCAGAGTGCGCTGGTGACCGGTATCGATTTCGGCGGTGGCGCTCAGGCCGGCGCGCAGGGTGGGCAGATCCGCCCCCTCGTCCAGCTTGATCCGCACCGCGACGCGCTGGGCTATCTTGACCCAGTTGCCGGTGGCGTTCTGGGCCGGGATCACCGAGAACTCGGAGCCGGTAGCCGGGCTCAGGCTCTCCACCACCCCGTGCCAGCGGGCGTCCGGGTAGGTGTCCACGCGGATGTCGACCTGCTGGCCCGGCTGCACATGGGTCAGCTCGGTCTCGGTGAAGTTCGCCTCCACCCAGGGGGTGTCCGTCTCCACCAGCATCATGGCGGTCATGCCCACCAGGCTGTACTGGCCGGGCTTGGGCAGCTGGCTGGCGATGCCGTTGGCGGGGGCATAGATGGTGGTGCGGGCCAGATCCAGCCTGGCCTTGGCCAGACCGGCGGCGGCTTCCCGATAGGCGGGCTGCTGCTCCACCGGCAGGTTCACGTCCCCGTTCAGGGAGGCTTCGATCTTCTTGAGCCCCTCCTCCAGCGCCACCTGCTGCTGGGCAGTCTGTATGGTGAGCTGGCGGGCGTCATCGTAGTTGGCGGTGGAGGTGAAGTGCCTGGCCACCAGATCCGCCTGGCGACGCTCCTCCTTCAGGGCATAGGCATGGCGAGTGCGGGCCACGTCGATCTCGGCCTGCTGACCGCGATAGCTGGTCTGCAGCGCCACCAGATCGGTGCGCACCTTGGCGAGTTCCGCCTCGGCCTTGGTCACGGCAACCCGGAAGGACTCGGGGTCCAGCTCGAACAGCGGCTGACCGGCCTTGACCTGCTGGTTTTCGGCGACGAACACCTTGGCCACCCGGCCCAGCACCTCGGTACTGATGGGCACCTTGTCCGCCTTCACATAGGCATTGTCGGTCTCCACATAGCGTCCGCCATGAAGATAGATTGCGCCCGCCCCGACCAGGGCCAGTGCCGGTACCACCACCAGCAACAGCAGGCGGGTACGGCGCCGGTTCATCCTGGGACGGGGGGAGGAGGGTGAGTCAGTGGTCATAGCATCGCTCCGCTGTGTGTTGCGTCAAAATGAGAAATCAGGGATGAGAGAGGTTGGCACGCAGGATCTTGAGGGAGTGGCAGAGCGCGTCCGTCGCCTCCTCCCCCAGCTCGCCGATGGCGCGCTGATGCACCAGATCGGACGCCTGCTTGATCATCGCCAGATAGGGGGTCGCGGCCTCGGTCAGGTAGAGCTGATAGGCCCGGCGGTCGCTGGGATCGCTGCGCCGCTCCACCAGGCCGTTCTCGGCCAGCTGGTCCAGCTGGCGGGCCAGGGTGATGGGCTGGATATCCAGGCCGTCGGCCAGCTCCACCTGACGGATCCCCTCGCTGCGCGCGATGTGCACCAGGGCGCGGGCCTGGGCCAGGGTCAGACAGCTCCCTTCCAGCTGCTGCTGGAACTGGCGGCGCATCAGACGCTGTACGTCACCGATCAGGAAGCCGAGGGAGTCGGGTTGTTTGTTCATAGCATGCAACCTATATAGTAAGCTTTGCTTATTATATGCCATGAACCGACATATGCAAGCTGGCCCCGGCCGCCGTTTGGGTTCATGCTGGGGAGCACCACCTCAACGGCAGGAGAAATGTCATGGATATCAGGATGGAGCGGGACAGTCTGGGAGAGATAGCCGTCCCGGCGGCGCGGCTCTGGGGGGCCCAGACCCAGCGCTCCCTGCACCACTTCAACATCTCGGGAGAGCGCCAGCCCATGGAGATCATCCATGCCCTCGCCCGCATCAAGTCCGCCTGCGCCAGGGTGAACCACGCCCTGGGGCTGCTGCCCGCGCGCAAGGCCCAGGCCATCATGGCCGCCGCCGACGAGGTGCTGTGCGGCCTGCACGACGCCGAGTTTCCCCTGATGGTGTGGCAGACCGGCTCAGGCACCCAGACCAACATGAACCTCAACGAGGTGCTGGCGAACCGGGCCAGCGAGCTGCTTGGCGGCGAACGGGGAGAGGCGCGGCTGGTGCACCCCAACGACGAGGTGAACAAGAGCCAGTCGAGCAACGATGTCTTCCCGAGCGCCATGAACCTGGCGGCGGTCACCGCCATCACAGGCCAGCTGCTGCCTGCCCTCATCACCCTCAAACAGACCCTGGCCGCCAAGGCCGCCGCCTTCGACGACCTTGTCAAGATTGGCCGCACCCATTTGCAGGACGCCACCCCCCTCACCCTGGGTCAGGAGATCTCCGGCTGGGTCGCCCAGCTCGCGCAGGGGGAGCGCCACCTCGCTGCCGCCCTGCCCCATCTGTGTGAGCTGGCGCTCGGCGGCACCGCAGTCGGCACCGGTCTGAACTGCCCCCCCGGCTTTGCCGAGGCGGTGGCGAAAACCTTGGCCGAGCAGACCAGCTTGCCCCTGGTGAGCGCCCCCAACAAGTTCGAGGCCCTGGCGGCGAGCGATGCCCAGGTCCATGCCCATGGCGCCCTCAAGACCCTCGCGGCTTCTCTCATGAAGATCGCCAACGACGTGCGCTGGCTGGCGAGCGGCCCCCGCAGCGGGCTCGGGGAGCTCAGCATCCCGGAGAACGAACCCGGCTCTTCCATCATGCCGGGCAAGGTCAACCCGACCCAGAGCGAGGCGCTCACCATGCTCTGCGCCCAGGTGATGGGCAACGACGTGGCCATCAACATCGGCGGGGCCAGCGGCAACTTCGAGCTCAACGTGTTCAGACCCATGATCGCCTACAACTTCCTGCAGAGCGTGCGGCTGCTGGCGGACGGCATGAGCAGCTTCCACGATCACTGCGCCGTCGGCATCGCTGCGAACCGGGCGCGCATCGACGAGTTGCTGGCCCGCTCCCTGATGCTGGTGACGGCCCTCAACCCCCACATCGGCTATGACAAGGCCGCCGAGATCGCCAAACTGGCCCACCACCAGGGGCTGACACTTCGGGAGGCGGCCATCGCCTCCGGCCACCTCAGCGCAGAGCAGTTCGATGCCTGGGTGGTGCCCGCCGACATGGTAGGGCGGCAGCCATAGGCTATATCGCCTTGGGCCATCTCGGCCCCCGGGAGTCCGATGTCTGGATCGTTCCCGGCGAGATGGCGGGGAGGGGCAACTAAGGCTCTGATTTGGGGCACTGATAAACAGAAGGGGCGCCGCGGCGCCCCTTCTCATTCACAGGCAAGGGCTCAGCTCTTGCTCTGGCAGTTGAACATCCAGCGGGTGCCGAACCTGTCCACCAGAGAACCGAAATAGTCGCCCCAGAACATCTCCTGCAGCGGCATCTCCACCTGGCCGCCCTCCCCCAGGGCCGCAAACAGACGGTCGGTCTCGGCCCGGCTGTCCGGCTCCAGGTTGAGGTAGCTGTTGTTGCCCTGCACCAGGGTGAACCCCATGCTGGCGGGGGCGTCCGTGCCCATCAGCACGTGTCCCCCGAGGATGGCGAGCTCCACATGCATCACCAGATCGCCATCCTCCTCCGATAGAGGCGGCTGGCCCGGGCAGCCCGGGGACTCCTTGAATCTGTGGATGGGGCCGTTGAACTCGCCGCCGAACACCTCGCGGTAGAAGAGGAAGGCCGCCTCCGTCTCCCGGGCAAAATTGAGATAGGTACTGACACGCGCCATGTTGATCTCCCTGGTCATTGATAGCGGATTTCGAGGCCAGCTATCAGCATAGAAGAGCCAACGCCACCCAGGTCGAACAGTACACCCGTGAGTCCACAGCGGCGGTTTTACCCGTTTCCCCATGAGTACCTGGCTGATATTTCATGAAAAAAGAGCAACCCGGACACATCAAGGGTTGCACCCAGATTCCCATCCCGAAGGCATACATACAACCCATTAATATTTCGGTGAAAATCTCTATTTAGCCCTATTTTCATGCTCAATCTGCCGAGTCATTTGGCATAGAAGAATTCAACAATGTAGCCGGGACATTAAAATTTCTTGCTTGAAGGTTGCACCTGGTTGCGCCATTCTCGGCAAAATTTAACCGTCCGGTAATATTGTTACCTTCTAGACACAGGAAGTCCCATGGCCACTACCACCCTCGGCGTTAAACTCGATGAAGCGACCCGCGACCGTCTCAAGCAGGCCGCCCAGACCCTGGATCGCACCCCCCACTGGCTGATCAAGCAGGCGATCTTCACCTATCTGGAGCAGCTGGAGCGTGGCCTGACCCCGCCCGAGCAGTCCGGTCTGGCCGCTGCCGCCGGGGAAGAGGCCATCGAGACCCTGACCGAGCAGGGGATCCAGGTCTTCCTCGAGTTTGCCGAGAGCATCTTGCCGCAGTCCGTGCTGCGTGCCGCCATCACCTCCGCCTATCGCCGCCCCGAGACCGAGGCCGTGCCCATGCTGCTGGAACAGGCCCGCCTGCCCAGGGAGAAGGCCGAGGCGACCCAGAAGCTCGCCATGAGCATCGCCGAGAAGCTGCGCAACCAGAAGAGCGCCAGCGGCCGTCAGGGCCTGGTGCAGGGCCTGCTGCAGGAGTTCTCCCTCTCCTCACAGGAAGGGGTGGCCCTGATGTGTCTGGCGGAGGCGCTGCTGCGCATCCCCGACAAGGCGACCCGGGATGCCCTGATCCGCGACAAGATAAGCGGTGGCAACTGGAGCCAGCATCTGGGCCAGAGCGCCTCCCTGTTCGTCAACGCCGCCTCCTGGGGCCTGCTCATCACCGGCAAGCTGGTGGCCACCCACAACGAAGCTGGCCTCAACAGCTCCCTCAAGGGGCTGATCGGCAAGGGCGGCGAGCCGCTCATCCGCAAGGGTGTGGACATGGCGATGCGCCTGATGGGGGAGCAGTTCGTCACCGGCGAGACCATAGCCGAGGCGCTGGCGAACGCGGGCAACATGGAAAACAGGGGCTTCCGCTACTCCTACGACATGCTGGGGGAAGCGGCCCTCACCGAGGAGGACGCCAAACGCTATCTCGCCTCCTACGAGCAGGCCATCCACGCCATCGGCAAGGCCTCCCATGGCCGCGGCATCTATGAGGGCCCGGGCATCTCCATCAAGCTCTCCGCCCTGCACCCGCGCTACAGCCGCGCCCAGTACGATCGCGTCATGGAAGAGCTCTACCCCACCCTGCTGGGGCTGACCCAGCTCGCCAGGCAGTACGACATCGGCATCAACATAGACGCCGAGGAGGCCGACCGGCTGGAGATCTCCCTCGACCTGCTGGAGAAGCTCTGCTTCGACCCGTCTCTCGCGGACTGGAACGGCATCGGCTTCGTCATCCAGGCCTATCAGAAGCGCTGCCCCTATGTGATCGACTACGTCATCGATCTCGCCAAGCGCAGCCGTCACCGCCTGATGATCCGGCTGGTGAAGGGCGCCTACTGGGACAGCGAGATCAAGCGCGCCCAGCAGGACGGCCTGGAAGGCTATCCGGTCTATACCCGCAAGCCCTACACGGATGTCTCCTATCTCGCCTGCGCCCGCAAGCTGCTGGCGGTGCCCGAGTCCATCTATCCCCAGTTCGCCACCCACAACGCCCATTCCCTGTCGGCCATCTACCAGCTGGCGGGGCAGAACTACTACCCGGGCCAGTACGAGTTCCAGTGCCTGCACGGCATGGGTGAGCCGCTCTACGAACAGGTGGTCGGCAAGGTCGCCGACGGCAAGCTGGGTCGCCCCTGCCGCATCTATGCACCGGTCGGCAGCCACGAGACCCTGCTCGCCTACCTGGTGCGCCGCCTGCTGGAGAACGGAGCCAACACCTCCTTCGTCAACCGCATCGCGGACAACAGCATCTCCCTGCAGGATCTGGTGCAGGATCCGGTGCAGCAGATCGAGCAGATGGCCGCCCGTGAAGGCAGCCTCGGCCTGCCCCATCCGCGCATTCCCCTGCCCCGTGAGCTGTACGGCGAGGCGCGCCCGAACTCCGCCGGCCTGGACCTCGCGAACGAGCACCGTCTGGGGTCCCTGTCCGCCGCCCTGCTCACCAGCACCAACAACACCTATCAGGCCCTGCCCATGTTGGGTACCGAGGTGCCGGCGCCGACCGAGTTCCAGCAGGTGGTCAACCCGGCGGATCACCGCGACGTCGTCGGTCAGGTGAGCGAAGCCACGGTAGAGCTGGTGGATCAGGCCCTCGCCTGCGCCCTGGCCAGCGGCCAGATCTGGCAATCCACCCCGCCCGCCGAGCGTGCCGCCGTGCTGGAGCGCGCCGCCGATCTGATGGAGTCCGAGCTGCAACCCCTGATGGGCCTGCTGGTGCGCGAATCCGGCAAGACCTTTGCCAACGCCATCGCCGAGGTGCGCGAGGCGGTGGACTTCCTGCGCTACTACGCCGCCCAGGCGCGCAACCACTTCGCCAACGAGAGCCACAGGCCGCTCGGCCCCGTGGTCTGCATCAGCCCCTGGAACTTCCCGCTGGCCATCTTCAGCGGTCAGGTGTGCGCGGCGCTCGCGGCCGGCAACACGGTGCTCGCCAAACCTGCCGAGCAGACCCCCCTCATCGCGGCGCAAGCGGTGCGCATCCTGCGTGAGGCCGGCGTCCCCGCCGGTGCGGTGCAACTGCTGCCAGGCCGGGGTGAAACCGTGGGTGCGGCGCTCATCGCGGACGAACGAGTGCGCGGCGTCATGTTCACCGGCTCCACCGAGGTGGCGGGCATCATCTCCCGCAACCTGGCCGGTCGCCTCGATGCCCAGGGCCGCACCATTCCGCTCATCGCCGAGACCGGCGGCCAGAACGCCATGATCGTCGACTCCTCCGCCCTCACCGAGCAGGTGGTGATGGACGTCATCTCCTCGGCGTTCGACAGCGCCGGTCAGCGCTGCTCCGCCCTGCGGGTGCTGTGCGTGCAGGACGATGTGGCCGAGCGGGTGATCCGCATGCTCAAGGGGGCCATGGCCGAGTACAAGGTCGGCAGCCCGGAGCACCTCTCCACCGACATAGGCCCTGTCATCGACGCCGAGGCCAAGGCCAACATAGAACGCCACATCAAGGCCATGGGGGACAAGGGTCGCCGGGTGCACCAGATTGCCCGCACCCAAGAGGGCGCCTGCAACCGCGGCACCTTCGTGCTGCCGACGCTCATCGAGCTAGACAGCCTGGACGAGCTGGGCCCTGAGGTATTCGGCCCGGTGCTGCACCTGGTGCGCTACCCCCGTGCCAAGCTCGGCGAGCTGCTCGCGCAGATCAACGACAGCGGCTACGGCCTGACCCTGGGGGTCCATACCCGGATCGACGAGACCATAGCCCAGGTGGTCAACACCGCCAAGGTCGGCAACCTCTACGTCAACCGCAACATAGTGGGCGCCGTGGTCGGGGTGCAGCCGTTCGGCGGCGAAGGGCTCTCCGGCACGGGTCCCAAGGCGGGTGGTCCGCTCTACATGTACCGTCTGCTCGGAGCCCGTCCGCAGGAGGCGGTGACCAGCCAGCTTCGCCAGGAGCCGGGTGCAACCCCGCAAGCCGAGGCCGCCAAACCGGCACTGCTGGCCTTGCGTGGCTGGGCGGGCAAGCAGGCCCCGGCACTGGTGGCCCTGTGCGATCGCTACGGCGAGCTGGCGCTGAGCGGCCTGACCCAGCTGCTGGTCGGCCCCACCGGCGAGCGCAACAGCTACAGCCTGCTGCCCCGGGAGCGGGTGCTCTGTCTGGCCGCCGACGATAAAGAAGCCAAAACGGATCTGCTGGCCCAGCTGGCGGCCTGTCTGGCCGTCGGGACAGAGGTGCTGTGGCAGGACAATGCCCAGAACCGCACCCTGCTGACCAGCCTGCCCGGCGAGGTACAGGCGCGTATCCAGCTGGTTGCGGACTGGGCCAGCAGCGACATCGGCTTCGATGCCCTGCTGCACCACGGCGACTCGGATCAGCTGCGGGAAGTGGCCAAGCTGGCCGCCGCCCGTGCTGGCGCCATCGTCGGCGTGCACGGCCTGCACCGTGGCGAGACCGACATCCCCCTGGAGCGGCTGCTGATCGAGCACGCCCTCTCGGTCAACACAGCCGCCGCCGGTGGCAACGCCAGCCTGATGACCATAGGCTAAGCGCCACGCAGTAACTGAAAACCCAGGCCCCGCTTATGCGGGGCTTGTTCTTTCGTCCACGGAACACGCACATGAAAAAGGCCGCCCTTGTCGGGGCGGCCTTCTTGTTCTCCCTTCTCCCCTCGCGGGAGAAGGGCTGGGGATGAGGGGGTTAAACGTACTCCATAAACACTCTGGACGTCAGCTTGGTGATCAGCTCGTAAGGAATGGTGCCTATCTCCTCGGCCGCCATCCCAAGTCAAAGGGTTAAACGTACTCCATAAACACTCTGGACGTCAGCTTGGTGATCAGCTCGTAAGGAATGGTGCCTATCTCCTCGGCGACCCGCTCCACCGGCAAGCCCTCGCCCCAGAGCACGGCCTCGTCACCGGCCTTGTCGGTGGCGTCAGGGCCGAGATCCACAGTGGTCATGTCCATGGAGACCCGGCCCACCAGGGGCACTATGCGGCCATTGACCAGCACCGAGGTGCCGTTGGGTGCCATGCGCGGATAACCGTCGCCATAGCCGATGGCGATGACGCCGAGCCGGGTATCCCGGGTCGACACCCAGTTCGCGCCATAGCCCACCGGCTCCCCCGCCTTGTGATCCCGCACCGCGATGAGTTGTGTTTTGAGAGTCATCACGGGTTTAAGGTCGTAATCCGCCGCCACCGTGTTCGGGAAGGGGGAGACGCCGTAGAGGATGACGCCGGGACGCACCCAGTCGCAGTGGGAGTCCGGCCAGGCCAGGATGCCTGCCGAATTCGCCATGGCGCGCTCGCCCTTGAGGGGGGTGGTCAACTTGCTGAACAAGTCGATCTGCTCGCGGGTGGTGGATTGCTCCAGCTCATCGGAGCGGCTGAAGTGGGTCATGACGTTGAACGGCTGCACCACGTTCTTGCACCTGCCGAGCCGCTCGATGAAGGCGGGCATCTCCTCGGCCCGCACCCCGAGCCGGTGCATGCCGGTGTCGAGCTTGAGCCAGGCCACCACGGGGGCCGGCAGCTCCGCCTGCTCCAGGGCCTCGAGCTGCTCCCAGGTGTGCACCGCGGTCTGCAGGTTGTTGGCCGCCAGCACCGGCAGATCGGCGCTCGAGAAGAAGCCCTCCAGCAGCACTATGGGTTTGACCACGGCGCAGGAGCGCAGCATCAGCGCCTCCTCGATGCGGGCCACCGCATAGGCGTCCGCATCCACCAGGGTGCGGGCCACCGGCAGCAGACCATGGCCATAGGCGTTGGCCTTGACCACGGCGATGATCTTGCAGGAAGGCGCGTGGCGCTTGACCACGGCGAGGTTGTGGCGCAGGGCCGAGGTATCAATTTGGGCAATAGCCGCTTTCATCTGTTTTCCCTTACGAGGGCATGATGGCGCACCAGCGCCAGGCACCGAGTGGTGTCATCCCTTGATAGTCATCGTCTAAGGCCGGACCGGCAGAATTGTCGAACCGGGAAAACTGTGTCTTGTCATCTGGGAGCGGTTCGCTCCCGCTTAGTAGTCATCGTCAAACGCCGGGCCGGCGTAGTTGTCGAACCGGGAGAACTGACCCTGGAAGGTGAGACGCACCCGGCCTATGGGGCCGTTACGCTGCTTGCCGATGATGATCTCGGCGATCCCCTTGTCGGGACTGTCGTCGTGATACACCTCGTCGCGGTAGATGAACATGATCAAATCCGCATCCTGCTCGATGGAGCCGGATTCCCGCAGATCCGAGTTGACCGGCCGCTTGTCGGCGCGCTGCTCCAGGCTTCGGTTCAGCTGGGAGAGCGCCACCACAGGGCATTGCAGCTCTTTCGCCAGGGCCTTGAGGGAGCGGGAGATTTCACCTATCTCCAGGGTTCTGTTGTCAGAGAGCGCCGGTACCCGCATCAGCTGCAGGTAGTCGATCATGATCATCGAGAGGCCGCCGTGCTCGCGGGCGATGCGCCGGGCACGGGAGCGCACGTCGGTCGGGGTCAGGCCGGAGGCGTCATCTATGTACATCTTGCCCTTCTCGAGCAAGAGCCCCATGGTGGAGGAGAGGCGCGCCCAGTCTTCGTCGTCGAGCTGGCCGGTCCGCACCTTGGTCTGGTCGATGCGCCCCACCGAGGCGAGCATACGCATGATGATCTGCTCGGAGGGCATCTCGAGGGAGAAGATCAGCACCGGCTTGTCGGCGGTGAGGGCCGCGTGCTCGCACAGGTTCATGGCAAAGGTGGTCTTGCCCATGGAGGGACGGGCCGCGACTATGATGAGGTCAGAGCGCTGCAGGCCGGCGGTCATCTTGTCGAGATCCCCATAACCGCTGGAGACCCCGGTCACCCCGTTGTGAGGGGTCTTGAACAGCTCCTCAATCTTGTCGACCGTCTGCTCCAGAATGAGCTTCAGGGGCTGAGGGCCCTCGTTGGCACTGGAGCGCTGCTCGGCAATCTGGAACACCTTGCTCTCGGCGAGATCCAGCAGATCGCCGGAGGTGCGCCCCTGAGGCTCGTAACCCGCTTCGACTATCTCGTTGGCGACCGAGATCATCTCCCGTACCACGGCCCGCTCACGCACGATTTCGGCGTAGGCATTGATGTTGGCGGCGCTCGGGGTGTTCTTGGCGATCTCCACCAGATAAGCGAAGCCACCGGACTCTTCCAGCTGCTCGGAGCGCTCCAGCTCCTCCTGCAGGGTGATGAGATCGATGGGGTTGCCCGCATTGGAGAGGCGGGTCATGGCCTGGAAGATCAGGCGGTGGGGACGGCTGTAGAAATCCTTGTCGATCACCCGCTCGGCCACCCGATCCCAGGCCTCGTTGTCCAGCATCAGGCCGCCCAGTACGGACTGCTCGGCCTCAAAAGAGTGGGGGGGAACTTTCAGCTGTTGTGTCTTGGCGTCTTTTTTCGCCGTCACTTGCTCTGCCATACACATAAAAACCGCAGCGGGAAGGGGACGGGAATTTTACAAAAGAAACCCCGCCATCGCGAGCGCTAATGCGCGCTATTCACCTCATCCGGTGGCCTGCCTGCTTTCGGGTGGCCGGCTCATCGGCTCCTGGGGCCCTCCTTGCCCCTCACAGCACGAGGAAGGGCCAGACCAGGGTCTGATCCTTCGCCTTGGATTTGAGCTTGTTGCGCAGCCTGCGCACCGAACGACTCGGTCGTCTGTTTCTCATGGGGATCCTCCTTGGTGCCCCCGGGAGGGGCAATCTGTTCATGAATAATTCATGCCAGACATGTTAATCATACCCGCAAGCTGCAACACAAAAAGGGACCGGCAGCCTGCCATGCGCCTCGCTGAGCTTGCACAAGCAGAGCATGCCCCCACCTACATGAGAGTGAAAGAGTCAAAATGAAAAAGATGCTGACCCTGTTTGCCGTGATCCTGGCCATCGGCCTTGGGGCACCCATAGCCGAGGCCAAGAAATTTGGTGGCGGCAAATCCTTTGGCAAGAGCTACAAGACGGCACCGGCCCAACCGGCTCCAACTGCAGCTCCCGTGAATGGCAAGAACCCGACCCTGGCTGCGGCGCCCAAGAAGAGCGGCATGATGGGTGGTCTGCTGGGCGGCCTGCTGGCCGGTGGCCTGTTCGCCTACCTGCTGGGCAGCGGCGCCTTCGAAGGCCTGCAGGGTATGGACTTCCTGCTGATCGCCCTGCTGGCGCTCGGTGCCGTGTTCCTGATCCGCGCCCTGCGCAAGAACAAGGCGGCGGCGACCCCACCCCAGGCGGCCTATGCGGGCTATCAGCCACCGTCGGCGCCGCAGCAGTTCGAACAGAGCCACGGCGCCCCGCAGGCGACCGGCTTTGCCGACAGCGACGTCCCCTTCCGCCTGCCGCCAGGCTTTGACATGAACGGTTTCCTGTCCGGTGCCCGCGATCACTATCGCACCCTGCAAGAGGCCTGGAACAAGAACGATCTGGAGAAGGTACGGGAGTACGTGAGCCCGGAACTGTTCCAGCACCTCCAGGCCGAGCGCGCCGAACTGACCGGCGAGCAGCACACCGAGGTGATGTATGTGGACACCCAGCTGGTGCGTGCCGACTACGGCAGCGACTGGGCCCAGGTCAGCGTGCGCTTCAGCGGTCGCTACATGGACCGTCAGGAGCAGGTCGAGGAGGACATCAAGGAGGTGTGGCACCTCGAGCGCAACCTGGCCAAGGACAATGCCCCCTGGCACATCGTCGGCATCGAGCAGCTCTAAGCACGCCCGTCCGGCAAGCATGATGAAGGCGACCTCAGGGTCGCCTTTTTATTGCCGTCGCCCTCATCACTGCGGCTCATGGAATATTCCCCCGCCTTGCGAGGGGCCGGGAATAATCGCCATCAGCCCCTGTTGATGACCTCGAAAATAAAAAAGAGAGGCAGCCATGGCTGCCTCTCTTTTGTTATTGGCCCAGGGCCGCTGGATTATTTGCAGCCATCGGTCGAGGCGGAATTAACATAGCTGACCTCGCCGGCCGGCTGATAATCGGCCACCTGTATGGTCTTCTTCGCCGCGATATATTCCTTCAATACCCCGGCATCCACCAGACCGGCGTTGATGGTGTTGATCTTCGGATAGCCGTCGCCACCGGCCGCGCTGAAGCTCGGGATGGAGAAGCTGTAGCTGGCCGCCGGATCGAAGGCCTTGCCGCCCACGCTGGTGATGGTCACGCTCTTGGCCTGGCAGTCCACCGCCATGTTGATGCCACCAAACTGGGCATAGCCGCCGGTGTTGACCGTCTTGGTCGCCACCTGGCCCAGATAGGTCGCCAGCTCGCTGCCGCTCATGGTCGCCTTGTTGACCGTGTTGCCAAACGGATGCACCGTCAGCACGTCGCGATAGCTGATGTCGCCGGCCGCGATGGAGGCACGTACCCCGCCCGAGTTGACGATGCCAAAGTCGGTGCTCAGCTTCTCGGCGGTGGCCGTGGTGATGAGGCGACCCAGGTTGGTCTGCTTGTTGCGCACGTTGGCACGCTCGCCGTCCAGCACGCCGTCGGTGGAGCCTATCACTACGCCCAGCTCCTGCTGACCCTTCTCCTGGTAGGTGAGCAGGGTGTTGTAGAGCTCGGGATCCTTGGTGATCTCTTCCTGAATGAAGGCGCCGCCAGCGTCTTTGAGGTTGACCGGGATGAGGTCGTACTGGGTCAGGGTCAGCTTGCCGTTCTGGTAGTCAAACTGGGCGCGGCCCACATACTTGCCCCACTCGTGGGCCTGCATGATCCAGGTGCCGTTCTGCTGATCCGGCAGGCAGTCGTCACCCGGCTTGAAGTCGGCGTACTTGTCCGGCGTGCCCGGCTCCATGCAGACCGGGTTCTGGGAGTGACCGCCAATGATGGCATCCAGGGTGCCGGCCGGCAGCGCGCGCGCCATCTCCACATCCCCGGGGGCATTGCTGCCGTGCTGGCCATTCTCGTAGTGACCCATGTGGGTAATGGCCAGGACCAGGTTCGCCTCTTTGCCGTCGCGGATCTGCTTGCCGAGAGTGGCCGCTTCCGTGGTCGGATCGCGGAACTCCAGGGTCTGGACGTTGTTGGGGTCCACCAGCTGGGCGGTGTCTTCCGTGGTCAGGCCCAGCACGGCGACCTTGAGACCGTTCTCCAGCTTGAACACCTTGTAGGGGTCGAAGTAGCGCTTGCCGCTGGCCTTGTCGTAGATGTTGGCGGAGATCATGGGGAACTTGGCCCACTCACGCTGTTTCTCGAGGATGCTCAGGGGGTTGTCGAACTCGTGGTTGCCCACCGCCATGGCATCGTAGCGGATGCTGTTCATGGCCATGAAGTCCGGCTCGGCATCCTGCAGATCGGACTCCGGCACCCCTGTGTTGACGTCGCCACCGGAGAGCACCAGCACCTCGCTGCCAGCCGCCTTGGCCTCCCCACGCAGGCGCTCGACCAGGGTCTTCTGGGCGGCCATGCCATATTCGCCCTTGTCGTTGTGCCAGAAACGACCGTGGGTATCATTGGTGTGCAGAATGGTCAGCTTGCAGATGTTTTCGGTGCAGGGGGCGACGCTTTCATTGCTTGAGGTTTTACAGCCACTCAGCGCGGCCAGCACAGCCAGCGCGACAGTTCCTTTGACAAATTTATAATTCATTTCCATATCACCTTGTTATTTTGTTATTGGACGACCCTATCCAGGATCGGGCGGTAATATAACAAACAACATGTGACGCTTTTTCATCGGTGACTCACAAATTCCGCCAAATGTGATCACCAACGCAACCTGTCTCCTCATATTTTCATCACGAGCCAATCGCCTGCCGCCTCATTTCGCCCGCAGGGATGGCAGCCTGCCGGAAACAGTTATGGCATACTTCCCGCCAATCGATGCCAAGGAGAGCCGTGAATGGCAAAGTACGACAAGATTTCCCCCGAGACCCAGCAGGAGGCGATGAAAATCGCCCGCGCCAACCAGAAGCCGGGGCAGACCAAGGAGCAGACCCAGCTGATCGCCCAGGGGGTTCAGAAGGGCATAGACGAATACAAGAAACAGATGAAGGCGCGGGCCCGGGAGGCGAGCCGCCAGAAGAAGCAGCAAGCCAGGGCGAAACAGCCACAGCAGGGCGAGCAGGAGGAAGAGGTCCAGGAGATAGAGCTTGTCGAGATCAGCCGCCAGCACCCGTTGCCATGGGTATTGCTGGTGCTGAGCTGGCTGGCCTTTGGCTGTGCCTGGATCTGGCTGCGCTGACCCCTTGCCTGGCAAACCTTTGCCCTGGGATCAGCCTCACAGCCCGGGGCCGGCGCGCTGGTCATCCCTCGCCCCGGCTGCTTACACTCTTACCCCCGTTGTCTGGAGACCCCCATCATGAACCCGGCCCCCCTCTATCTGCTGGCCCCCCTTGTCCTCTTTATCGTGACCCTGGTGCTCTATCGCATCTCTCCCCTGCGAGCGGTCGCCGCCGGCAACGCCCGCTGGTTTATCCTGCCCGCCTTCACCCTCTTCATCCTGCTCATCGTCATCAATGGGGCGGCAGACCCGAGCCTGCGCAGCCCCGGCTTTCACTGGCTGATGCCGGGGCTCGGCTTCGCGCTCTGCCTGTTCCCGGCGCTGCCCAAGGCGCTGGTGCCGCGCCTGGCCATCAAGGAGGGGGCCTTCGCCGCCCTCGGCCTGATGCTGATGAGCCTGGCCATGGTCTACTGACCGGCTGGCCGTTGGCATTGACTCAAGAGGCTCTCCCTTTCTTGTACAAACAATGGCCTTCAGGCATCTTGGTGGGCGGATAACCGGCAAGGAGGCCAGATGAACAATCCGCCCGATTTCATGGCGCAGTGGGATTACAAGGATCCCGCCGCCACGGCCCTGCGTTTTCGACGCCTGCTCGAAGAGGCGCAGGACGACCTGCAATACGAGCTGGAGCTGCTGACCCAGCTGGCCCGCACCCACTCCCTGCAGCGCCAGTTTGCACAGGCGCACCAGTTGCTCGACGAGATAGAACCCCGCCTCACCGACACCACCCCGCGAGCACGGCTGCGCGCCTTGCTGGAGCGGGGGCGGACCTTCAACTCCGCCGGCGACAAGGCCAGCGCCAGGACATTGTTCGAGCAGGGGTGGCAACTCGGGCTCAAGCTGGGGGAGACTGGACTCGCCATAGATGCGGCCCACATGGTGGCCATCGCCGCCCCGCTGGAGGAGCAGAGCCGCTGGCATCAACTGGCCATGGACCTGGCCGAACGCAGTACCGACGATAAGGTGCGCGGCTGGCTGCCCAGCCTCTACAACAATCAGGGCTGGACCCTGTTCGAGCTGGGACGCCTCGATGAAGCCAGAGCCTGCCAGCAGAAGTGCCTGGCCTGGCACCAGCAGCACAACAACCAGAGCAAGGCCTTTATCGCCCGCTGGAGCCTGGCACGGCTGAGCCGGGCCCAGGGATGGCACGAACAGGCGATGGCCGAGCTGAGCCAGCTGAAAGCCGACATGGCCGAGGCCAGCGCGCCGGAAGATGGCTATGTGTTCGAGGAGCTGGGGGAGAACGGCCTGATGCTGGACGATCCGGCCGCCCCCGAATACTTCGCCCGCGCCTGGTTCCTGCTCTCGCGGGATAGCTGGCTGCAGGCCAACGAGGCGGAGCGGCTGGCCAGGCTCAAGCGCCTCGCCAAGCTCTGACGGCGGATCACAAAAAGAGCGGGCGGCCCGCGCCGCCCGTCACTCAGGCCAGCCCCCCCTCTTCCCGACCCTGCCTCTTGCGACAGATAAGGGAAGCCCTGAGCCCAGCCGTACGTACTTAAGCCTTAAGCCAGGCTCGCCTCTTCCCAGCCCTGCCTCTTGCGACAGATAAGGAAAGACCTGAGCCCAGCCGTGCTTGAGCCTTAAGCCTTAAGCCAGGCTCGCCTCTTCCCACCCCTGCTTCTTGCGATAAATGGTCGAGGGACTGATCTCCAGCAGCGCCGCCGCCTTGGGGATGTTGCCGTCACAGCTGGCGATGGCCTGCTCTATGGCCTCCTTCTCCACCAGCCAGAGCGGGCGTACCGGCAGCGGGGTCGGCACGGGCTCGGCCAGGATCTCGTGGGTCGCCTCAACAGCAGCGGGCACCGCAAGCGCACGGCCGCCGTTGAGCGGCGGTGGCAGTATATCCTTGCTCACCAGTTCGCGATCGTTGAGCACCACTATGTTGCGCACCACGTTCTGCAGCTCGCGCACGTTGCCGGGCCAGGGGTAATCGAGCAGCACCCGCACGGCGTCGGCATCGAAATCCCGGAAGCGCTTGTGCTCCTCCTTGGCATATCGCAGCAGGAGGTCGCGAGCCAGCAGCAGTATGTCTTCGCCGCGCTCGCGCAGGGGGGGCAGGGAGAGCGGGATCACGTGCAGCCGGTAGTAGAGATCCTCGCGAAAACGCCCCGCCTTCACCTCCACCAGGGGATCCCGGTTGGTGGCGCAGACAAAGCGCACATCCACCGTCTCCACCTTGCCGCTGCCAACCCGCTGCAGGGTACCGGTCTGGATGAAGCGCAGCAACTTGCTCTGCAGGTCGAGATCCATCTCGCAGATCTCGTCGAGGAAGAGGGTGCCACCGTCCGCCAGGCTGGCCGCCCCCTTGCGATCCCCCTGGGCGCCGGTAAAGGCTCCCTTCACATGACCGAAGATCTCGCTCTCCATCAGATCGTGGGGAATAGCGGCGCAGTTGAGTGCGATGAAGGGCTGATCCCGGCGCGGGCTGCACTGATGGATGGCCTCGGCACAGACCTCCTTGCCGGTGCCGCTCTCCCCCGTGATGAAGACGGTCGCCTTGCTCGGCGCCGCGCTCTCTATGATGCGATAGACAGCCTGCATCGCCATGGAGGCGCCGATGAAGCCCGCAAAGGAGCTGCGCTCGAAGTTCTCCCGATACTGGGCCACCAGCGAGCTGAGCTGTTGATGCTTGTAGGCGTTGCGGGCGGTGGCGCACAGCCGCTTGCCGTCGAACGGCTTGGTCAGGAAATCGAAGGCACCGCAGCGCATCGCCTCCACCGCCACGTCCACCGAGCCGTGGGCGGTGATCACCACCACCGAGCAGGGCAGTTGCTGCTCGGTGATCTGCTGCAGTATCGCCATGCCGGACATGTCGGGCAGTTCGAGGTCGAGCAGCACAACGGGAGGCGGGCTGGCCAGCAACTGCGCCAGTGCCTGCTGGCCACAATCGGCCAGCAGCACCTCATAGCCATCCTGAACCAGGTACTGCTCATAGACGACGGCCAGACTGCGGGTATCTTCCACCAGCAGGACACGGGGTTTGCTTTCAGCCACGAGATCCATCCTTGCGATTGATTTTGTTGTCTATTCTGGGGGCTAGCCGCCACACACTCAAGACGGCCCCCCCAGCTTTCTCTCGCCCATACTGGCGCGACACAAGTAAAAACGGCTCCCAGGGGAGCCGTTTTCATCGCATTGACTGCTTATTTCTTCGCATCGGCGCCATCGGCAGCCGGCTTTTCGATGGCCAGCAGCTCGACGTCAAATACCAGCACGGCGTTGGCCGGGATGGAGCCTGCACCGTGCTCGCCATAGGCCAGCTTGGACGGCAGGAAGAACTTGAACTTGGAACCGACCGGCATCAGCTGCACGCCTTCGGTCCAGCCCGGGATCACCTGGTTGAGCGGGAAGGTAGCCGGCTCGCCACGATCGACGGAGCTGTCGAACTTGGTGCCATCGGTCAGGGTGCCGGTGTAGTGTACCTTGACGATGTCGGTGGCCTTGGGCTTGGCGCCGTCACCCAGCTTCTCGACCTGATACTGCAGGCCGGATTCGGTGCTCTTCACGCCCTCTTTCTTGGCGTTGGCGGCCAGGTACTCTTCACCCTTCTTCAGGTTTTCCACCGCATCCTTGTCAGCCTTGGCCTTGGTCAGCTCGTTGATCTTGGCGTCGTATTCCTGCAGGACCTTCTGGATCTCCTCGTCAGTCATGCTGGCTTCCTTGCCCAGACCGTCGGTCACCCCCTTGAGGATGACGCTGTTGTCCAGCTTGATGCCGAGTTCCTGCTGACGTTCCAGGGTGTTGGCGATATAACGACCCATGGAGAGGCCGATCGCATAGCCGGATTGCTCTTCAAAGCTCTTGGCTGCTGCCTTGGGGGCCTCTGCCGGCTTGCTGGCTTCTGCCTTGACCTCTGCGGTATTGGCAGCAGGCTTCTCATCTTTTTGGCAAGCAGTCAGACTCACGGCAACGGCCGCAGCCAACAGGGACACCTTCAGAAAATTGTTCATCAGTTTCTCCAAAACTCTAAATACCGCTCTCGGTTCCTTCGTGAAATGAGAGGTTTATCGTGATAAGCGCCTTATACTAACGCCGTGATCGCAGGTAACGAAAGCATGAGACAGGAAAAATGATCAAAAGTGCCATTTATCTCATCGGTATCTGCCTGATGCTGACAGGGTGCGAACAGAGCTCACTTCCCGGCCAGCAGATCCGCCTCGCCAACCAGGGCTTGCTGAGTGCGGATCTCGCCAGTTCCGGCAAGCAGGCCATCGTCTCCAGCCTGGGCCAGGGCACAGTGGTCTGGGATCTGGAACAGGGCAAGGAGCGCTGGCGCTGGCGTCAGAGCGAGGACCAGGAAGAGTTCGTCACCCTCACCCGCTTCTCCCCGGGCGACAGCCACGCCATCACGGCCACCCAGCGCACCTTTGCCATCTGGCGCCTGCAAGATGGTCGCTCCCAAGGCTACTATTCGCTTCCTGAATCCAGCCTGAGGGATGCGGCACTCTCGGCCGATGGCCGTCTGGTGCTGATCGGCCGCGAAGATGGCAAGGCGGAGCTGGTGGATACCCGCACCGGGCGCAGGCTGCAGTTCCTCGGCCATACCGAGCAGGTCAACACCGTGGATCTCTCCGCCAATGGCCGCTACGCCCTCACCGGCGGCAACGACTACAGCGCCTATCTGTGGGATACCCGCAGCGGCCAGGTGGTGTGGCGTTTCAACCACGCCGGCCGGGTGGTGATGGCGAGACTGGATCCGGCGGGGCGCTTCGCCTTCACCGCCGACAGCCGTCAGGCCAGCATCTGGGATCTCAAGACTGGCAAGGAGGTGAGCCGGCTGCAGTTCGATCACCGCTTCGAGGTCTACACCAGCGCGCGGTTCGTCAAGGATGGCGACTGGCTCGTCACCGGCGCCCCCTCACGCCAGCTCTCCCTGTGGCGGGTGAGCGATGGCAGCCTGCTGCAAAGCTGGCGCGTCTCGCCTCATCCCAAGGTGAAACCACCGAGCGCTGTGGTCTATGGCGTGGCTTTGCGCGACAATGGCCACCTCGTCAGCGCCAGCTCCAGTGGCCTGGCCGAAATCTGGACTATCAAGTAAGGACCAAAAGGCCCATGAGTCAGCAAGTTAACGATCGTCTCGAGACCCTGGAAAGCCGTCTCGCCTATGCCGAATACACGGTGGAGCAGCTCAACGAGGAGGTGACCACCCAGGGCCGTGAACTCGACCGGCTCAAGCATCAGATCCAGCTGCTGGTGGACAAGCTGCAGAGCGTGCAGCCGAGCCAGATCGCCAGCATGGCCGAAGAGACGCCGCCCCCGCACTACTGAGTGCGCCGCCATAAAAAAACCCGCACGCAGCGGGTTTTTTCATCTTGCCAGTCGGCAGATCAGTGGTGATGGCCCTTGCCACCGCAACCACCGCCGCCACAGCAACCGCCGTGACCCTGCTCGTCGCCGTGGTCATGACCGTGATCGTGGCCGTGACCGCCGCAGCAACCGCCGTGGTCATGGTCGTGATCGTGACCGTGGTCATGGCCATGATCGTGACCGCAGCCACCGGCACCGTGCACGTGGCCGTGAGCCAGCTCTTCGGCGGTGGCGGCACGCACGTCCTTGATCTCGACCTTGAAGCCCAGGGTCACACCGGCCAGCGGATGGTTGCCATCCACCTTGATGAACTCTTCGGAGACTTCGATGACGGTCACCGGACGGTGGCCATCATCGGTCTCTGCCACAAAAGTATCCCCTTCAGACACTTCCATGCCATCGAACAGCTCGCCGGGCACTTCTTGCACCAGGTTCTCGTCATACTCGCCATAGGCCTGGCTCGGCGTCAGGGTGACGTCGAACGCCTCGCCCACGCTGCGGCCTTCCAGCTCGGCTTCGAGGCCGGAGACCAGATAACGGGTACCGTGCAGATACACCAGAGGCTCTTTACCGACAGTGGTGTCGATGACTTCACCGTGTTCGTCGGTGACCGTGTATTCCAGCGTAACCACGCTCAGGGGAGCTACTTTCATGTCAGGGATCCTGCGGATAGAAAAAAACGGGCCCAGAATACCTTAAAAAGGTGGCCAAGCATATGATCTGCCCCGCTCCGCCATGCTGAAAAAGTCAGCAGTCCAGAACGAGCCTTGCCCCACCCCGGGTATTATCAAGAGGCCCCTCACTGGAGGCGAAACACCTTTATCAGCGGTTCGGCCTCCCGGATGACCCGGTCCACCCCGGTCATCCGGCGGTCGGTCACTCGGGACGAAAGACCCCTATGACCTGTTCGGCCTCGCGGATAACCCGGTCCACCCCGGCCATCCGGCGGTAGGTCACTGGGAACAAAAGACCCCTATGACCTGTTCGGCCCCGCGGATGACTCGGCCCACCCCGGCCATCCGGCGGTAGGTCACTGGGAACGAAAGACCCCTATGACCTGTTCGGCCTCGCGGATGACCCGGTCCACCCCGGCCCGCCGGCAGTAGGTTACTGGGAACTAAAGCCCCCAATGACCTGTTCGGCCTCGCGGATGACTCGGTCCACCCCGGCCATCCGGCGGTAGGTCACTCGGGACGAAAGACCCCTATGACCTGTTCGGCCTCCCGGGTCGCCTTGTCCACCTCGGCCTGGGTCTGCACCTGGGTATCCCCGCAGTCGACACAGGTCACCTTCTCGACTCCATGCTCCATATACAGCATCATGGTGTCCATCTTGCCGCACGCCGGGCAAACCGCACCGGCAATGAAGCGCTTTTTACGTCTGGTTTCCATTTTTGTTACCTCCAGGCAGCATCATATCAGGGTTTTTACATGCATCACGCCATCGAATATCAGCATTTTTCCACTCCTTGCCTGCAGGTCGGCCCCCGCAAACGCTCCCCTCTGGGTCAGTTGCTGCGCGTCACCCGGGGCGCGGCGCTGCTGAGACTCGGCTCCCATGAGCTGTTGCTGACGGCGGGCAGCCACTTCTGGCTGTGCGCCGATGCCCTCGCCGCCTTCACTCCCCTGGCGGGTTGTCAGCATGATCTGCTGACCTGCTCGGTGCGGGTGACGCAACCGGCCCAGGCTGGCTGGTTGCAACCCACCCCGCTGATGGACGCCCTGCTGGACAGCCTGGCCAGCTGGTCCAGGCCCCGTGACTGGCAAGAGGCCTATGGCCACCGGCTGCGGGTCATCGGGGACGAGTTGCAGGCCTGTGCCATCCTGGCGCAGGCGGATCAGCCGCTGCAAGCCGCCTGGCGCGCCCTGGCCAGCCAGTCGGAAGGCAGCGCCGCGGCCTGGCAGGCTTGCCTCGCCCAGCGGGGCATCGAGGATCCCGCCCTGGCGGCCGATGCGCTCGGTGCCCAGTGGCAGTTGCTGCAGGGGGTACGCCTGCTCAGAAGTGGCAGCAAGCCGGCCCAGGTCGTGGCAAAGCTCGGCTACCGGGATGAACAGGCTTTGGCGCAGGCGTGCCAGCTCTGGCTCGGGCTGACGCTGGAGGCGGTGGCCTCCGCCCAGTGAACCGGACGAGAAAATAAATAAGGGTGACAGGGTCCAGTTTTGCGGCTCGCGGTCGCTAATAACCGTTAATAACAACGGCATCATCCTGGTCACCATCCTCTATGCTGAACACCAGATTGACCGTCACCGATTAGATCAACAGGACATCCGCCATGACGAGCAAGGCCAACCAATCCCAGGGCATGTTGCTGTTTCACCTCTCAGCCAGGCAATCCTTCGCCATCGGCACCCTCAAGGTGAAGGAGATAGTCCCCTACACCCAGCTCACCGCCCTGCCCCATTCGCACCCGACCGTGCTCGGGGCGGCCAGCATGCGGGGCACCACCATCCCCGTGATCGACATGGCGATGGCGGTGGGCTATCGCCCCATCAGCCGGGAGGAGATGCCCAGCTGCTTCATCATCATCACGGATTGCCGCCGCACCCTGGTGGGCTTCCTGGTGCGGGGCATCGACAAGATCACCGAGTGCAACTGGCGCGACATAGAGCCGCCGCCCCCCTCCCTCGGGCAGAACGTCTTCGTCACCGGGGTGACCAAGGTGGGGGATCAGCTGATCCAGCTGCTGGACGTGGAGCTGATCCTGTCCCGGGTCTATCCGGACGATCCCAGCCACCTCTACCCCGTGCTGACCGATGTGCAGCGCGAGCGGCTCAAGCCGATGCGGATCCTGCTGGTGGACGACTCCTCCGTCGCCCGCCGCCAGCTGATGGCGGCCCTCGATTACATCAACATTCCCTACGAGGTGTGCACCAACGGGCGCGATGCCCTCAGCCTGATGCAGGCCAGGGTCGCCCAGGGCAGCCGGATCGACATCCTGGTGAGCGACATAGAGATGCCGGGGCTGGACGGCTACGAGCTGGCCTTCGAGGTGCAGAGCGATCCCAGGCTGGCGGAGGCCTACATCATTCTGCACACCTCCCTCTCCAGCGAGATCAGCGTGGAGCGGGCCCATCAGGTCGGCGCCCACGAGGCACTGACCAAGTTTGAAGCCAACGAGCTGATCCAGGCCATGCTGCGCGGCGCCGAACACCACGACCGCCTGCCCGCCTGATACCGCGGCGGGCCCTGGGCTCGCCGCCCGTTTCCTCTTCTGCTGCCCCGAGTCGTTGCATGCTGACAGAAAGCCACTTCCACGCCCCCTGGTGGGCCCGCAATGCCCATCTGCAAACCATATTGCCGAAGTGGCTGCGCCGCGCGCCGGCCCGCTTCATCCCTGAACGGTTCGAACTCGCGGATGGGGATTTCGTCGATCTCGCCTGGAGCGGGGCCATCAGCCCGGATGAGCGGCCGCTGCTGGTGCTGTTTCACGGTCTGGAGGGCAGCATCCACTCCCACTATGCCAAGGGACTGTTTGCCCATCTGCAGCGGCAGGGAAACGACGCCGTGCTGATGCATTTTCGGGGGTGCAGCGGCGAGCCGAACCGCCTGCTGCGGGCCTATCACTCCGGCGCCATCGAGGATGCAGAGGCGCTGATCGCCGAGCTGGGCCGCCGTTTCCCCGGCAAGCCGCTGATCGCCATCGGCTACTCCCTGGGGGGCAACATGCTGGTCAATCTGCTGGCGCGGGCCTGTCCGGATGAACTCACCGCCGCCGTGGTGATCTCGGCGCCGCTGCAACTGGCGAGCTGCGCCGACAGGGTCAATCAGGGGTTCTCACGGGTGTATCAGAGCTACCTGCTGCGCACCATGAGGGCCAATCTGCAGAGCAAGATCCGCCATCAGGCCGCGGCCCAGTCCCGCTGGCAACCGGAGCAGGTGAGCCGCATCGCCACCCTGCGCGACTTCGACGAACAGGTCACGGCCCCGCTCCATGGCTTCGACAGCGCCGACCACTACTATCAGACCTGCTCCGGCCTTGATCTCCTGGCGCGCATCACCATCCCGACCCTGATCATCCACGCCGCCGACGATCCCTTCATGACCGGGGCCGTGATCCCCAGACCGGAGCAGCTCTCCCCCATGGTGCGCTACGAGCTGAGCCGGCGCGGTGGCCACGTGGGCTTCCTGCACGGTACCCCCTGGCGACCCCGCTTCTGGCTGGAGGAGCGGATCAGCCAGTGGCTGCGGGAGCAGACTCAGGACGCCAGGCGGTAGCCGTTGCGTCCTGCCCCCTTGGCTTCATAGAGGGCGCCGTCCACCCGCTCGAGCAGCATGACCAGGCTCTCCCCCGGACGCCACTGGGCTATCCCCTGGCTCAGGGTGAGATGGGGAGCCACGTCGGAGCCCTCGTGGGGCAGCGCCCGGGCCGCCAGGGTGGCGCGAATGCGCTCCGCCACCTCCTGACCACCGGCCAGCGTCGTCTCCTGCAGCAACACCACAAACTCCTCCCCGCCGTAACGGGCCACCAGATCGCCGGGTTCCCGCACGCTCTCCTCCAGACACTCGGCCACCAGGATCAGGCACTCATCCCCCGCCTGATGGCCGTAGTGGTCGTTGTATCGCTTGAAAAAATCCACATCCAGCAGGATCACGGTGAGCGGTGTCTCCAGCGTCGTTCCCTGGGCGATGGCTTGTTTGCAGACCTGATCGAAGTGGCGGCGGTTGGCGAGCCCGGTCAGGGGATCCCGATGGGCCATGGCGTCCATCTTGCGTGCCAGCATCAGGTTGTCATATTCGCGCGACACCGCCAGCTCGAACCAGCCGTTGAGCATCCGCCGCCCCGTCTCCAGGACGATCAGCAGACACATGGCCGCCAGCCAGTGAACGGTGCCGGACGGTAGTATCACCCAGCGTTCCTCGAACAGCAGGAAGAGCAGAGGCGGGGCACTCAGGCAATAGAAGACGCGCCACTCGCTGTAGAAGGCGATCAGGGCCGTCAGCAGCAACAGGCTGACGATGTTGAATGCCAGGCTGAAGCCCCCTCTGAGTTCTATGGTGGCGATGGCATAGGCCGTCATCGCCCAGGCCAGTCCCCACAACATGGCGCAACCCCAGAGCCAGGGCTGCCATCTCGGCGCTCCCTGACGAGAGAACCAGCGCCAGCCCAAAGGCGGCAGCACGCTCGCCACCAGCACCAGGGCTAGCTGGCACTCATACCGCCAGGGCAGCCCCTCGATCGCCACCAGGCGGGCATCCTGATAGATATAGAAACGCGCAAGCAGAAAGAGGATCGCCAGCTGGTTGATGGCCCAGAACCAGCGCAGCCCGGCGCTCAGGGCACGGCGACGCGCATCGTAAAGGTGATGGTCAAACTCACTGCTTGGGCGACGCTGTTCAGCTGATGCCATGAGAACCCTCGCTCAGGTCCAGATAAACTCCTTGCGCTTGCCGGTCAGACACCGACAATATCCGCATCGCTTTGACTGAAGATGAAATCATGATTATCCCCTGGCAAGAACTGGATCCAGACACCCTCAACAACCTGCTCGAACATTTCGTCCTGCAAGAAGGCACCGAATACGGCGAACAGGATGTCAGCCTGGCCGACAAGGTTGAAGAGGTCAGACAACAATTACTACAAGGTAGTGCCGTGCTCGTCTACAGCGAGTTGCACGAGAGCGTCAACGTCGTACCCAAGACGCATTTGAGCAATGCGCCGAGGGACGACTCTCCGGCAGAGTGACACAAGAGAAGGAACGCGAGCTGAACAGTGCCCGGCCCGGGCCTTGCCGAGTGCGGCGTTCAGTTCAGGGGACAGATGGGCGGCTCGCCCGATGAGACAGGCGCTTCGAACAGGCTTGTTTTGCCTCCCTCGCCGACTGCCGCGGCGCCGATGGAGGCCAGCAGCCGGGGGCATGGGTGCTCATGATGCCGCCCGCGCAGCAAGGCTGCACTTGACCGCACTTTGAACCTGCCTTTATAACGGAACTCCCAAGGAAGAGAGAATTCTATGTCGGCCAAGCATCCCATCATTGCGGTTACCGGTTCCTCCGGTGCCGGCACCTCCACCTCCACCAACGCCTTCCGCTCCATGTTCCATCAGCTCGGATACAAGGCGGCCGTGGTCGAGGGGGACAGTTTTCACCGCTATACGCGGCCAGAGATGGACGTGGCGATCCGCAAGGCGCGCGAGCAGGGACGCCACATCAGCTACTTCGGCCCCGAGGCCAACGACTTCGGCCTGCTGGAATCCTTTTTCCAGGAGTACGGCCAGAGTGGCAGCGGCCAGTACCGGCGCTACCTGCACAGCTTCGACGAGGCGGTCCCCTTCAACCAGATGCCGGGCACCTTCACCCCCTGGCAGGCGTTGCCGGGGGAGACGGACCTGTTGTTCTACGAAGGGCTGCACGGCGGCGTGGTGACCGGCGAACACAACGTGGCCCGTCACGTGGACTTTCTCATCGGCGTGGTGCCCATCGTCAACCTGGAGTGGATCCAGAAGCTCATTCGCGACACCTCGGAGCGCGGCCACTCCCGCGAGGCGGTGACCGACTCCATCGTCCGCTCCATGGATGACTACATCAACTTCATCACACCGCAGTTCTCCCGTACCCACATCAACTTCCAGCGGGTGCCGACGGTGGACACCTCCAACCCCTTCAGCGCCAAGGTGATACCCAGCCTGGACGAGAGTATGCTGGTGATCCGGTTTCGGGGCATCAAGCAGGTGGACTTCCCCTACCTGCTGTCGATGATAGACGGGGCCTTCATGTCCAGAATGAACACCATAGTGGTGCCGGGGGGCAAGATGGGTTTCGCGATGGAGCTGATCCTGCGTCCCCTGATCCAGCAACTGTTAGAAACCGGCAAGATCACCTGAGCCAAGGAGCTTATGATGCGCGGTGCACTTCTCTCATTCACGCTGGCAGCCCTGCTGGGCGGTTGCAGCACTGGCCCCGCCGCCCCCACGGTCGAGACGGGCACCATGGTGGTCCGTCCGGCAGACAACTGGGCCTACGGGGCGACGCCACGCTATGCGCTGGCGGAGCAGTTCCAGTACGCGGGCAACAGCGCCGCCCCCTGGCTGGAGCCGGTGCAGCAGGCCGTCACCCAGACGCTCGACGGCAAGGGCTGGCGCAGCGTGCCCCTCGATGAGGCCGACGTCTGGGTCGCCATCGGAGTGGCGGGCAGCCAGGACATGAGCGATGGGGAGATATTCTCCCGCATCGGCATGACCCCAGGGCTGAATGCCGCCGCCGATGCCCGCAAGGGCACCCTGGCCATACTGCTGATCGACAGGCGCACCCAGCAAAGCGTCTGGAGCAGCGCCATCCAGCTCGCCAGCGACGTGCCCATCGCCGAGGACGAGCGCAGCCAGCTGAGCCAGCAGCTCGCCGCTCAGCTCCTCGGCTCCCTGCCCGCCCAATGAGCCCCATAACACAACGGCCTGCTTCAAGCAGGCCGTTGTGGATACACGCCGTTGCACGGCATGAGGATTACTTCAGTTCGCAGGTCAGCAGGGTCACGCCGTTCTTGACCAGGGTGGCCTGTTTTTCCTGATGGGAGAAGGTGGTCACCCCATCGGAATAGCTGGCAGTCTCTTTGGGTGACTCGATGCGACCCAGCTTGTGATAGACCCCGGCATAAGGGAACTGCACCATGTCGGCCTGGGCATCATAGGTGATGGCCAACAACTCTTCCCCGCACTGATACTGGCTGTACTGATACTGGGTCGGCTGCGGCATGCTGCAGGCAGCCAGCCCGAACAGGGGAAGCAACATCATTATCTTTTTCATCGCACTTTCCTTATGTCATGGCGTTATCGACGGGACAAACTACAACTATCAAGCTTCAACGATTTGATAACTATGGGTAATTTCTACCGCTTTTTCCAACATCAGGGAAACGGAACAATACTTCTCCATCGACAAGTCGACCGCGCGGGCAACCTGTTTCTCGGCCAACCCCTTGCCGGTCACGACGAACTTGAGATGGATCTTCTCGAACACCCGGGGCACTGAGTCGGCACGCTCCCCTTCCAGCTCCACATGACAGGCAGTCACGGACTGGCGCGCCTTCTCCAGAATGGAGACCACGTCGATGGAGCTGCACCCACCGACGGCCAGCAGGATCATCTCCATCGGGCTGGCACCTTCGCCCGGGTTGGCGCCGTCCAGCGTCACCTGATGACCGGACTCGCTCTCGCCCACAAACTTCATGCCTTCCACCCAGCTGACCTTGGCTTTCATCTCACATTTCCTCTCAATGACGACGATTCTGACGCCCATAGCATACCTCAAGCAGGGGTCGAGTGGCACATGCCCCGTCACGTTGCGCCACCCCCGGTTTCATGACCGCCTCGCCCCGGCGCCGCGACTTGTTCCGAAACCGTGGCAGACCCTGAAGGAAATAGATCGAAATCAACATATCTTCCCCCCTTCTTGCCTAGAATGGCCCGGATGGCGCAGCAGATCGATGCACACAGATGGACACCAAAGTCCCAAAGCCTTGTCAGCACAGACAAAGGCTCTTATTCTACTGCGACCAAAGACTAAGGAATGGCAAGCTTGGCAACTTGCCTGGACGCACAGTCCATAAAAATGACACTACAGAGGAAGTCTCATGATCATTGGCAAACCGCAAAGCGATCCCACCCTGGAGTGGTTCTTGTCGCATTGCCACATTCATAAGTATCCCGCCAAGAGCACCCTTATTCACGCCGGTGAAAAAGCGGAAACCCTCTACTACATCGTCAAGGGTACAGTCGCCGTCCTGATCAAGGATGACGAGGGCAAGGAGATGATCCTCTCCTACCTGAATCAGGGGGATTTCCTGGGCGAGATGGGGATGTTCGAAGAGAACGAGAATCCGGAGCGTTCCGCCTGGGTACGTGCCAAAGGCGCCTGTGAAGTCGCCGAGATCTCCTACAAGAAGTTCCGCCAGCTGATCCAGGTCAACCCGGACATCTTGCTGCGCCTCTCCGGCCAGATGGCCAAGCGCCTGCAGCACACCAGCCAGAAGGTCGGCAACCTCGCCTTCCTGGACGTGACCGGCCGGATTGCCCAGACCCTGCTGAACCTGGCCAAGCAGCCGGACGCCATGACCCATCCGGATGGCATGCAGATCAAGATCACCCGCCAGGAGATAGGCCAGATCGTCGGCTGCTCCCGCGAAACCGTCGGCCGCATCCTCAAGATGCTGGAAGAGCAGGAGCTCATCTCGGCCCACGGCAAGACCATAGTGGTGTTTGGCACCCGCTGACCGGGTTCCCCGACGGCTCAGCACAGGGCCGTTGGATAAAAAAGGCTGCCACGGCAGCCTTTTCTGATCTCCTCCCCTATAATCCCGCACGCCCTTCCCCGGCCTCAACCAAGCGAGTGTGTATGCATCTTCAATGTCCCCTGTGCCGCAGCCCCCTGCATCTTCATGAAGCCTCCCGCGGGGTCTATTGCGACAACAAACACCATTTCGATCCGGCCCCGGAAGGTTATCTGGATCTCATCCCGGGCAAGAAGGATCCCAAGGACAGCGACAGCCGGGCCCTGCTGCGTGCCAAGCGCCGCTTCCTGGAGCAGGGACACCAGCTGCCCCTGGTGGAGGCCATGGCGGCCCTGCTGGCGCCACTCGGCGAGCGCGAGCTGATCCACCTCGGCTGTGGTGAGGGGTACTACTGCCGCGCCCTGGCAGAGCGCCTGCCGGGCTGGCAATTTGGCGGCTTCGATCTGGCCAAGAACGCCATCTTCGCCGCCAACAAGGCACAACCCGACGGCCATTTCGTCATCGCCGATCCGGCCAAGGCACCGCTGCTGGCCGGCTCCGCCCAGGTGCTGCTGGTCAACGACCTCAAGATCAAGACAGAGCTGCTGGTCAGCCTGCTGACCCCGGGCGGCTACCTGCTCCACCTGCAACCCGGCCCGCGCCACCAGTGGCAGCTGAGGGTCAGCCTCAACCCGGTGAGCATGGAGCACCCCCTCAGCTGGCCAGCCCTGGCCGGGCTAGTCCCCGTTGAGCGGCAACGCTGCCAGTTCTCCATGACCATGGATCAGGCTCTGCGCGCCCATGTGCTGGAAACCAGTCGCCTCGGCTGGCGTGCCGGCGGTGAGCAGCGTCACGCCTTCACCCACCAGGGGCCGGACGAGCTCGAGCAGGATCTGCTGCTGAGCCTGTGGCAAAAGCCCCTCTGATTTTCATGAAAAAAGGCCCATACGGGCCTTTTTTTTTGCTTCTTCGCCAATGGCGATGTGCCCTCCCCCGGCAACGAAGGCGCGACCCCCTTACTCGAGCGGGCGCCCGTTGACGGTGAAGGAGAGATCCACTGCCGGCGCCGAGATAGTCCTCTGAACCTGGGTCCCGGCGGCGCAGATCACGGCGGCGCCCCGTGGCTCGCTGGCCGTGGGCACATTGACATGGAACTTGTTCATCACGCCGGCATTGAGCCGGTGATTGGCCAGCCGGAAGTGCAGCAAGCCCTCCCGGGTCTCCACCTGCAGCTGGCAATCCCCCGCCCCGATCCGCTCGCCGTCATCCCCATAGCCGAAGCCATAAGCGCCGTGCAGAGCCGGATAGAGGTAGCTCGGCAACAGCCCGCGAGGATCGTAATAGCCCACCAGGGTCGTCACCGGCACCCCGAATGCCTGCGGCTTGCGTGCCACCCGAGTATCCACCACAGGCCCTTCGTTCCAGCGGCTGCCGTCCGAGGTGTAGCTCTTCTTGAAACCGCGGGAGACGGTGATCGGCTGGCCGTTGATGAAGAGGATGCTGTTGTAGCCGGCGCCGTGCTCCACGGTCAGGATGCGCCCCGCATTCCCGGCGGCGGCAGGGGGCGCCTGGATGTTGCGCGTCCAGTTGCCGTCCCACATGACTACCTTGACCAGATCATACTCCGCCAGCAGGGCCGCCAGCGTCGCCTCGCCCAGATCCTTGATGGACGCATTTATCTGCTCCAGCTGCTCCACCCTGTGCTGGTAGGGCACCATGGTGGCGGTGGCGGCATCCCACTTGCTGAATCCGGTCGGGGAAGCGGCATCGAACACCGCCTTGCTCTCGAGGAAGCGCTGGATGATGGCGGCCGAGTTCGGGGTGTAGAGGGTGAAGCGGTTGAAGCCGGAGAAGGGCGAGCCACCCGCCATGGCATCGAAACCGAACGGGTGGCCCTCGAAAGGCGCCTGGCACTGGCCGTCGAGACAGGCGCTCTGGCCGCTGCGGCTGGCGCCGAAGTTGGGAATGAAGCGATTGCGATCCCCGTCCCAGCCCCAGCTCGAATTGACCGCCTCGGCGCTGCGGTGCACCGAGCCCTGGAAGCCGCCGACATAGTGGCCGAGACCATAGTTGTGGCCCACCTCGTGGCTGAACTCGTTGCCAAGGGAGCTGTCGAGAGTGACTATGCCGCCCCCGCCCGACCCGCCGTGCACCTGGATGCCGTTGGCGTACTTGCCACGGCTGTTATGGGCCGCCAGCTGAGCCACCACATAGGGATGGCTGCTCTCCCCCTCGCCGGCCGTGCTGTTGATGCCGTAGTTCGCATTGTCTATCCCGTGGGAGATCAGCTCCTTGCCGATGCGCTGGCGCATGGTGCCCTCGTGCCAGCCCCCCTGGCCGGGATCGAAGTCGGTGAGCAGGGTACCGTTTGGCAGCATCACCTCCGGCAGCGACAGGGGAGCATACTGGCTGACGATCAGCCGGCTGGTCGGCACCGTCTGGAAGTACTCGCGATGGGCTTCGGGATCCCTGGCGAAGGCAAACTGATCCCGGGGGGTGGTCAGCATGCCGAGGTCTATGGTGTGGATGAGCAGCTCGCTCGGGGCACCGATGGCGAGATCCGTCAGCTCGCCGCTGAGGCTTCCCTGATTGAACTGCAGACTCAGGCCTGGCCGGATCCACTCCGCCGGCAGCACCACGCTCCAGGCGTCGGTCGCATAGCGGATGCCGTTGTTCTCGAGCTCCCCGTCACGGATCCACTGACCCCCGACGAACTTGAACTGCAGGGTCTGACCGCGGGAGAGCGTCACCTGGCGGCCGCTGTAGCGCACCGTCGAGTTGTAACCGGCATTGGAACTCGCACGCACCATCTTGCCTTCCAGGGCGATCCCCTCCGGCAGATAGATATCCCTGACCCATCGGCCATCGGCGGTCTTCACCTCCACCAGGGCATGCTGCCCCAGGCGATCCCGCAGCAAGCTCGCCGTGGCATCATCCAGCCGGGCCAGCTCGGCACTGCTGCTGATGACATTGGTGGTTCCCGCCGCCGGGGTGAAGTCGACCCCCTCTTCCGGCGAACCATCGAGGTAATAGGCCGTCTTCGGCAACTGCTCGGGCGGGTTGAGGCTAAGCGTCCCGAGGGTCTGCCCGGCGCCATCTCGCGCCGTCACCGTCATGGGCACGCCGGTCTCGGCTTGCAGCGGCCTGACCAGCAGCAGGCTCTTGCGCAGGGCGGTCAGCCTGGGCTGGCTGTCCCCTTCGGCGACATGGGCCGGCAGGATCTGGCTCTGGGCGAATTGAACCTGCGCCGCCAGGGATCCTTGCAGATCGTTGGTCGGTGGCTGGGTATTGAAGGGCAAGGAGGTGGGAGCCTGAACGGCAGCCAACAGGGGGCCGCTCGCCAGAGCGGCCATGATGAGGCTGGCTAACTGTGTTTTTGTCATTGTTATGGTTCTCGTTGTGGTGGGCATGTCCACATGCCCTGTTGCAGGAATCATTACAAAATGGGCGTCGGGGGCCAGGTCCTACCACCCGACCTGAGCCTCGGTTCTGGTTGCCGCACAGCGGCATCACCGCAGGCTGAAACAGGAATGGAAAAAGGAATGGGGCCCCAGGGCCCCCTTCCTGATGGTCATAGGTTGCAGCTGGCGGCCCCCTGATCCAGCCAGACATCGTGCTTGCCGGGCTCGTTGCCCTTGGTCCAGTAGCGGGCCTGCCACTTGCGTCCCTTGTGGTTGGCGAGCTCACCGGCGCTGTAGGCCACGGCGGCATGCCAGCCGAGCTGCACCTGGCTCACCAGCTTCCACTGATCCGCCGTCTGGCTCGGCTCGTTGCCCTGGGTCCAGTACCTGGCCTGCCAGACCAGCTGGTGGTGGCTCACTTTGGTATCGGTGTTGTAGACGGTGCTGGCGCTCCAGGCCGGCCAGTAGGCCGCGTCCGGATCGGTGGCACTGCATTCACCACCGCTTGCCGGGGTGACGGTGAGCCGGGTCTGGCCCTGGGCATCCTGGGCGCCATCGGTCACGGTGACAGTCAGATCGTAATCCGTGCTGGCCACCACGTTGGGGCCTGTCACCACCAGGGTCTTACCGTTCTGGCCGCTGGCGGTCAGGCCGGCTGGTACGGTCCACTGGTAACTGAGCGCATCCCCATCGGGGTCGGTGGCGCTGGCGGTGAAGCTCACCTGCATGCCCGACTGCACCGAGGCGGGAGCCAGCGCGGTCAGCACGGGTGGCTGGTTGGGCGGTGGTGCCTGGTGGGTCACCACCACGCGGTCCACGCCCGCCAGCCCCTGCTCATCGGTGACGGTGAGATCGAACGTCAGCTGGGTATCCTGGGCGACCGTGCCCAGACTCAGCCTGGCTCGTGCCTGCTCCGCATCCCTCAGGGAGGCCTGCGGACCGCCGACCTGGCGCCATTGGTAGCGCAGGGCACCGTTCTCCGGATCCCGGGAAGCGGCACCGTCGAGCACCAGCTCGGCCGGGCCCGTGGTACGCATATCGCCACCGGCGTTGGCCAGGGGGGGCTGGTTGGTAGCTGGCGGAGGCGACTCAGGCTCGCCACTCTCCTCGCTGACCCCCGCATCACCGGCCGCTATTCTGGCCTCAAGGGTCTGGTGCATGATGCGCCACTGGTAACCGAAGAAGACCCCCTCAAACCGCCCTCCCGTCATGATGTTGCTCATCCGGTAAGGCTCGTCTCCCGTGTGCGACAGCCCCAGGTTGTGGCCCAGCTCATGGGCCAGGGTCAACGACTGCCCATGGACGGTGACGTTGCCGGGGCAGGCGTATCGATAGCCAGCGCGCGGCGCACCATCTGTGGCTCCCATACCGACAGAGAGACCATTCCCCTGGTAGCTGCATGTCCTGCTGTCATCCTTGTAGCCGCGCAGCACATAGATGTTGGAGAAGACCTGTTCCGCGTTCGGGATCCAGCCCTCCCGCAGCGGCGCCGTCAGCTCCACAGTACTGGGTTCGTAGGCCTGGCCATCGCCATTCTTGTCCCATTCGTGCACCAAGATGCCGTTGTCCACCCAGCTGAGGCGGATGTTGTAGGGGGCAAAACGTCGGCTCATGTCCGCCATGATGATGCCACCGTCGTCCCACAGATGGCTCTGACGCTCGCCGGGGAAGGCGATGTAGCTGTAGGAGAGGCTGACCGTCTTGGGGGCGGTAACAAACAGTCGTACCTGATCCACCTGCCGATCATCGGCCAGGATTTCGAGGGTGGTCTCGCCCTCTGCCAGCCCCTGCAGCACCAGCCGATCCTGGGTCGCTCCCGGTACCAGTTGCAGACTGGCCAGTTCGGGGTTGGCGATGCGATAACTGAGCGCCACCGGTTGCGGACCCGGCACCTTGGCGATCAGCAGCGCCTCCGACTCGCCCTGACTGCTAAGCAGTTTCTGTTTCAGGGCAGAGTTGAAACCGGGATCGAAGGCCAGCTGGTTGGCAGGGTCGGGCAGCACCTGGGCATAGGGGTTCGCCTCGAGCGTCTGCTGCCCATCTGCCAGCAACCAGAGTTCCCCCTCCTCGTTGGTGCGAAAACCCTGTTCGTACTGACCGGTCAGATAGGTCAGGATGAATTCGTAATCCCGATCGGCCCGCACCTTGATGGGGGCTGGCAGGGTCAACTGTTTACCCGCTGCGAGCAGGACGCTGCCTTCATAGGCAGACTCGCCGCTCTCGATGTCGGTGAGGCGCAGGCTGAACTGACGGTTGCTGCCGCCCCAGACCCCCTCCTGCACCTTGAAGGTCGTGATCTCCAGCTCGTCCCCAGTCAGGGGGTGCCCGGTTGAGGCGATACGGATCGTTCGGCTCAGGCTCTGGCCAGGGAGAAAACGCAAGAGACCTGTAGTGGCGGGGCTCTCCTGCCAGAGGCTACCCAGCTTGTTGAGCTCACTCGGCACGGCCACGGCGGGATCATAGACGGTGACGGGCAATGAAAAGGTTGTGGTACTTGCACCAACCCCCTGATAGCCCCCCATCTCGGGCAGGCCGTTATCCCGCACCTCGTATTTTGCCAGATAGCTGCCGACCTGCTGGGTGTTCACACCGCTGAGCTGTTTGATGCGGCCGCTGAGATCCCCATCATTTTCGTCCCAGGCCGTTATCCGGGGGGCGAAGGCCGCCCCGAGCGGCAGTTGCAAGGCGAAACCGTCGACCCAGGCCTCCTGGCTGTAGAGCCTTGGCTTGATCTGATCCTTGCGCCACTCCCCGGTGAGGGAGTTCTGCTGGGCTAGCGCCTGCGGCACCGCCCCTGCGGCCAGCAGGGCGAGCATGCCCCCCTGCATCGCCAGATTTACCTTGTTTTTTTTCATCTGCATTCCGTGATGTCCCTATTTTTGGCGCCTGCGTCGGTGGCAGGGGCGTCGTTGTTGTTGCCTTGACATGAGCACAGGGTTCGACCCCCTTCTCCTGCCGCCACTGACGGCGATCACCTTGAGCGGCAGGGCGTGAGCGGGCGGGCTGAGCCCGGTGACGGCGAAGTTGGTTTCACCCCAGCCGAGGCGGGGTGTGCCTGGCGCGGCGACATGAAGGGGGAAGGCAAGCAGGGAGCCAACCAGACAGGTCGGCAGTAAGAAGGGGTGGACTTTGCATGGCGAATAATCCTTTTTCGTTATTAGTCAATACGATAAGGACGACGTAACCAGCAGATGGTGCAAGATCTCCCCTTGGCAGAGGATCGAAACGACCTGTGGCGGCCCCGCTGTCCTAGATCATGGATCCTTAGACCGGAAGCTTTGCGTCCCGGCCTTTCAACCGGTTTGCCCTTATACATAAATTAATCAGTAGTGCGCCGCGATTATTCTCCATAGCCGCAGTCACTGCAAATAGCAGAGCGGGATCCTGACTGGGTGTTCTATCAGGAAATGCCCCTGAAGGCAGGGTTAAGCTCGGCGTGATAGCGGATGTCAACCATCCAACTCACTCCATTGAAAGCGTTTTCAAGATGAAAATATTTTTTCAACTTTGGGTGAAATGATTAATTCCCTAGCAAAGACTGACGCCGATGGCCATGGCTGGCGGTTTATCCGCCCCAGGCCGAGGTCAGCCCGCGAAACGCCACAGGAAAAAGGAGTGGGGCCAAGACCCCACTCCTTATGACCATCAGTTGCAGCTGGCTGCCCCCTGATCCACCCAGACGGCGGCCTTGCCGGGCTCATCGCCCTTGGTCCAGTACTGGGCCTTCCACTTGCGACCGTTGTGGTTGGTGAGATCACCGGCGTTGTAGGCCACAGCGGCATTCCAGCCGAGCTGCACCTGGCTCACCAGTTTCCACTGATCGGCGCTCTGGCTTGGCTCGTTGCCCTGGGTCCAGTACTTGGCCTGCCACACCAGCTGGTTGTGGCTCACCTTGGTATCGGCGTTGTAGACGGTGCTGGCGTTCCAGGCTGGCCAGTTGGCCGCATCCGGATCGGTTGCCTCACAGCCACCACCTGTACTGGCTGGCTTGACGGTCAGGCGGGTGCCGGCACTGGCATCCAGCGCCCCGTCGGTCACCACCAGGCTCAGATCATAGAGAGTGTCGCTGGTGACGCTCGGGCCCGTGACCACCAGGGTCGCGCTGTCCTGGCCGGTGGCGGTGAGACCCGCTGGCAGGCTCCACTGGTAGCTCAGGGCATCACCGTTCGGATCGGACGCCGTGGCCTTGATGGTCACCTGCTTGCCGGACTCGACGGTGGCGCTGGCCGGTACGCTGACCACGGGGGGCAGGTTCGGCTGCGGCGCCTTGTTGGTCACCACCACCTGATCCTTGGCACTGAGGTTGTGATCGTCGGTCACGGTCAGCTCGAACACCAGATTGATGTCGGTAGTGGCGGCGTCCAGCACCACCCGGGCCTTGGCCTGGGTGGCATCCAGCAGGCTGGCCTGGGGCCCGGAGACCTGCTTCCAGCTGTAGGTCAGCGCGCCGCTTTCCGGATCGTGGGAGGCGCTGCCGTTGAGGGTCACCTCGGCCGGGCCAGTGACGCTCAGATCGCTGCCGGCATTGGCCACCGGCGGCTTGTTGACCGGCGGCAGACTACCCTCGCCGTGGCCCAGCCCCTCGTGCATGGCGTTGAGGATGTCGCCGTTATCCGCGTCTATCTCCCAGGCGAACAGGCCGCCGAGCTGGTTCGCCAGCACGTACTGCCCCTTGGCCTTGACCGAGCGGTCGTTGTCGAAGCTGATGAGATCGCCGCTGCTGGCCTTGAACACATAGGGGGCCTCGGCCGACTCGTCATAGCCCTGCTCCCAGCCTGCACCCATGCGGTTGTTGACGATGTCGCGATAATCCACCACGCCGTTTTCCCAGGTGCCGCTGACCGGCCCGGTCGCGGTGCCGGTGAAGGGATTGCCGGCCTGGTAGTTCTTCACCCCGGTCCAGCCACGACCATACATGGCCGCCCCCACCACTATCTTGCCCGGTGTCACCCCCTGACCCAGCAGCGCCTTGACGCCCTTGTCGGTGGTGTACTTGGTGGCCGGATCCCAGCTTGAGGCAAAGAGGTTGGTCTGGTGGGCCAGATTCTGCAGGTCGAAGGCGCCGCTGAAGTCGTAGCTCATCAGGAAGATGTGGTCCATGTACTGCTGGGCCGCCTGATAATCGACCTTGGCAATCTTGTCGCCGCCGGCGCTGATGGCCGAGGTGAGCTCATACTGGCGGCCGGTCTCGGCTTCCAGCTCGTCGAGCATGGCGCGCAGCTCCTGCATCAGCACCACATAGGTGGCACCATCGTTCGGACCGCCCAGGCTGGGGTTGGCACCCTGGCCACCCGGGAACTCCCAGTCGATGTCCACCCCGTCGAAGAATTTCCAGGTCTGCAGGAACTCCTTGACCGAGGCGACGAAGGTGTCGCGCTTGCTCTTGTCCCCCAGGAAGTAGAAGGGGTCGGATAGGGTCCAGCCCCCGACAGACGGCAGGATCTTGAGGTCAGGGTGGGCCTGCTTGAGGGCCATCAGGTTGCCGAAGTTGCCCTTGTAGGGTTCATCCCAGGCACTGAGGTTGCCCTGGGACATCTGGATCGCCGCCCAGGGATCGTGGATGGAGACCTTGAAGTCCTCACGACCGGCACAGGAGCGCTGCAGCGCCTCGAAGCTGCCTGAGATCTCTTTGAGGCTGTCGTTGATGCCGTTGCCGCCACAGATGGGGGTGAAGCCGTAGAGGATATGAGTCAGGTTCTGGGCCGGGATCTTGTCCACGGTGAACTTGCGGCCGTAGACACCCCACTCCACGTAATAGGCCCCCACCACCTTGCCTGACTTGTTGGCGTAGGGCTTGTTGTTCTCCTTGAGGGGCGCATTGAGCGGCGCCAGGTGGCTGCCGTCGGTATCGGCGACCATCAGCTCCTTCTTGTCGGAGAGGGTGCAGCCGTCGGCGTTGCACAGGGCCACCTGCATCTGGTAGCGGCCCCCCTTGGTCACCTTGAAGTTGGCGGTGCCCGCGGCGGAAGCGGGGCCTGACCATACCTCCTGGCCATCGAGCAGCACCTTGGCGGTCTGACCGACGTCACCGGACCAGAGGTTCCAGGTCACGCTGACCGGGGCGCCATCCTTGTGGACTGTCACCAGCTGGTTGTAGGCCGAGGCGGATTGATTGACTTCGACGATGGCGAACTTGGTGGGGCCCGAACCTATGGTGGGTTTGCCCGGGGCTGCGGCGAAGGCGGAGGTAGCACAGAATCCCCCGACCAGGAGCGCCAGCAGGGAAAGTTTTGGACTTAACATATTTGAACTTCCTTATTTCGTTATTGGAATTAACAACGAAAAAGGCAACGCAACCTGCCAGGTAACGCAGACATCATCGCCACCATGGCTTGGCCCATGGACGATACAACCTGTGGTGACCCCGCTATCCTAGGTGCTTTGACCCTTAGACCGGAGGCTTTGCGTCCCGGACTTTCGTCCGGTTTGCCTTTTTGCACAACTTGATTTGCGACAAAAATAATCGCCGAATGACTATAGGAGGGAGTCGGAGGAGGCGCTACCTAGTAAAAATGACAGCGAATAGGACTCATTTTCCAGATTGTTCGCGAACATGCCGGCAAGCTGGCGCCAACATCGGTGATGCTGGCGCCTGATGACAGTTCCCGAACTTGCCAAACAATGCTTGATTGTGTGAAGGCTGTCACTGTATTGGCAGCAGCAGGCTGTTCATCAGCGCCCGCAGCTTGAGGGGTTTGACCGGCTTGCTGACGTAGCCAAAGCCGTGCTCGCGGATCTGGTTCTGCAGCTCGCTCTTGCGATCCGCGCTGATGATGATGCCGCCGATGTCGTTGCCATGGGCCAGCCGGATCATGTGCAGCGCCTGCAACCCGGTCTTGCCGTCATCCAGGTGGTAGTCGGAGAGCACCAGCCGGGGCAGGAAACCGGCCCCTATGATCTCCTCTGCCTGCTCTAGGCTCTGGGCGCAGCGCACCTCGCAGCCCCAGCGTCCCAGCAGGGAGGCCATGGCGATGAGGATGTCCTCCTCGTTGTCGATGCAGAGCACCCGGATCCCTTCGAGCTGGCTGTCCCGCACCACGGGGGCCGCCAGCTGGCTCGGCGTCACCGGCCGGGTCGCGAGGTTGAGGGTGATGGCAAACACGGACCCCGCCCCGGGCCAGCTGCGCAGGGAGAGCTGATGTCCCAGCACCTGGGAGATGCCGCGGGCGATGGCGAGCCCGAGGCCAAGTCCCTGCTCCCTGGCGGTGCGGGAGTGATCGAGGCGGGAAAACTCGTCGAAGATCGCCTCCTGCTTGTCCAGCGGAATGCCGGGGCCATTGTCCCACACCTCGATGCGCACCTTGTCCCCCAGGCGGCGGCAGCCGAGCAGCACCCGGCCGCCCGGGTTGTAACGGAACGCATTGGTGAGGAAGTTCTGCAACACCCGGCGCAGCAGGCGCACGTCGCTGTAGACCGCGAGGCGGCTCTCCACCACGGAGAACTGGATCTCCCCCGCCTGGGCCAGCACCCCGAACTCCGCCTTGAGGTTGCCCAGCACGTCGCTCAGGGCGAAATCGAGCTTCTTCGCCTTGAACTTGCCCGCCTCGAGGCGCGAGATGTCCAGCAGATCCGTGATGAGATCCTCGGTTGCCCCTAGGGCGTCGTCGATGTGGCGGGCGATGCGGACCTGCTCCGCCGCCTGCTCTCCTCCCTGCGGCAGCATCTCCAGCAGGGAGGAGGTAAACAGCTTGGCCGCGTTCAGCGGCTGGGTCAGATCATGGCTCACCGCCGCCAGGAAGCGGCTCTTGGAGTGATTCGCCCGCTCCACCTGCTGGTTCACCAGCAGCAGCTGTCGGTTGAGCTCGGAGAGTTCGTGGGTACGCTCGGCCACCCTCGCCTCCAGGTGCTCGTTCGCTTCCCGCAACACCCGCTCCGCCGCCCGGAAGGGGGTGATGTCGGTGAAGGTCATCACGAAGCCCCCCGCCGGCATGGGATTGCCCTGCATCTCGATCACCCGGCCGTCCGGTCGCTCCCGCGCCGAGACATGGGGGCTGCCCCGCTTCATGAAGGCGACCCGGCGCGCCACCTGGGCCTCGATCTCCCCCGGGCCGCAGAGCCCCTGCCCGGCGTTGTAGCGGATGATCTCCTCGATGGAGCGCCCCACCTGGATGAGCCCGTGCGGATAGTGGAACAGCTCTATGTAGCGCCGGTTCCAGGCCACCAGCTTGAGCTCCCTGTCCACCACCGAGATCCCCTGCCCCATGTGCTCTATGGCTCCCTGCAGCAGGCCGCGGTTGAAGCGGAACACGTCCGAGGCCTCGTCCACTATGGTGGCTATCTCCTCGAGCTGCATGTTGCGCCCCTGCAGGGCAGAGGCCAGCACCAGCCGGGCGGAGGAGGTGCCAAATACCCCCGCCAGCAGCCGCTCGGTGTGGGCAATCAGATCGGCAGAGGCCTGCATCTGGGGCGCCAGGGTGCCGCCGCGCTCGCCGGCGAAGCGGCCAAAGGCGCGCTTGACCCGGCTCGAGCCGACGAAGCGGGCCGCCAGCATCTCCAGCTCCTTGACCGAGACCCGCGCCTGGTAGAGCGCCGTGGTATCCCGGCTCGGCTTGCCGACGAAGTTGGCGGCCTGCAGCCGCTCGCTCACCGCCGCCCGCGACAGCAGGGAGCCCGCCACGTAGCCGAGCAGGTTGAGCAAGAGGCTCAGGAAGATGCACCAGGCCCCTAGGCTCAGCTCGCGGAAGGCGGGCCAGTCGGGGGGGGCCAGCAGCGCCTCCAGGGGCGAGCCCGCCAGCAGGCCGCTCTCGGCCAGCAGGGTCACGAACCAGAGGCTGACCCCGAGGGCGAGCCCGAGATAGACCCCCTTGCGGTTGCCGTGCCGCCAGTAGAGGCCGAGCAGCAGGGCCGGGGCGAACTGGGCCACGGCGCCGAACGACAGGTAGCCGATGCGCGACAGGCTGGTGAGATCCCCAAGCCAGAGATAGAGCACCCAGGCCGCCAGCAGGATCAGCAGTATGGCGCCCCGGCGCACCTGCAGCAGCAGCCGCATCAGCCGCTCATCCCGCCCCTGCTGCCAGAAGCGGCGCAGCAGCACCGGCAGCACCAGATCGTTGCTGACCATGATGGCCAGGGCTATGGTGCAGACGATCACCATGCCGGTGGCCGCCGAGGTGCCGCCGAGAAACGCCAGCATCGCCATGCCGTCGAAGCCCAGCGACATGGGCAGGCTGATGACATAGGTGTCCGAGGCCATGTCGGCCCCGACCCACTGCTTGCCCGCCAGCGCCAGCGGCCAGATGAAGAGCCCCATCAGGAACAGGTAGAGCGGGAACAGCCAGCGCGCCCAGTGCAGATCCTGGCCCTGGTTGTTCTCCACCACAGTCACGTGGAACTGGCGCGGCAGGCAGATGACGGCGCACATGGCCACCAGGGTATAGATGGCGAGCTCCAGCAGGCTGCCCGGCGACACCGCCACCACCGCATCGAGAAAGTCCCCGGCCACCAGGGTGCGGGCCTCGCTCGGCCTGGCGATGATGAGCCAGAGCGCGAAGCACCCCACCGCCATGAAGGCGAGCAGCTTGACCACGGACTCGAAGGCGATGGCGACCACCATGCCGCGATGGTGCTCGGTGGCGTCCAGGTTGCGGGTGCCGAACAGTATGCTGAACAGGGCCAGCAACAGGGCGACGCCGAGGGCCAGCTCGGCCGTGTTGCCCGTGGGCCCCGCCGGCACCGAGTTGGCCATCAGCAGATCCAGCCCGGTGACGATGGCCTTGAGCTGCAGCACCAGGTAGGGAAGTATCCCCATGACGGCGATCAGGCTGATCACCATGGCCAGGCGCTGGGACTTGCCATAGCGGGCGGCGATGAAGTCGGCGATGGAGGTGATGTGCTCGCGCTTGGCCACCAGGATGAGGCGGGCCAGCAGGCGCCAGCCAAACAGGAACACCAGCATGGGGCCAAGGTAGATGGGCACAGGCGACCAGGGGGATTCGCTCGCCTGCCCCACTGTGCCGAAGAAGGTCCAGGAGGTGCAATAGACGGCGAGCGACAGGCTGTAGAGCAGGGGCTGGCCCTTGAGCCGACGGCGCTTGCTCTTGTCCGCCACATAGGCGATGAGGAACAGCAAGCCCAGATAGGCGAGCGACAACCCGATCAGCAGCCATCCTTGGTGCATCTACATTCTTCCCTTGTTCAGATGTGTTGAGCGCCGCGCCGGCTCAGCGTGCCGACGGGCAACCGTCATTGAGTGTGCCCGCTCAGGCGGCGGCGCCCTCATGCTCCCCGCGCAGCCGCAGGACGAAGACCGGCAGCACTACCAGCACCATGATGAAGAAGATGCCCCCACCGAGCGGCTCGAACAGCACACCGCAGATCGCCATCAGGGCCGCCACCGTCATGCCGAGGCCGAGCGCCGCATAGAGCGCCTGGGTGGGGATCTGCTGCTCGGCGGGCAGCTGGCGGGTCATGAAGCGCACGGCGCCGAGGTGGCTGATGCAGAAGGTGACCCCGTGCAGCAGCTGACCCAGCACCAGCACCGCCAGCTCGGTAGAGGCGCCGAGCAGCACCCAGCGCACCACGCAGCCGACGGCCCCCACCAGAAACAGGGTCTGGGCCCCGAAGCGGTGGAAGAAGCGCTTGTCCGCGGCAAACATGGCGATCTCCGCCACCACCCCCAGGGCCCACAGGTAGCCGATCAGGGTGCCGCTGTAGCCCGCCCCCTTCCAGTACATGGCGCTGAAGCCGTAGTAGGCGGCATGGCTGCCCTGCAGCAGGGCGGTAATGAGCAGGAAGCGGCGCACCGGCGCTGACCTGAGGGTGACGATCAGGGAGGCCCGGGCCCGCTCCCCCTTGAGCTCCTGGGGCTGCGGCCGCAGCGGCAGCGCGCTCAGCGCCAGCATGGCCAGCAGTCCCGCCACCATGGTGTGCAGCACCCAGTCACTGCCGAAGTTGCTCACCAGGGCCCCCACCAGGGTGGAGGCGGCGATAAAGGCGAAGGAGCCGCACAGCCTCACCTTGCCATAGTCGAGGTGCGTCTGCACCACCATGCGGGTGGCGAGCGCCTCCCCCATGGGCATCAGGGTCGGGTAGATGAAGTTCGCCACCAGGGTCAGCAGCACCAGCCACCAGAGGCTGTGGCTGAGGTAGAAGCCCAGAAACGCCAGCAGGCTCAGCAGGCAGAGCAGCCGGGTGACGGGCAGCAACTGACCGGCCCCCTTGACCCGTCCCATCACCATCAGGTTGCCGGCAAAACGGATGGCCATGCCGACCCCCAGCAGCAAGCCTATCTGCTCGGCGCTCACCCCTATGCCCTCGAGCCACAGGGACCAGAACGGCAGATAGGCGCCGTAGACGAAGTAGAAGGCGCCAAAGAACAGGGCTAACCAGGAGAAGGCGGGCATAGGGGCTCGGCAGCGGGACAAGGGGCACAAATGATAACCGATTTTGGCGCGGGGATCCCCAGGGGCAAGGGGAGATAAAAACGATAAATATCAATAAAGTTGAACCTTTGTCACATCCCCCTGTCTATCTGGATAACACCGCTTCCTGATGAGTGTTGCAATCCTTACACCCGCCCCTGGCGGGTTTCTTTTTGGGGCCGGTTTGGGCCGCCAGACGCAGAGAAGGGGCCCAGGGGCCCCTTCATCATCGTCGTCACTGGCAAGTATCAGAACACGTACTTGACCCTTGCGCTCAGGTTGCGACCCGGCTCAGTCTGGTTGCTGGTGTCCGAGCTGGCCGCAAGGCCCGTGATGCTCTCGTAGCTCACGTACTCCTTGTCAAACAGGTTGAAGACGCCGACGTTGAGCTGCAGATCCTGCATCGGCTTGAACTGGGCGTAGATATCCACCACGCCCCAGCCGGCGCTCTTGATGTTGTCGTTGCCTCTGGCGTCCTTGCCCACCTTGTCCATGTCGTCGGCGAAGCGCAGGGCGGTGTTGATGTTCCAGTTCGGCTGCTCCAGACGCACCCCAAGGCTGCCGTTGAACGGGCTCAGGCTGTTGATGTAGTTGCCGTCGCCGTCCTTGCCCTCGATGTAGGCCAGGTTGCCCCAGACGTTCACCAGCTCGTTCAGCCAGTAGTCCGCCTTGACCTCGGCCCCCTTGGTGGTCGCCTTGTCCAGGTTCTGGTACTGATAGATGGCGGTGCGCCCTTCGGTACCGACCTGAGCCAATTCGATGAAGTCGTCAAACTGGTTGTAGAAGGTCGCCACCTCGTAGCTGAAGCCGCCGCTGCTGCCGCGCACCCCGAGATCGATGCCGTCGCTGCTCTCGGGCTTGAGGTTAGGGTTCGGCTCGATGCGATAGCCGTAGGCCTGGTGGTTCAGGGTGGAGAAGGCGTTGTCATACATGGGCACCTTGAAGCCGTGGCTGTACTGGGCGAACAGGTTGGCCGCCTCGTGTGCCTTGAACACCAGCCCCAGCTTGGGAGAGAACTCCCCTTCGGAGATCTTCTGCATGTTCTCGCCGGTGTAGGCGGGATCCTCGTCCGGGGTCATCTTGTAGTAGTCGTAACGGGCACCCGGGGTCAGCACCCAGCGCTCGCCAAACTTGATTTCGTCGAAGGCCCAGAGCGCGCTGCGCTCGCTGGTGGTGGACGGGAAGCTCAGCTCGCTGTAACCGACGAAGTCGCCCGGTACGGTCGGCGCCTTGAAACGGGTACGCTCGTTGTCGGTGTGCTCATACTCGACACCCCAGGCCAGGCGCTGGCTCTCCAGCGCCTTGCTGAACTTCACCTGGGCCCCCAGACTCTCCTGCTCGAAGCCGTTGTGATCCAGGGAGTTCTTGGTCACATAGGGGTTGCGCGGGTTGACCGGATACTTGGAGGAGGCGTACTGATCCAGGGTCTGCTTGGTGCGGGTGTAGTAAATCTTGCTGTCCACCCGATCCGCCCAGGGGGCGTTCAGGGCCAGGCCGTGATCCAGCACCAGGGAGAGGTTGTCGGTGTCTTTATCGGTGATCGGCTGATTGAAGACGGAGCCCGCCTTGGTCAGATCGATGGCATCCGGATCCTGCCCCTCGGTGAAGTAGTCGACCGTCAGCTTCAGGAACTGATCATCGGAGAGGTTCCACTTGCTCTTGAGCAGCACCGCCTGGCTGACGATGTCGAACTCGTCCTTGTCGCTGTCGTAGTTCTGGGTCACCCCGCCGTCGCGCCAGGTGTAGCGCAACAGGTTCTCGAACTCGCCGGTGCGCAGCGCCCCCGTGATGCCGGCCATCTTCTGGTGGCTGCTGGAGGCATAGCCGGTGGTCGCGTCCAGGTAGCTGTCCTTCCCCTTGAGGAAGTCGCCGGCATCCTTGGTGGTGATGGCGATGACGCCCCCCAGGGCGTCGGAGCCGTAGGCCGCGGACGCCGGCCCCTTGGCCACTTCCACCTGCTTGATCATGTCGGTGTCGAAGTAGGTCTGGCCCACACCGCCATTCTTGTAGGCGTCGTTCTGGCGCACCCCGTCCTGCACCACCTTGACCCGGTTCTCGCTCATGCCGCGAATGGTGAAGGTCTGGGCATCCCCCGCCCCCCCCTGCACGCTCACGCCCGGCTCATAACGGAACAGATCGGCGACATTGCTGACAACCTGCTCTTCGATCTGCTCCGAGGTAATGACGGCGATGGGGCCGGAGACGTCTTCCAGCTTCTGCTCCATGCGGGAGCCGCTGACGACCATGACTTCATCCGTTTTCTTGTCTGCGGCGAAAGCAGGAGATACCAGCCCGGCCGCCACGGCGAGGGCAATCAGAGAGGGGGTGTTGTTGTGCGCCACTGCAAAGTCCTTATTGAGAATCATTATCAACCGAACGGCATCTTACCCAGCTCGCGACAAAGATCAATAATAAAGTGAATCATTCTCATTTTCTTTTGCTTCTGAACGGTTTTACACTAGCGCCTCTTTTTTCCTGCTCGCCATGCTGCCATCGTATGGTGCTGTTCCTTTGCCAATCTCTGCCTTTGTGAGTGAGATGCCATGACTCGACGACTCCCCCTGCTCGCCCTGCCCCTGCTGCTGGCCGCCTGTGCCACCCCGCCGCAGAGCCAGCCTCCCCAGACCCTCTATCACTACCAGCTTGGCGAGGGGACGGACGACAGGCCCCTCAGCCTCGCCCAGGCGGTGGACAAGGTCAGGGATGCCGACATAGTGCTGGTGGGCGAGCTCCACAGCCACCCTGCCGTGCACCTGTTGCAGGCAAACCTGCTGGCACAGCTTGCCGGCATGTCGCGCGTCGATGGCCGGGCCCTGGTGCTCTCCATGGAGCAGTTCACCCGCGCCGATCAACCGGTGCTGGATGCCTACCTGGCCGGGCGCATCGGCGAATCCACGCTGATCCGCGAGGGCCATGCCTGGCCCAACTACCCGAGCGACTACCGCCCCCTGGTGGAATTTGCCAAGGCGCAGCAGCTGACGGTGATCGCCGCCAATGCCCCCAAGCCGCTGGTGAGCTGTGTCGGTCAGGAAGGCCCCGAGTGGCTCGACAAGCTGCCTGCCAGCCGCCGCAGCCAGCTCGCCCGCGAGCTCACCCTGGGGGAAGATCCCTATCGCCAGAAGTTCATGGCCTCCATGCATCATGGGGATGCGGACGGCAATGCCCGCCGCTTCGCCGCCCAGACCAGCTGGGACGACACCATGGCCGAGAGCATGGTCGATTATCTCGAGCAGCATCCCGGCCGGCGCATCATGCACATCGCCGGCAACTTCCACGTGGAGGGGGGGCTGGGTATCGCGAGCCGCATCGCCAGCCGCAATCCGGCGCTGAGAGTCGCCCTGGTGGTGCCTGAGACTGGCTCCCAGGATGGCAAGGCCGCCCCCGGACGGAGTGCCGACGTGCGGGTGCACATAGCCCCCCTGCCGGAACGCTGGCTAAATGCAGCAGAAATGAAGCAAGATATGGGCGCGCTGCATCAATCCCGCAGCCGTGACTGCAGCCAGTGGCTGCAACCCTAATCTTCCAGGATACGGCGGGTAAAATATGGACGTGTTACTGATCATCGATGTGCAGCAAGGGGTCATGAAAGCGACCCATCACCAACAGCCACAGGTACTGGCCAACATCAACCGGGCCGCGGCCCATGTCAGACAGCATCATGGCCGGGTCATCTACATCCAGCATGACGAGCTGCCAGGGGGCGAGCTGGAGCCCGGTACCCCGGGCTGGCAACTGCACCCGGCCCTGCAACCCGCCAGGGGGGATAGCCGGGTACGCAAGACGGCGTGCGACAGCTTCCTCGAGACCGAGCTGGCCTTCCTGTTGGCCGAGCAGTCCGTCGACCGGCTGATCCTCTGTGGCAGCAACACCGATTTTTGCGTCGATACCACGGTACGCAGCGCCGCGGCCCATGGCTTTGAAGTGCTGGTGTTGCAGGATGGTCACACCACAGCGGATCGTCCCCACCTGAGCGCCGAGCAGATCATCGAGCACCACAACTGGATGTGGCAGCGTCTGGACCTGCCCGAGGGCAGACGCATAACCCTGCTCACCACGGATCAGCTGCTCGAGGCGGCTCAACCCGCGCTGGCGTGCTAATCTGCCTGCCTTGAAGTGATCACCTGATTGGAGTCTTGCGTGCGTCTATTCTCTGCCGTTGCCCTTGTGCTGTTGTTACCGGCGATCACGGCCTGCTCCGGAATGCCGGGCACCACGCCCGACGGCCCGGCCCCCCTGTTTCATACCAACATCAACGAAGAGGGGAGCAAGCGCTTCACCTTCGAAGCCGCGCCCCTCGACGTCCTGCCGAGCCGGTTGCAGGAGGATGACAGCCGGCTGAGCCGCAACAGCAAGAGCCTGCTGGAGCGCCGCGAGGCCCTGCAGGACGAGCAACTGACCGAGACGCTGGCGGCGCGCAACTATTGCCGCACCGGCTACATAGTCCTCAGCCAGACCTCCTGGAAGATCCGGGGGGAGTGCAACGAAACCGCCACCCAGGCCGATCGCGACGCCTTCCCCAACAAGGCCTCCTGGCAGGAGTGATCCCAATTGGGGGACAGGTAACAAAACGGGCAGCCCAGGCTGCCCGTTTTTCATCTCATGACCTCGCGCCTCAGACAGGTGCGTCCGTCTCGCTGGTCAACTCGGCGCCGTTGTCGACGCGCTTGTGCCCTTCCACCAGATGGACGAAGTCCACCAGCTCGTCACCCGAGACCCGAAACGCCTGGCCGAAGCCCTTGACGAACAGACCCTGCTCGGGCTTGAGGCGAAACAGCACGAAGTCCTTGAGGTTGGAGAGCCCTTTGACGATGTCGCCGAAACGCCCTTCCAGCGCCGCTATCGCCTTGCCCCAGCGCTCGTCATCCCGCGCCACCACCTCGGCCACGGCGTCAAAGGTGAGTCGCTTGCGGGCGAACAGTTCGCGGGCGCCGGTCTCGTCCTCGATCAGCATCAGGGAGACCTTGGGCACCTGTTGCAGGTTGCGGGCATGGCGGGCTATCTCGGAGATCAGCACATAGTAGCCATCTTCCTGCAGCACGAAGGGGGCGTAGCTGGCATTGGGGTTGCCTTCGCCATCCACGGTCGCGAGCTGCAGGGTACGGCAACCGTCACGAAATTCGCGGATCTCCGGTTGCAGACGGTTCTGCAGACGCTCCTGACGTTCACTCATGCTTTCACTTCCTCTTGATACTGGTGGCGCAGGGCCTTGAAACGCTCCACCTGGTCAGGCAGCAGCTGACGCTGCTCGTCACGGCCCAGGTAGATCTTGAAAATGCAGCGACCGCTGTGGCCGAAGAACTGGAAGGAGTGCCCCTCCTTGCCCATGAACAGCTTGCTGACCAGGGCAATGCCGACCACGTTGTCGAGCTTGAGGTGGCCGTGCATCTCGCCGTCCCGACCCATCAGGTTGTAGTAGCCACGGGCCGTCTTGCCCTTGGGGAAGGGGGCCTTCACCTCGAAGATGGAGCCGTCGGACTCCACAATGGTGGTCACCTGACCCCAACTGGCCAGATCCGCCAGCAGGGCTTCGGCCTGATCGCTCGGCACCAGCGTCATCAGCTCGGCGGGCAGGTGGCGCACCACCTCCCACTCGCTGACGGCCAGCTCGGTGGCGATGCTGGAAGGATGGGCGCTGGGATCTTGTTCCAGCAGCGCATGAATGCGTTGTGCAATGCTCATCGGTTCTCCCTGGATGATCTGGCGATGGTACTCGGTCTCGCGGCGGATACTGTAATAAAGCGGCCCCCTGAACGCAATTGATAATCGCTTTCATTATCAGTGCATTTTTTTCACGAGCTTGATATTCTCGGCGGCAATCCCACTCTCATACACCCTTCGGAGGTTCGCATGGGCCGTCGTTTTGCCCTCGCACTCAGCCTGCTCGGCTGTTCAGCCCTTTCCCTGCCAGCTGCCGCGCAGGAACGTATCGTCAGCATAGGCCCGGCCACCACAGAGCTCATCATGGCCCTGGGGGGCGAGCAGAGCCTGATTGCCACCGACGTCAGCAGCCCTGAACCCAAGGGGCTGCCGAGAGTCGGCTACCACCGCGCCCTGGCTGCCGAAGGGATACTGAGCCTGGCTCCGACCCGACTGGTCGGCAGCGACGAGATGGGGCCGCCACCGGCTCTGGAACAGCTGCGCCGGGCCGGCGTCGAGGTGACAGTGCTGCCGACGGCGCCCACCCTGGCCAACCTCAACGAGCGGATCGACGCCCTGGCTGGCTTGCTGGGCAATCAGGCCGCCGGCACCAGGCTGAAGGCCGAGATAGCCGTCCAGAGCGACAAGCTGGCGGCCCAGGCGAAACAGAACAAACCCCTCAGGGTCGCCTTCCTGCTGCTGCACAAGGGCCAGCCCACCAGCATAGCCGGCGGCAATACCACCGCCAGCGCCCTGGTGACCCTGGCCGGCGGCGTCAACCCGGTCGCCCGCTTGCACGACTACAAGCCCGTCTCCACCGAATCCCTGATCGAACTGCAGCCGGATCTGGTGCTGGTGAGCGGTCGTGACTGGCAGCAATACCAGAGCGTCGACAGCGTGCTGGCCCAGGTGCCGGCCCTGGCCGCCACGCCGGCAGGCAAGAACAGGGCCATCCACGCCATCGACGGTCACGCCCTGCAAGGGGGGCTCAGCCTGAGATCCTTGCAGCAGGCCAACCAGATAGCCCAGTGGATCAAGCAGGGTTCATGATGCGTCTGCCGCTGCCCTGGCTGCTCGCGCTCACCGGCTGCACGCTCGCCCTGCTGCTGGTCGGCTCCCTCGCCACCGGCCCCATGTCACTCTCCTTCGGCGAGAGTCTGCAGGCCCTGTTCGCCGGCAAAGAGAGCGGGATAGAAGCACACAAGCTGCTGATAGTGCAGGAGATCCGCCTGCCACGCACCCTGCTGTGCATCGCCGTGGGGGGCATTCTCGGCCTCTGCGGCGCCGTGATGCAGGGGCTGTTTCGCAACCCCCTGGCCGACCCCGGCATCATAGGGGTCTCCGGCGGTGCGGCGCTCGGGGCCGCCCTGGCCATAGTGCTACTGGCCCCCCTCGGCCAGCAGTTGCAGAGCCTGCTCGGCCTCGGTCTGCTGCCCCTGCTCGCCTTCCTCGGCGGGGCGCTCACCACCACCCTTGTCTACTTGTTGGGCACCCGTGAGGGGGGCACCTCGGTCACCGTCATGCTGCTGGCGGGCGTCGCCATCACGGCGCTGTCAGGGGCCGTGATCGGGCTCCTCACCTACCTCGCAGACGATCAGATGCTGCGCAACCTGAGCCTGTGGCAGATGGGCTCCCTGGCCGCCGGCAAGCCGGTGGACGTGGGGCTGGCGCTGCTGACCCTGGTCGCCCTGCTGTGGCTCTTCATGCGCGATGCCAACCCCCTCAACGCCCTGCTGCTGGGCGAAGGTGAGGCCCGTCATCTGGGGGTCAATGTGCAATGCCTCAAGCGGCGCCTCATCCTGCTCACTGCCGCCGGGGTCGGCGTGGCGGTGGCGGTGGCCGGCATGATCGGCTTCGTCGGCCTGGTGGTGCCGCACCTGGTGCGGCTGCTGGCCGGGCCCAATCACGTCAGGCTGCTGCCGCTCAGCGCCCTGCTCGGCGCCGCCCTGCTGCTGGGGGCCGACATGCTGGCCCGCACCCTGCTGGCACCGGCCGAGATGCCGGTGGGCATCATCACCGCCCTGCTGGGTGCCCCCTTCTTCATCTGGCTCTTGGTCAAGAGTCGCCGGACGCTGTAACAGGAGAACGCCACCTTGCCTGGATCCCCCTCCCCCCTGCTCGCCTGCCGCGGTCTCAACCTCACCCGGGGCAATCGCCTCATCCTGGACAACCTGGATCTCGACCTGCATGGGGGCAGCCTGACCGCCCTGCTCGGCCCGAACGGGGCGGGCAAGAGCTCGCTGCTCAAGTGCCTGACCGGCGAGCTGGCCTATGACGGCAGCATCTCCCTGTTCGGTCGCAAGCGGCAAGAGTGGGCCGGCGATGCCCTGGCCCACAGAGTCGGGGTGCTGCCCCAGAGCTCGTCCCTGAGCTTCCCCTTCCTGTGCGAGGAGGTGGTAGCCATGGGGCGACTGCCCCACAGCGAACCCGTCAGCCGCCGCGACCAGATAGTGCGGGCCGCCATGACCCATGCCGGCGTCGAGCACCTGGCCGGCCGCCTCTACCCCGGCCTCTCCGGCGGAGAGCGCCAGCGGGTGCAGTTCGCCCGGGTACTGGCCCAGATCTGGCAGGAGCCGTCACCGGAACGGCTGCCCGATCCCGAGCAGCCGCGACTGCTGCTGCTCGACGAGCCCACCTCGGCCCTCGATCTCAAGTACCAGCATCAGCTGCTCACCATGGCCCGCGCCCTGGCCGCCCGCAATACCGCCGTGCTGGTGGTGCTGCACGACCTCAACCTGGCGGCGCGCTACGCCGACCGGCTGGTGATGCTGGAGCAGGGCAGGCTGATGGCGGACGGTTCCCCGGCAGAGGTGCTGACCCCCGAACTGATCGCCCGCCTCTACGACTACCCCGCCCAGGTGCTCCATCACCCCGAGACGGGACAGCCCATGGTGGTGTGATAACGAGCGCATCGTCCCCCTTTCCGCGATTATCCCGTCCGGCTCCATCCACCACCCCGAGACGGGACAACCCATGGTGGTGTGATAACGAGCGCATCGCCCTCCCTTTCTACGACTACCCCGCCCAGGTGATCCACCACCCCGAGACGGGACAGCCCATGGTGGTGTGATATGGGTGGTGGTGCGAACACGGGCGCATTGTCTTTCGTATCCACGACTGCCCCGTCCAAGCCATCCATCACCCCGAGACGGGGCAGCCCATGGTGGTGTGGATCAAGTCAGCATCCCGAATAGAAAAAGAGCGCCATCAGGCGCTCTTTTGCTTGCAAAGTGGAGGTAGGCTCAGGCGATCTGGTAGCGGCCCGGCTTGTGGTTGAGTGTCAACACCAGGTTACAGATGATGGCCGCGACCACGGAGAGCGCCAGCAGCCAGGGGGAGACCACGAAGAAGGAGGCGATGACGATGGCGCAATCAAGCCCCATTTGCAGCTTTCCGGCGCGGATGCCGAACTTGTCCTGAATAAACAGCGCCAGGATATTGAAGCCCCCCAGGCTCGCCTTGTGGCGGAACATGATGAGCAGCCCCATGCCGATCAGGGTGCCGCCGATCAGGGCCGCATAGACGGGCTCTATCTTGCCTATTTGCAGCACGGCGTTGAGGTGATCCGTCATGAAGGAGACGGTGGCCACGGCGGCGAAGGTGTTGAGGGTGAAGCGCGGCCCCATCCTGAGCCAGGCCAGGGCGTAGAACGGCAGGTTCATGGTGAAAAACAGCAGGCCGAAGCTCAGGCCGGTCACCTGTTGCAACAGCAGCGCCAGCCCGGCGGTGCCGCCGGTGAGCAGACCGACCTGATGAAACAGGAAGATGCCGAGGGAAACGAAGCCTGCCGCGGTCAGCAGGGCGAGCACATCCTCATAGAGCGGATGAGCCGAGCGGGGGGTGTTGTCCATAACCTTATGTCCAGTAGCGAAGTGAAAAGAGTGTCTGAGACCCGATGACGGGCGCGAGCCCCGTGAGTCGGGACTTCGTTATGGCCACAGTGTCCGTTTTGAGTGACCCGGATCACAAGTACGGGATCGCATGCGCCGAAATGGTGCGCGTCAGCGCCGCGTTACAACCCTTGCACCAAAATATGTCACGCCCTTCCCCTCTCAGGCTGAAGCCAGCCTGAAGCGCATCTGAAAAACCCGGGCTATTTCGCTGCCAGCAGGCGGGAATCGTTCTAAAATAACCCCCTTGCCACAGGCTGCGGAGCGACAGCAGATGAGAGTCAGCGTATTCGGGATAGGTTATGTGGGGCTGGTTCAGGCCGCCGTGCTCGCCGAGATGGGTCACAGGGTAACCTGCGTGGACGTGGACGCCGCCAAGGTCGAGCGCCTCAAAGAGGGCGTGATCCCCATCTTCGAGCCCGGTCTCGCCCCCCTGGTGCAGGCCAACCATCAGGCCGGTCGCCTGCAATTCACCACGGACGTGGCCGAGGGGGTGGCGTTCGCCGAGCTCATCTTCATCGCGGTCGGCACCCCGCCCGATGAAGACGGCTCGGCCGATCTGCAGCACGTGCTGGCGGTGGCCGGCACCATAGGCCGCCTGATGCAGGGCGGCAAGGTGGTGGTCAACAAGAGCACGGTGCCGGTCGGCACCGCCAACCGGGTGCACCAACATATCGCCGCCATCCTGCGCGATCGCGGAGTCGACTTTCCCCTCGAGGTGGTCTCCAACCCGGAGTTTCTCAAGGAGGGGGCCGCGGTGGCCGACTGCCTGCGGCCGGATCGCATCATCATAGGCACAGACTCGGCCCACGCCCTCTCCCTGCTCGAAGAGCTCTATGCCCCCTTCAACCGCAACCGGGATCGCATCATACAGATGGATGCTCGCAGCGCCGAGCTGACCAAGTACGCCGCCAACGCCATGCTGGCCACCAAGATCTCCTTCATGAACGAGATGGCCACCCTGGCGGAGAGGCTCGGGGCCGACATCGAAGCCGTGCGCAAGGGCATAGGCGCCGACCCGCGCATCGGCCATCACTTCATCTATCCCGGCTGCGGCTACGGCGGCTCCTGTTTCCCGAAAGACGTCAAGGCGCTGATCCACACCGCCGGCCAGATTGGCTGCGATGCCCCTTTGCTCCATGCGGTGGAGCGGGTCAACGACGGCCAGAAGCACAAGCTCATGGCGCGCCTGCAGCAGCACTTCGGTGCCGATCTCAGGGGGCGGACCTTCGCCCTCTGGGGCCTGGCCTTCAAGCCCAACACCGACGACATGCGCGAAGCCCCGAGCCGGGTGCTGATGGAGGCCATCTGGGCCGCCGGCGGCAAGGTGCAGGCGTTCGATCCCGAGGCCATGAGCGAGGCCCAGCGCCTCTACGGCCTGCGGGACGATCTGACCCTGTGCGGCACCCAGGAGGCCGCCCTCAAGGGAGCCGACGCCCTGCTCATCTGCACCGAGTGGCAGCAGTTCCGCGCCCCGGACTTCGCGCTGCTGCGCCAAACCCTGAAGCAGGCCCTCATCATCGACGGCCGCAACCTCTATGATCCGGCCCGCCTGCGCCAGCGCGGCTTCATCTACTACGCCATAGGTCGGGGCGACAGCCTGACCACCGAATTGCGCGAGGAGCAACGGCAATGAAATATCTGGTCACCGGCGCCGCCGGCTTCATCGGCTTTCATGTGGCGCAGAGGCTCTGCCGCGACGGCCATCAGGTGGTTGGCCTGGACAACCTCAACGACTACTACGAGGTGAGCCTGAAGGAGGCGCGACTGGCACTGCTGCTGCCACTACCCGCTTTTCGCTTCGAGCGCGGTGATCTCGCCGATCGTACCGCCATGGCGGCGCTCTTTGCCGGAGAACGGTTCGATCGGGTGATCCACCTGGGGGCCCAGGCCGGGGTGCGCTATTCGCTGGACAACCCCTTTGCCTACGCCGACAGCAATCTCAACGGCACCCTCACCGTCCTCGAGGGGTGCCGCCATCACGGGGTACAGCACCTGGTCTACGCCTCCTCCAGCTCGGTGTACGGCCTCAACGAGCGGATGCCGTTCAAGACCTCGGACGGGGTCGATCACCCCGTCTCCCTCTATGCCGCGAGCAAGAAGGCGAACGAGCTGATGGCCCACTCCTACTCCCACCTCTATGGGCTGCCCACCACGGGCCTGCGCTTCTTCACCGTCTACGGCCCCTGGGGGCGGCCCGACATGGCGCTGTTCAAGTTCGTGCGCGCCATCCTGAACGGCAAGCCCATCGACATCTACAACCAGGGCCGGCTCAGCCGGGACTTCACCCACATAGACGACATAGTGGAGGGGATAGTGCGGGTCGCGGACAGGCCCCCGCAAGGCGACCCGGACTGGCAGGGGGCGGCCGACGCCAGCCCGGCCCCCTACCGCCTCTTCAACATCGGCCATGGCAGCCCGGTGCGACTCATGGATTTCGTGGAGGCCATAGAGACGGCGCTCGGCAAGCGGGCCATCCGCAACCTGCTGCCCATGCAGCCAGGGGATGTGCTCGCCACCTGGGCCGATACCGAATCCCTGTTCGAGGTGACCGGCTATCGACCCCGCGTGGGCCTCAGAGAAGGGGTGGCGAGTTTCGTCGACTGGTACAGGGCCTACTACGGGGTCTGACCCCATCGCCCGAGATGAAAAGGGGCTGCCAGTGGCAGCCCCTCTTGCTGGGGCCTCAGGGGCCAGGGGTATAGCGGAAAGGTTCGAGCCTTGGGGTCAGCCCCTGGCATGCGGGCTTGAGGGCCTCAGCGCCTGCCAGCAGCCAGTCGGTGCGATGGCGGTTGCCGAGGTTTTCCATCTTCTCGGGCTCGAAACAGAGCACCATCAGATCCGCGCTGCCCAGCACATGGCGCCCGGGCCCGGCCGCCACCCAGGCAGCAGCCTCGCGAGCCTGCTCCCCATCCCCCAGCAGGTAGGGGTAATGTTGCACGGGCTGCCGGGCGAACAGCAGGTGCTGCTCCTTGAAACCGGCCAGCAGCAGTTCGTCCCCCGCGGGCACCTCCTGCTGTGCCAGCGCCATCACCCCCTGCGGCGTGCGCATGTCGTTGAGGCGCACGCAGATCCAGCAGGAGTAGATGAGCCAACCCACCGCCAGCGAACAGAGGATGGCGCTGAGCGGCGCCCGGCGCAGCAGCGCATTGACCAGCAGCAGCGCAACGCCCAGCGCCAGCAGAGGCAGCCAGGGGGCCGGTCCCAGATCCCCCAACCGGTTCGCCAGCTTGTCGCTGACGGCCAGGGCCCCGGCGCCACCCACGCAGAGGATCCCCAGCAGCCAGCCGAGCCCTCCCAGCAGACGCCCGGGCCAGACCCGCGCCAGCAGTGAACCTATGTAGGGGGCGGTCAGCAGCGCCAGGGCCGGGGTGCCTGGCGTGACATAGACGCCGCGCTTGCCCGGCGACAGGGAGAAGAAGAGCACCACCAGCACCAGGTAGCCGAGCAGCAATATGATGCGCTTGTCCTGCCCCTGGATGGCCTTGCGCCACGCCACCACCAGCCAGGGCAGCAGCAGGGAGAGGGGCAGCCAGAACGGCGGGATCACCGAGCTGAGGTAGTACCAGAAGGGTTTGACGTGGTGCCAGGCATTCGCATAGCGGGTCACCGTCTGGCGCAGCAGAATGTTGTCTCTATAGGCCTGCAGCACTGGGTCTCCGCTCTGGGCCACCGCCGTCAGCATGGGCACCAGCCACAGCCCGATGGCCAGCAGCATGAACAGCGGCCCCGCCAGCGCCTTCAACCAGTCGGCAGGGGAGGCGGCACGGATCCTGTCTCTGTGGGTCCAGATTGCCGGGATCAGGATCAGCAGGGCCAGCAGCCCCACCCCCTTGGTGATGATGCCGAGCCCGGCGGCAAACCAGCCGAGCCAGTACCAGCGCCAGCCTCCCCCGCAGAGCAGGAAGCGCACGAAACCGTAGACCCCCAGCGTGATGAAGCAGGTCACCAGAGCGTCTATCTGGGCCGTCTTGGCCTGCAGGGTGAACTGGACGGTAAACAGAAGCAGCAGCCCGGCCATGAAGCCCGTTGCCGGGTTCCACAGGCGGCGACCCTGATCCCACACCAGCGCTATGGTCAGCAGGCCCGCCAGCAGGGAGGGCAGCAGAAACGCCACCTTGATGGAGCCGGTCAGCAGATAGCCAAGGGCGATGCCCCACATAAACAGGGGGGGTTTGTCCGGGTAGATCTCGCCGCCGCGCATGGGGAAGAGCCACTGCCCGCTCTCCACCATCTCCTTGGCGACCAGGGCGAAGCGCGGCTCGTCGGCGGGCCAGGGATCCCGCAGGCCGAGGCCGGCACCCAGCACTATCAGGGCGATCAGCAGCAGCCAGCCGAGGGAGGCCTGATTGAGCAGGAAGCGGTCATTTGCCATGGTGGATCTCGTTGTCATCGACGGCCTTGTTATGGCGGATCTCGTTGTCCTCGACGAGTTTGTCCCGCTTCCAGCCCCTGTGCTGGATATCCAGGTAGAGGCTGTAGAGGGCGGTGAAGGTGGGGAAGAGATTCTGCAGCACGCCGACGGAGTCCTGCTTGGGGGAGAAAACGAAGTAGCTGAGGGTCATCAGGCTGCCGAGCACGCTCATGTACCAGAACAGGCGCGGGATGACGGGTTTGCCGGCCCGCTTGGAGGCCAGGAACTGCACCAGCCAGCGGCCGCCGAACATCAGCGCCCCCGTGTAGCCGATGAGCTTCCAGCCGGTGACATGCAGGCCGGTCCAGTCGAACCAGGTCAGCTCCATGGAGAGCAGGGCATCGATCATCGCCACCATCCCGGGTGCAACCCGCCGACATGCAGGGCAAGCACATCCCTATCCAGCCAGATCGACGGCAACGAAAGCAGGGTCTCCATCACTCCAGCATCTCCCTGACTTCGACCACCTTGGATCGGCGTTGCAGCCACCAGACGCCGACCACGTCCACCAGCCCGACCCAGAGCCGGTTCCAGACCCCGTACTTGGAGACACCCGCCTGCCGTGGCCTGTGATTGACCGGCCAGGGGGACATGCGCCCGCCCTGGGCCTGGATCAGGGCAGGGATGTAGCGGTGCATATGGTTGAAACCGGGCAGGCGCAGATACCAGTCGCGCCGCACCACCTTGAGACCGCAGCCGGTATCCGGGATCCCGTCCCGCAGCAACAGATCGCGAAAACCGTTGGCCAGCCTGGACGAGAGGCGCTTCACCCAGTCATCCCGGCGATTGACACGGTGACCGATGAGCCCCACTTGATTCTTGTCCGAGGCGAAGCGGCGCCTGGCCTCCTCCAGCATGGCGGGAATGTCGGCCGGATCGTTCTGGCCATCCCCGTCGAGCACCACCAGCCAGTCGCCGCGCCCCTGGCGCACGCCGCTCAGCACCGCCATGCTCTGGCCGACGGCCCTGGCATGACGCACCACCCGCAGCGCGGGGAATTGCGCCTTCAGACCGCAGAGCAGGGCATAGCTGTCATCCTCGCTGCCATCGTCCACATAGATCAGCTCGTAGCTGTATTTCCCCGCCAGCGCGGCATCGATCTCGCCGATGAGGGGGGCCAGATTGTCCCGCTCATCCTTGGCGGGCACCACGACAGAGACATCGATCGAATCAACCATATGCGCTTCCCAATCATGACGAAGGATGCAATCGGTTCGACTGCGTCCCCCATTTCTATTTTATCGACAAGGTGGCTAACATCATGCAAATACAAGACGTTAGAGTGCAAGACCGGCAGTTTATTGCCCCGACAGTAACAAATCCATCAATTTGAGTTGTGCCGCAAGCAGAGGGGCTGACCGCGTACACTCCAGACTCCCCATCACACTCACCAGAAGCGCCTTTTTTACTCTGCCAAAAGTTCCAGACCGTTTTCATCTCTGATGGCCTGACACATAACCAGATGTTCCATCCCCTGGCTGGCGCCCCCCCCATATCGGGCCTATATCTTCCGGATACTAATTCGAGGTATCCATCATGCAGAGACTCTGCACCTGGGGCTGGGGAGTCCTGCTGCTGCTTGCCACCTCCTCCCATGCCGACACCTTTCGCCAGGCCCCCAAGGCCATGAGCGCCTTGCGCCAGGGCGCCGCCATGGAGCAGAGCAACCCGCGGCGAGCCATAGCCCACTACTGCACCGCAGCCAGCCTGGGCAACCCGGAAGCCTACTATCGCATCGGCCGCCTGCTGGCTCGCGGGCCCCAGGGGATCCGCAGCCCCCGCCACGCCAACGCCTACCTCGCCATGGCCATGCGCCTTGGCAATCAGCAAGCGGCTCGCTACTACAACGAGCGGGTGGGCAACGCCCCCCTTGGCACCTGTGGCGTCGGCGGGGGTGGAGGCGGCGCTCCCTGGGTGCGCCCCAGTGCCCCCTTCGATCAGGATAGCTATCTGGCCCGCCAATCCCTCACCAAACAGAAGCTGGCCGTCATGATCCGCCAGGCCGCCCACCGTCACAAGGTCGACCCCCAACTGGCGCTCGCCATCGCCATCGCCGAGTCCAATCTCAACAGCACAGCCGTCTCCCCCAAGCAGGCGCAAGGGGTCATGCAGCTCATTCCCGAGACCCAGGTGCGCTTCGGCGTGACCCGCCCCTTCGACGCCCAGCAGAACATCCGCGGCGCCATGATCTACCTGAAGTGGCTGGAGAAGCAGTTTGGCCCCGACTGGGTCAGGATCAGCGCAGCCTACAACGCCGGTGAACAGGCCGTGATCCGCCATGGCGGTGTACCGCCCTACCAGGAGACCCAGGAGTATGTGCAGCGGGTGCTCTACTACTCGGGGCAGGACGCGGCCAAGAGCACCAGGCGGCCCCGCTGACCCCTGGCAAAAGCTGATCCCATGACTTCTCAAGGTCGGCTGATGAATCCTATCGAGCCAGAATTAAGGAAGTCTTAAGCCAGTTCGGCTCGAAACCCTGACCGGGCATCTGCCAGATGCTCGCCGCTTTTCACCCCTCTGCCGATGGGACTCCCTGCACTCAATGCCCCGGTTGTCTACTTTGCCGCCCTCTTCCCATTGGTTTACAATCGACGGGTTTTTTGGAACCGGGTCGGCCCCTGCCGACCAGGCCCCACCACGACGTCAGTTTGTTAATGCAAAGACATTAAACTGCTGAAAAGGAAGAGAATTAGCCAATGGCTCAATTTATTTACACCATGAACAGGGTAGGCAAGGTCGTGCCGCCCAAGCGTCATATCCTCAAGAACATCTCCCTCTCCTTCTTCCCGGGCGCCAAGATAGGCGTGCTGGGTCTGAACGGCGCCGGTAAATCCACCCTGCTGCGCATCATGGCGGGGATAGACACCGAGATCGAAGGGGAAGCCCGTCCGCAGCCCGGCATCAAGATCGGCTACCTGCCCCAGGAGCCGAAGCTGGATCCGGAGCAGACAGTCCGCGAGGCGGTGGAAGAGGCGGTCGGCGAGGTGAAACGCGCCATGGCTCGCCTGGATGAGGTCTATGCGGCCTATGCCGACCCGGATGCGGATTTTGACAAGCTGGCCCGCGAACAGGGCGAGCTGGAAGCCATCATCGCCGCCCAGGGTGGTCACAACATGGAGAACCAGCTGGAGCGCGCGGCCGATGCCCTGCGCCTGCCGGCCTGGGACGCCCAGATCAAGCACCTCTCCGGGGGTGAACGCCGCCGGGTAGCCCTGTGCCGTCTGCTGCTGGAAAAGCCGGACATGCTGCTGCTGGACGAACCGACCAACCACCTGGATGCGGAATCCGTGGCCTGGCTGGAGCGCTTCCTGCACGACTACGAGGGGACCGTCGTCGCCATCACCCACGACCGCTACTTCCTCGACAACGTGGCGGGCTGGATCCTGGAGCTGGACCGTGGCGAAGGTATCCCCTGGGAAGGCAACTACTCCTCCTGGCTGGAGCAAAAGGACGCCCGTCTGGCTCAGGAAGCCAGCTCGGAAGCGGCCCGTCGCAAGTCCATCGAGAAGGAACTGGAGTGGGTGCGTCAGAACCCGAAAGGCCGTCAGGCCAAGTCCAAGGCCCGTATGGCTCGCTTCGAGGAGCTCAACACCAACGACTACCAGAAGCGCAACGAGACCAACGAGCTGTTCATTCCGCCCGGACCCCGTCTCGGCGACAAGGTGGTGGAGGTGGCAAACCTCTGCAAGTCCTACGGTGACAGGCAGCTGATCGACGATCTCTCCTTCTCCATTCCGAAGGGGGCCATCGTCGGCATCATTGGTCCGAACGGCGCTGGTAAATCCACCCTGTTCCGCATGATGTCGGGTCAGGAGCAGCCGGACTCCGGCACCATCACCCTGGGCGATACTGTGGTGCTGGCCTCGGTGGATCAGTTCCGCGACAGCATGAACGACAAGAAGACGGTGTTCGAAGAGGTCGCCGACGGTCAGGATATCCTGCGCATCGGCAACTACGAGTTCCCGAGCCGTGCCTACATAGGTCGCTTCAACTTCAAGGGCGCCGATCAGCAGAAGCGGGTCGGCGAGCTGTCCGGTGGCGAGCGCGGCCGTCTGCACCTGGCCAAGCTGCTGCAAACCGGCGGCAACGTCTTGCTGCTGGATGAACCGACCAACGATCTGGACATCGAAACCCTGCGCGCCCTCGAGAACGCCCTGCTGGAGTTCCCGGGTTGTGCCATGGTCATCTCCCACGATCGCTGGTTCCTCGACCGTATCGCCACCCACATCCTGGACTACCAGGACGAGGGCAAGATTGCCTTCTTCGAGGGCAACTTCACCGAATACGAAGAGTGGAAGAAGAAGACCTACGGCGCCGACGCCGTCCAGCCGCACCGCGCCAAGTACAAGCGCATCGCCAAGTAAGCGGACCGCCATGCAAGCGAAGTGATGCGTCGCCCCATCAGGGGGATTGCAACGTCACAAGGGGAGCCCGGGCTCCCCTTTCTTTTGCCTTTTCGCTTACACTCTCCCGCTTCCCCCTACCGGCACTCACCGATGACCCAGACCAGCGCCCCCCCGAAGAGAGTCACCATCCAGATCCGGATCGAACCCGGCTGCCTGGGCCCGGATGGCAAGCGCCACATCGATACCTTCTGCACCGCGGCCAGCCGGATCTTTGCCGCCATCGAACCCGACCGGGTGAGCTGGGTGCTGCTTCCCCGCCATGACAAGCAGTTGCCCGAGCAGGCCTACTTCATCGACGGGCGCACCCTGAGCGAGGCACAGGCCGGCCTGCTGCTGCAGCGCATGGGGCTGACGCTCGCCACCTTGCAGGAGCACAGCGACGCCGTGCTGGCCCAGCTGGTGGAGCGCTACCTCAAGAGCCGCTGAGGGGCACCATGGCAACACAAGCCTCTATCGAACCTTGTTTTTGCACCTCGACGGGCAAACGTTTGAATTTTTACTCTATTCATTGATCCGCCTCGCAGATCCGGGGTTTGTAAACGTCGCCGCCTGTGTAAAAATGTGCGCGCTGTCACGGTATCAGGACGAGTCTGGTCGCTCAGTCGCCAGAAACAGGGCAACCCAGCCCCCATGGATGGAGTTGACTGTTCGCCTGCTGCTTATTTCACGTCACCCATTGGAATCCAACATGAATCAACCACACAACGCCACAGAGCAGGCAGCCAACCCGGCCGCCGGGCAAGGATTGCTCGAGCGCCTGTTTGCCCTGAAAGGCCATGGCACCACGGCCCGCACCGAGGTCATCGCCGGCATCACCACCTTCCTGACCATGGTCTACATAGTGTTCGTCAACCCGCAGATCCTCTCTGCGGCGGGCATGGACACCCAGGCGGTATTCGTCACCACCTGCCTCATCGCCGGTATCGGCAGCATTCTCATGGGGTTGCTGGCGAACCTGCCCATCGCCCTGGCCCCCGCCATGGGGCTGAATGCCTTCTTCGCCTTCGTGGTAGTGGCCGGCATGGGCTACTCCTGGCAGGTCGGCATGGGCACCATCTTCTGGGGCGCCTTAGGATTGCTGATCCTCACCCTGCTGCGGGTACGCTACTGGCTGATTGCCAACATCCCCCTCACCCTGCGGGTCGGCATCACAGCCGGCATAGGCCTGCTCATCGCCCTGCTCGGCCTGCACAACGCCGGCATAGTGGTGGCAAGCCCCGCTACCATGGTGACGGTGGGCAACCTCACCTCCCTGCCCTGCCTGCTGGGGCTGCTCGGCTTCTTCCTGATCTGCATCTTCTCCGCCCGCGGTGTGCACTCCGCCGTGCTGATCGCCATCGTCGTCACCACCACCCTGGGCTGGCTGTTTGGCGACGTGACCTTCAAAGGCTTCGTCTCTGTGCCGCCGAGCATCACCCCCGTCTTCGGTCAGCTGGACCTGATGGGATCGCTGGACATCAGCCTCGCGGGGATCATCTTCTCCTTTATGCTGGTCAATCTGTTCGACTCTTCCGGCACCCTGATCGGCGTCACCAACCGCGCCAAGCTGGCGGATGACAAGGGCCACTTCCCGCGCATGAAGCAGGCGCTGGTGGTGGACAGCGTGAGCTCGGTCGGCGGCGCCTTTATGGGCACGTCATCGGTCACCGCCTATATCGAGAGCAGCTCAGGGGTGGCCGTCGGCGGCCGTACCGGCCTGACCGCCATCGTGGTCGGCGTGCTGTTCCTGCTGGCGATCTTCTTCTCCCCGGTTGCCGCCATGGTACCGGCCTATGCCGCCGCCGGCGCCCTCATCTACGTGGGGGTGCTGATGTGCTCCGAGCTGACCCGGGTGAAGTGGGAAGACCTGACCGAAGCGGTGCCGGCCTTCATGACAGCGGTGATGATGCCGTTCAGCTTCTCCATCACAGAGGGGATAGCCGTGGGCTTCATCTCCTACTGCGTGATGAAGGCGGGCACCGGCCGCTGGCGCGAGATCAACCCCTGCGTGCTGGTGGTGGCCCTGCTGTTCGTGCTCAAGTTCGTCTGGGTCGACAGCCACTAATCCCGGCTTTCGCATACAAAAATGCCCGTCATCGACGGGCATTTTTTATGGCTGGCAAAGGGCAGGGTTCAACGGATGCCGCGGGCCTCGCGGATCCACTCCCAGGCCTGCTGGATCTCCTGGGTCTTCTCCTTGGCCATCTCCATCATCTCGGGGGGCAGCCCCTTGGCGGCCAGCTTGTCCGGGTGATGCTTGCTCATCTCCTTGCGATAGGCGCGCTTGATATCCTGATCGCTGTCGCTCTCGCTCACCCCCAGCAGCTGGTAGGCATCCTTGAGGCGATCCTCGGAGGGGGCCTCCTGGCGGTATTGTTGCCCTTGTCCACCCTGCTGCTGGCGGTGGAAGAAGTTCATCTGCGCCTCCGCCATCGCCAGGATCCGCGCCAGCTCGATACGGCTGAAGCCGAGCTCGTCCGCTATGGTCTGCAGGATGGCACGCTCGTTGGCCTCCACCTTGCCATCGGCAAAGGCGGCCTGCAGCTGCACCTCGAGGAAGAAACGCAAGATGTCGCGCTGCCCCAGGCTGGCGCGGCGGAACTCCGCCAGGGTTTCGCGCAGCGGGAAATCGCTCTCCTTGCCCTGGCGGAACGACTCCTGGGCCCGCACCCGCTGCTCGCCGGAGAGTCGCATCCTGTCCATCAGGCTGGAGGCGACCCGGATCTCGTGCTCGGTGACCTGACCGCTCGCCTTGGCGATGTGGCCCATGACGGCAAAGGTAGCGTGGAAGAAGACCGCCTGCTGCTGCTGGCTGGGAGCTCGCTGGAACGCCCCCCGAATGCCCATGCCCCGATCGAAGCGGTGGCCGATCCAGAGGCCAAGCAGGGCGCCGAAGATGTTGCCGAGCAGAAAACCGAAGAAGGCGCCAAGCACCTTACCCCAAATACGCATGGTTCAAGACCTCGTGATGTTAATGAGTGCCGGCAAGCAGCTGATCATCCAGCTCCCGCAGCCGATCGACTGTGCCTATGTCCCGCCACTCGCCGGCCAGCAAACTGCCACCGACCCGGCCTTGTGCCATCCAGTCGCGCAGCAGGGGTGCCAGCTTGCGGGCACCGCAAGGCAGGGAGACAAAGGCCGCCGGGTGATAGAGGCCGACGCCGCTGAAGGTGAGGGCTGGCACGTCCAGCACCCGGCCGTCTCGCAGGGAGAAATCCCCCCGAGGGTGCTGGGGCGGATTGGGTACCAGCCAGAGATGGGCCAGGTCATCCTCCAACGGCTGATTCACCAGAGCGCCATAATCCGCATCAATCCAGGTATCGCCGTTGATCACCAAGAAGGGCTCTGCCCCCAGCAGTGGCAATGCCTGCACTATGCCGCCAGCGGTCTCGAGGGCACTCTCCTCCGCCGACCACAGGATCTCGACCCCGAACTGGCGGCCATCGCCGAGGGCCTCCACCAGCTTGTGACCGAGCCAGGCGTGGTTGATGACCAGCCGGGTCACCCCGGCCGCCTTGAGCTTCTCGATGTGGTGGACGATGAGAGGCTTGCCCCCCACCGCCAGCAGCGGCTTGGGCAGCAGGTCGGTGAGCGGGCGCATCCGCTCCCCACGGCCCGCGGCCAGGATCATCGCCTTCATGACGGCTCCCCGGCACGCCGTGCCTCAGCCGCCCGGGCCAGGCCCGGCAGCACTACCTGCTGCAACCAGTCGCCGAAGCGGGCCAGCACAGGATGCTCGGCCCCATGCTGGCGGCACACGTCCACCACATAGCCCAGGGTGCGGGGGATGTCCTTGAGGTAGCCGGACTTGCCGTCGCGATGGTAGAGACGGGTGAAGAGGCCGGCCGCCTTCAGATGGCGCTGCATGCCGGTCAGGTCGGCGTGACGACGGAAGCTGGCATAATCGAGCCCGTCGAGCAGGCCGGCCCCTTGCAGGGTGTCGAAGCCGAGTCGCATGCCCTGCTCGATCACCTCATCGGGCCAGCGCACGTAACAGTCTTTCAGCAGGGAGACCAGATCGTAGCTCAGGGGCCCGATGACCATGTCCTGGAAGTCGATGACGGCAAGCCGGCTGTCGTCCGGCGTATCGCCGCCGCACACCATCAGGTTGCGGCTGTGGAAGTCTCTGTGCATCACCCCCTGGGGCTGGGCCAGGTTGTTCTGCGTGAGGCAGGCGAACATCTCGTCCAGCAGTTGCTGTTCGGTCTCGCCGAGACTCAGATGCAGGTGATGACCCAGCAGCCACTCGGGGAAGATGGCGTTCTCGCGGGCCATGAAGGCCTCGTCGAAGGGCTCGAGCTCGAGCCCCACCGATCCGAGCCGGGGCAGCAGGGCGATGGCCTTGCCATACCAGGCCAGCACGTTGTCATCGTTCAGGCAGCCGATAAGCTGGGTATCGCCAAGGTCACTGACCGCCAGCAGCCCCTGCTCATAGTCGACCCCCTTCACCTCGGGGGCCAGCAGCCCAACGCCGTGCAGGGCGGCGGCATTGCGAACGAATTCATGATTTTTTTCGGTTTTCGGATTAGCATCCACCCACACCAGGCCACCTCCACGGAAGTAGCGGCGGAAACTGGCGTCACCGGAAATAAGCGTCAACGAGAGGTTGGCATCACCGGTAATCCGGCGTGCCCATTGCAATAGCAGGGAAGCGCGATCGTGCATGAGTCGGGAACCAAATTGGAAAGCAGCACTTGGCTGTTAGCCCTGGCCGCAATAATGCTTTATCATTGCCGGCTAACATAAAGCAATGACATGCAATGTCAACTCGATGGATCCTGACATAAAATGCATGCCCTGAATCAACCGTTTTTACTACGGATTGCGCGAGCCCTTCACATGACAAAATGGACACTGGGGTCTTCTTATCCCATCGCCCTGACCATCAGCCTTGTTCCTGCCCTGAGTCCGTTCACGGTACAGGCGGCGCCCCTCAATGCGCCACCGGCCACCGGGATCCTCAACAGCCTCTGCTATGACTATGTCCCCAAGGTCGAGAAACCCAGCGCGGATCAGGACGCCAATGCCCAGCCCGTCGAAGTGGATGCCGATCGCCTTGAGGCCAAGCAGGGTGGCACCGCCGTCTATGAAGGTGACGTCAAGGTGCGTCAGGGCGTGCGCAAATTTGACTCCGACTACGCCCAGCTCGATCAGAAGAGCCGGGATGTCATCGCCATCGGCAACATCTATTACAACGATGGCCAGATTACTGTCACCAGCGACAAGACCCTCAAATCCAACCTAGACACCAAGAACTCCGAGCTGGAAGAGGGCAAGTATCAGGTGCATGGTTCACCGGTGCGCGGCTTCGCCGAAAAAGTCACCATGACCAACAACAACCAGAACATCACCCTGGAGGGGGCCCAGTACACCACCTGCCCACCGGGTCAGGAGGCCTGGACCCTGAAGGCGGGCAGCATCGACATCGATCAGTCCGAGGTGTTCGGGGAAGCCTGGAACGCCAGCCTCTGGCTCTATGACTATCCGGTCTTCTATTTCCCCTATATCAACTTCCCCATCAAGGATGAACGCAAGACGGGCCTGCTCTACCCGGGCTATACCCAAAGCTCCAAGAACGGCATGGACATCACCCAGCCGTTCTACTGGAACATAGCGCCGAACTACGATGCCACCATCACCTCCCGCTTCATGGACAGACGGGGCCTGATGGAGCAGGTCGAGTTCCGCTACATGCCGGACCCGGCCCACGTGGGCAGCCTCTATTTCGAAAACCTGGCGGATGACAAGCAGTACGACGAGACGGACAGCCTCAACGATCACCTCTCCGATGGTCACCGCTACCTGCTCAGTGCCCGCCACACCTCCATGTTCATGGACAACGCCATGCGGGTGTCGGTGGACTACACCAAGGTGCGGGATCAGGACTACAACTACTTCAACGACTTCTCCCCCAAGGTGGGGACCCAGGTCGACAACCAGTTGCAGCAATCCCTGAAAGCCGGCTATTTCCAGCAGAGCTGGAACCTCAATGCCGAGGTGCGCACCTACCAGATCCTGCTGGCCAGCGCCCAGCAGCCCCACGAGCTGATGCCGCGTATCAACCACAACTACTACCAGCAGGGCAGCTGGTACGATCTGGCCTGGAACACAGAGCTGACCAACTTCGGCTACAACAACGACCAGGCCATCGAGCAGAACAAGGGTAGCGCCTACACCGGCACCCGGGTCTACACGGCCCCCACCCTGACCATACCGCTCATCGACGAAGCCGGCTACTTCCTCGACAGCCAGTACAAGCTGATGTACACCCGTTACGATCAGACGGTGCCGGATGACATGAGCAGCACCTTCACCAACCGATTCACGCCGCAGGGTGGGGGGGATGTCACCCTGGAAGAGGGCATCATCACCCGGGTGCTGCCTTCGTTTCGCCTCAAGGGCGGCATGACCTTCGAGCGCGACCAGCAGTGGTTCGGCGAAGGGGCCAGCCAGACCCTGGAGCCCGAGTTCCAGTACCTCTATGTGCCCTACAAGGATCAGGACAACATCGGGGTCTACGACTCCACCACCATGCGCCAGGACTACTACAGCCTGTTCAGCGACCGCCGCTTCGCCGGCCTGGACCGCATCAGCGACTCCAACCGGCTCTCGGTCGGCGTCACCACCCGTATCTATGATCCGGCCGGAGATGAACGAATTCGGCTGGCCGTTGCCCAAGCCTTCGACTTCGTGGCGCCCAGGGTCAAGCTCTACTCCAGCGACGAGCTGAGCACCAATACCCGCTCCCCGCTGTCGTTCGAGGGTGACGCCAAGATCAACGAGCAGTGGTATGCCCATGCCGGGGCACAATATGATCTGGAGCAGCGTCAGATAAGCTCCTCCAACAGCGCCCTGGAGTACCGCCACGAGAAGCTGATCAGCCAGTTGAGCCATCGCTTCGTGCGGGACGCCAACTACGACCTGGATCGCAAGGGCGAGGTGACGGATCTCAACCAGATCGGCCTGCTGTTGACCACACCGCTCAACGATCAGTGGCACCTCTATGGCGGCTACTATCAGGAGCTCGATCAGAACGTCAAAGTTGACCGCAAGGTGGGCCTGAAATATGACTCCTGCTGCTGGAGCATCAACTTCAACCTGGAGTGGGTCAATACGCCGGACAACGTGAACCTGGCCCCGACGTCCGAGCGCAGCCTCGGCATTCAATTTGAAATGAAAGGATTGGGTAGCGTGGGTACCGGCTCCAAGGGCACCTCCCTTGACACCGAAGCACTGCCTTACATTCGTCCGTTTAACCTGCGAGACCAATAACGGGTCTGGCAAACGCCTTGAGAGATGGATATGAAGAAGACGTTGATTTCCCTGCTGACCGCAGGCCTGTTTGGAGTCATGAGCCAGGGCGCCCTTGCCGCGCCCGAGCTGGTGGACAAGGTGCTTGCCGTGGTCAACAAGGACGTGGTGCTGGCCAGTCAGCAGGAAGCCCTGGTACAGAAGGTGAAGGCTTCCGCGCAGGAGAGCGGCCAATCCCTGCCCGATGACGTCACCCTGCGCAAGCAGGCGCTGGATCGTCTGATCCAGGAGAGCCTGCAGCTGCAGCTGGCGGATCGCCAGGGGCTCAAGATCAGTGATACCCAGCTGGAGCAGGCCATCCAGAGCATAGCCGCCGACAACAAGATGAACCTGGAGCAGCTGCGTGCCCAGCTCGAACGGGAAGGGCTGACCTATGCCCAGTACCGGGAAGAGGTGCGCCGCGAGATCCTGATGAACGAGGTGCGCCGCAGCCAGGTTCGCCGCCGCATCAACATCTCCGAGCAGGAGGTGAAGCAGGTGGTCGAGGCCCTGAGCAAGCAGGGCCAGCAACAGACCGAGTACCATGTCGGCCACATCCAGGTTGCCCTGCCTGACAACCCCAATGCCGAACAGCTCAACGCCGCCAAGGCCAAGATAGAGCGCATCCTGGCTGCGCTGAAAGAGGGGGCGGACTTCCGCAAGCTGGCCATCGCCGAGAGCAACGGCCCCAAGGCCCTGGAAGGGGGTGACTGGGGTTGGATGAGCCCGCAGGAGATGCCCACCCTGATGTCCGAGGCGGTACAGGGCGCCGGCAAGGGCGATATCGTCGGTCCGCTGCGCTCCGGCGCCGGTCTGCACATCATCAAGATCTTCGACACCAAGGGTCAGCAGCAAGTGATGCAGACCGAGGTGAAGGCCCGCCACATCCTGATCAAGCCCTCCATCATACTGAGCGAGGAGAAGGCCAAGGGGACCCTGGACGGCATCTTGCACGACATCAAGAGCGGCAAGGCGAGCTTTGCCAGCATGGCGGAGAAGTACTCCGAGGATCCGGGCTCTGCGGTGCAGGGTGGCGAGCTGGGCTGGTCTGATCCCAACGTCTATGTGCCGGAATTCCGCGACATGGTCAACCGCCTGCAACCGGGCCAGATCAGCGAGCCCTTCCGTACCAGCCACGGCTGGCACATAGTGCAGCTGGAAGATCGCCGCAGCCAGGATGCCACCGGCAAGGCCCAGGAACAGCGCGCCTATCAGCTCATCTTCAACCGCCGCTTCACCGAAGAGTCCCAGGCCTGGCTGGATGAGCTGCGCGACGAAGCCTACATCCAGATCGAACCCAATTAATGGGCGACGAGCAGATGAACAGCCATCGTCTTGCCATCACGCCGGGTGAGCCCGCCGGCATAGGCCCGGACCTGGTGCTGCAGATAGCCCAGCGGGACTGGCCGCACCAGCTGGTGGTGATTGCCGACCCGGCGCTGCTGCGCGAGCGCGCCGCCCTGCTGGGGCTGCCCATCGAGCTGGAACCCTATGATCCCGCTGCCCCCGTGAGGGGTCAGCGGGCGGGCACCCTGACGGTCTGTCCCGTCCCCCTCGGCGCCCCCGTGGTGCCGGGCGAGCTCGACGAGGGCAATGGCGCCTATGTACTGGCCACCCTGCAGCGCGCCTGCGACGGCAACCTGAGCGGCGAATTCGCCGCCGTGGTGACAGGCCCGGTGCACAAGGGGATCATCAACCAGGCGGGCGTCTCGTTCAGCGGCCACACCGAATTCTTCGCCCAGCAGTCAGACACCGCCGACGTGGTGATGCTGCTGGCTACCGAAGGGTTGCGGGTGGCGCTGGCGACCACCCACATTCCCCTCGCCTACGTGGCCATGGCCATCACGCAGGAGCGCCTTGCCAAGGTGATCCGCATCCTGGATGCGGATCTCAAGGGCAAGTTCGGCATAGCACACCCCAGAATTTACGTCTGCGGCCTCAACCCCCATGCCGGGGAAGGGGGCCATCTCGGCCGTGAAGAGATCGACGTGATCGAACCCGCCCTGGCCAGTCTGCGCCAGGAGGGGATAGATCTGGTCGGCCCCTTGCCGGCCGACACCCTGTTCCAGGAGAAATACCTCAAGGATGCGGATGCGGTACTCGCCATGTACCACGACCAGGGGCTGCCGGTGCTCAAATACAAGGGCTTTGGCAACTCGGTCAACATCACCCTCGGACTTCCATTCATCCGTACTTCGGTGGATCACGGCACAGCGCTGGATCTGGCAGGCAAGGGCCTGGCAGACTCGGGCAGCCTGGTCACCGCGATTAACCACGCCATCCAGATGGTAGAGAAAAAAAGATATGAGCAGTAAGGTGCAGAGCAACAAGGTGCACATGGGCCACACGGCCCGTAAGCGTTTCGGTCAGAACTTCTTGCACGACCGTTATGTGATCGACCAGATCGTCGCCGCCATCAATCCGCAACCGGGTCAAAACCTGGTGGAAATCGGCCCGGGTCTGGCGGCACTGACCGAACCGGTCGCCTCCCAGATGGACAAGATGACGGTGGTCGAGCTTGACCGAGATCTGGCGGCTCGCCTGCGCGAGCACCCGACCCTCAAGGAGAAGCTGACGGTGATCGAGGCCGATGCCATGCGTTTCGACTTCGGCACCCTGATGGGAGAAGGCAAACCGCCCCTGCGCATCTTCGGCAACCTGCCCTACAACATCTCCACCCCGCTCATCTTCCACCTGTGCGAGTTCGCCGACCGGGTGGAGGACATGCACTTCATGCTGCAAAAGGAAGTGGTACTGCGTCTGGCCGCCGGTCCCGGCAGCAAGGCCTATGGCCGCCTGAGCGTGATGACCCAGTACTACTGCCAGGTCGTCCCCGTGTTGGAAGTGGGCCCGGGCGCCTTCAAGCCGGCCCCCAAGGTCGACTCGGCCGTGGTGCGCCTCATCCCGCACAAGAACCCGACCATAGTCGCGAAAGACATCCGCTGTCTGAGCCGGGTCTGCACCGAGGGCTTCGGCCAGCGTCGCAAGACCATCCGCAACAGCTTCTCCAACTTCATCACCGACGCTCAGCTGACCGAGCTTGGCATAGATGGCAACCTGCGCCCGGAGAACCTCTCCCTCGAGCAGTTCGTCATGATAGCCAACTGGCTGGCCGATCAGCAGCAGGCCTGATCCCATGGCATCCCCCCGGATAGTGGTTCGCCCGCACCCCAGCTATGTGGCGGGCACCGAGGATCCCTACCATTTTCTCTATCTCATCGAGATAGAGAATCTGGGGCCGGGCAAGGTGCAGCTGCTGCATCGGCGCTGGCTCATCACGGATGCCAATGGCAAGATGCTGGAAGTGGAAGGTCCCGGGGTCGTGGGCGAGCAGCCCTTCATCGCCCCCGGCGAGACCTTCACCTATCAGAGTGGCGTTCCCCTCCCCACCCCCTTCGGCGTGATGGAAGGCAGTTACACCCTGCAAGACGAATCGGGGCAGCAGTTTGAGGCCCCCATAGCCCCCTTCACACTGGCCGTTCCCAACATTATCAACTGAGGTTTCATGGCGAATTGTTTCGTCGGTGATATCCAGGGCTGCTACGACGATCTGCGCCGTCTGCTGGATCTTGCCGAATTCGACCCCGACAACGACACCCTCTGGCTGTGCGGCGATCTGGTCGCCCGCGGGCCGGACTCTCTCAACACCCTGCGTTTCGTCAAGTCACTGGGAAACCGCGCCGTGACCGTGCTCGGCAACCACGACCTGCACCTGCTGGCGGTGGCTCATGGGGTCGCCCCCCTCAAGAAGAAAGACAAGCTGCAGGCCCTGATGGAAGCCCCGGATCGGGACGAGCTGCTGGAGTGGCTGCGCCACCGTCCCCTGCTGGCGGAGCACCCGGATCTCCCCATCATGATGATCCATGCCGGTCTCTCTCCGGCCTGGGATGCCCACACGGCACGCAGCTGTGCCCGCGAGGTGGAGACGCTGCTGCGCGGCGATCAGTACAGCTGGCTGCTGCACAACATGTATGGCGATCAGCCCGATAGCTGGGACGAAAATCTGCTGGGGATAGAGCGCTACCGCTACATCATCAACACCTTCACCCGGATGCGCTTCTGCTACTTCGATGGCCGGCTCGACTTCAAGTGTAAGAAGGGGCCCACGGAGTCCACTCCCGGTCTGCGTCCCTGGTTCGAGCAGCGGGAGCACCATGTGGACGATCCCATACTGGTGTTCGGCCACTGGGCGGCCCTGATGGGAGCCACCGGCAAAGATGACATCAAGGGGCTGGACACCGGCTGCGTCTGGGGCAACAGCCTCACCCTCTGGCGCTACGAGGACGATGCCCTGATAGCGACCCCCTGCCCTGCCTATGCCAAGTGAGGCGACCCCCTGCCTCCTTATGGCAAGCAGTCATCAGGAAGAGCTGATATAAAACGGGCCCGGCATTGCCGGGCCCGTGCTTTATGGGGTGAGGTCGTGGTTTACAGCTTGCGCCCCAGCCGTTTCTCGACCTGGCGCCGCTCCCATTCGGGCCCGAACAGCCTGAATGGCTGGAACAGGTTGATGGCGTGGGACATCAGGCCCAGCCCCCAGCCCAGCATGGGCCACCAGGCCCAGATATAGTCCGGGTTGCTCAGGTAGTTGATGACAAACAGCCCCCCTATCACCAGCACATAGCTGATGAGGTGGCCGTAGAAGCCCTTGAGCCCCTCGACGAACTTCATCGCCTCCCGCTCATCCCTGGCCACATGCACTGTCCCCTGGCTGTCGGTCTCGTTCCCTTTCATCTCGCTCTCCTGCAGTTGAGTCACATCGAGCTCAAAGACGGCGGCCAGGGCCTTGAGGGATTCCAGTCCGGGCTGCTGGCCCTGCTCGATCCGCTGTATGGTGCGGACACTCAAGCCAGTCAGGGTCGCCAACTGATCCTGGGACCAACCCCGCTGCAATCTCAACTTCCTGACGATCATCTTGGACTCCTTGTGGTGATTGACGGGGCCAGCATAGAGCCGACACGGCGAGAGGTGACACGACAGAGGGCCGACATAAACCTGACTATCGTTTCAAATCAAAGACTTGAAATATGAACGGGAGGTTCACCCCGGTGCGGGCACACGAGCTGGTGTGCCCGCACAGGCCGTCACAGGCTCCGCATCAGCTCGGCGGCGATCTCGAAGGAGCGAAGTCTGGCCTGATGATCGACGATGGGGCCGTTGAACATCAGCTCGTCGGCCCCGGTTTCGGCCAGCAAGGCCTTGAGGCCGTGACGCACCTGATCCGGATCCCCCACCAGGGAGCGGGCCAGGGTCTGCTCCATCGCCATCAGCTCCCGGGGTGACCACGCCTCTCCCAGGCTCTGCACCGGCAGCGGCAGCTTGCCGGCATCCCCCCGGTAGAGGCGCAGGAACTGCTGCTGGAGCGTGGTGAACAGGAAGCGGGCCTCCCGGGTCGTGTCGGCGGCGATCAGGTTGATGCAGACCACCGCATAAGGCTTGGGCCAGCGCGCGGAAGGGCGGAACTGGGTACGGTAGATCTCGAGTGCCTGCAACAGCAGGCCGGGGGCAAAGTGAGAGGCAAAGCCGAACGGCAGCCCCATGGCGGCCGCCAGCTGGGCACTGTAGAGGCTGGAGCCCAGCAGCCAGATCGGCACATGCAGCCCCTGACCGGGCACCGCCTGCACAGCGCCCACCTCGTCACCGAAGTAACCCATCAGCTCGCGCACGTCCGCAGGAAAGTCATCCACCTCGCCGCTGCGCTGGCGGCGCAGCGCCTGCATGGTGCGCTGATCGGTACCGGGCGCACGGCCAAGACCGAGATCGATGCGATCCGGGTAGAGAGAGGCGAGGGTGCCGAACTGTTCCGCGATCACCAGGGGGGAGTGGTTCGGCAGCATGATGCCGCCGGCCCCCAGCCGCAGAGTGCTGGTGGCACCGGCCAGATGGCCGATGAGCACAGAGGTGGCGGCACTGGCGATCCCCGGCATGTTGTGGTGCTCCGCCAGCCAGTAGCGGTGGTAGCCCCAGCGCTCGGCATGGCGGGCCAGATCCTGCGAATGACGAAACGACTCGGCCGGCTGGCTTCCTTCGGGGACGGGCACCAGATCCAGGACGGAATAGGGGATGGCAGACATGGGACACTCCATTGATTCACAGGCGATTCACCAGTTGAGCAATGTAGCACGAGATATCTGAATGAATCACCTGACCAGGCTGCCGGGACCCGCGCCATGCAGCTCGCGGCAAGGGGAACGCCAGAAGATAAAGCCCCCCCCCCCTTCTGGCCCCACCTCCTATGCTTTTTGTCATCTTGCGAGCACACTGTTAGCAGATCATCGCGGGGAGCCCCCGCAGGACAAGGACAGGTCCATGACAAAAGCAAGCCTCGGCAGCAAGCCCTTTTACGTGCACATTGCCACCCTCTTCATACTGCTGTTCTCCGTGCTGGGGGGCGCCCTCATCATGCTGCAGTTTCAACAGGGCATGCAGCAGGGGCTGGAGCACGAACGGCAAAACTTCCAGCAGTACAGGGAACAGCTGGCGCTCGCCATCAAGCTGAACCAGCGCCCGGCCCGCATGTCGCTCAGCCTGTTGCGCAGTGGCCAGCTGGCCGCCATGACCAGCCTGGAGTCCCGCCTCGGCTACCTGCCCCAGCTGGCCGAGGTGCTGGCCAACAGCGCCAGCTATGGCGCCATCTATGCCGGTTACGAGAACGGCGACTTCTTCCTGGTGCGCAAGCTGACCGAGCGGGCCAGGGGGTTGCTCGACAACCCCCCTCCCGGGAGCCACCTGCTGGTGCAGAGCCTGAGCCAGGGCCGGGGAGAGTACCTCTATTTCAACCAGCGCCTGCGGCTGCTGGAGCGGCGGCCCATGCCGGACTACCAGTTCGATCCCCGCGATCGTGGCTGGTACAAGGAGGCTCGCTGGGGCACCGGCATCATAGTGACCCACCCCTATCTCTTCTTCACCACCAAGGAGCCGGGCATGACGCTGGCGGTGGAGAGCGACGATCGCCGGGCTGTGATCGGGCTGGATGCCGGCGTGGAGGGGCTCTCCTCCCTCATCGGCGAGCTGCCCCTGCCGAGCCACTGCCAGCTGGTGATGTTCGACGAATTCGGAACCCTGCTGGCCACGGATCCCGAGCAGCTGCCCAGTTTCGAACAGCTGAGCCGCCTGCCCATGCTGTCTGCGCTCAAGCACCCCATACTGGCCAGGTTGCAACAGGAGATGGCCTCCAGGCCCGCCCTGCTGCACGAGCCGGCCGAGCTGACGCTGGACGATGGCAATGGCCGTGACTGGCTGGTCAACCTCTCCTCCCTCGACGAGGACTCCCCCTTCTACCTGGCCCTGCTGGTCCCGGCGGACGCGCTCACCGCACCGGCCCGCCACGATGCCCTGCGCAACTTGGCCTGGGCATGTGCCGGTCTGCTGCTGCTGCTGCCCGTCATCTGGCTGGTGGCGCGGCGCACCGCCGCCCCCTTGCTGGCGCTGACGCAAGAGGCCGAGCGGATCCAGCACTTCGACTTCGGCGAGAGCGAGCGGCCCGACTCGGCGATCCGCGAAATAGACGATCTCGCCCGGGCCATGTCCAGCATGCGGCTGACCCTGGGCAACTTCATGAGCATGGGTCTGGCGCTGACGGCCGAGCACCGCTTCGATTCCCTGCTCAGCCGCATACTGCAGGAGACGGTGGCGGCGGCCCAGGCGGAGGGCGGTTGCCTCTATCTGGCCCAGGACAGGCAGATGAAGGCGGTTCAGGCCATCTGGCAACGGCAGCCCCTGGATTGTGAGCGGGTGCAGTGGCAGGAGTCCCTGCTCGGCGGCCTCTACCATAGCGAGCGGCTCAGCCTGCCCCTCAACGCCGAGCAGTGGTCGCACTACCTCGCCGACTGGGGCCCCTTCCCCGGCCCCCGCCAGCTGCTGGCCGAGCCCCTCTACAATCACCGCCAGGAGTTGATCGGCTGCCTGTTGCTGATCCTGCCGGACTGCGTACCACGGGAGCTGGCGTCACGCATCAGCCTCATCGAGGCGCTGGCGGGCATGTCCGCCTCCGCCATCGAGAATCAGCGCCTGCTGGAGGAGCAAAAGCAGTTGCTGGAGGCCTTCATCGAACTCATCGCCGGCGCCATCGACGCCAAGAGCCCCTACACCGGAGGCCACTGCCAGCGCGTGCCCGAACTGACCCGCATGCTGACGGAGGCGGCCTGCGCCCAGCAGCAGGGGCCCTTTGGCGACTTTACCCTCAGCGACGAGGAGTGGGAGGCCATCCATATCGCGAGCTGGCTGCACGACTGTGGCAAGGTCACCACACCTGAGTTCGTGGTGGACAAGGCCACCAAGCTGGAGACCATCTACGACAGGATCCACGAGATCCGCACCCGTTTCGAGGTGCTCAAGCGCGACGCCCATATAGAGGCGCTGGCGGCCCGGCTGCCCGCCTCCGATCGGCAGGCAGCCCTCGAGGCCGTGACCCCGACCTGGCAGATGCTGGATCAGGAGTTCGCCTTCGTCGCCGAGTGCAACCTGGGGGGCGAGTGGATGGCACCGGAAAAACTGGCGCGGCTCGATGCCATCGCCAGCCGCACCTGGCTGCGCACCCTGGATGATCGCCTCGGCGTCAGCCCGGAGGAGCTCAGGCGCCATCCCGGGGAGGCGGCGCCGCTGCCCTGCCGCGAGCCACTGCTGGCCGACAAGCCGGCGCACCTCATTCCCCGCCCCGCCCACGACAACCTGGCCAGGCACAATCCCTGGGGCTTCAAGGTGCGGGTGCCCACCCACCTCTACAACCGGGGAGAGCGCTACAACCTCGCCATCGGCCGTGGCACCCTCACCGAGGAGGAGCGCTACAAGATCAACGATCACATCATCCAGACCATCCGCATGCTGGAGCGGCTCCCCTTCCCCCGCCACCTGCGCAAGGTGCCGGAGATCGCAGGGGGCCATCACGAGCGGATGGACGGCACCGGCTACCCGCGCCAGCTGCTGGGTGAGCAGATGAGCATTCCCGCCCGCATCATGGCCATCGCCGACATCTTCGAGGCCCTGACCGCGAGCGATCGTCCCTACAAGTCGGGCAAGACGGTCTCCCAGTCCCTGACCATCATGCAGAGGATGGTGCAGGAGCAGCACATAGACCCGGCCCTGTTCTCCCTCTTCCTCGACAGCGGCGTCTGGCGGGACTATGCCCTGCGCTTCCTCACCCCCGAGCAGCTGGACGAGGCGGCCTGCCAGGCCCTGCTGGCGGAGCCACGCTAGCCGCGATTACCGGGCGCCCATAAAAAAACGGTCAACCGAGGTTGACCGTTTTTTCATCTCCAGGCTGCCCCTTAGAACAGCAGGTGCGCCACACCGGCGATCACCGGCAGTGTCACCAGGGTACGCAGCAGGAAGATGACGAACAGCTCCCACAGCTTGACCGGGATCTTGCTGCCCAGCAGCAGGGCGCCCACTTCCGACATATAGATGAGCTGGGTCACCGACATGGCGGCGATCACGAAGCGGGTGATGTCGCTCTCTATGGTCGAGGCCAGCACCGCCGGGATGAACATGTCGGCGAAGCCCACCATGATGGTCTTGGACGCCGCCTCGGCCTCCGGCAGTTGCAGCAGCTCCAGCAAGGGGACGAAGGGAGCGCCCAGCCAGTTGAAGATGGGGGTGTGCTCCGCCAGCATCAGGGCACAGGTCCCGATCGCCATCACCACCGGCAGCACGCCAAACACCATGTCCAGGGCGTTCTTCACCCCTTCCCGCGCCACGGCGCCGAGATCAGTCATGCTGTCGGCCTTGGCCAGGGCACGCTGATAGCCATAGCTCAGCACGCTGTGCTGATGGGGAATGGCCTCCTGCTTGCGGCACAGGGGAGTGCCGTCGCTGTAGACATCCTTCTTCCAGGAGAGCGGGGGCAGGCGCGGCACCACTATGGCGGCAACCACGCCGGCCAGGCAGACGGTCAGGTAGAAGGGGACGAACATGTGCTCCAGCTTCACCTGGGAGATCACCACCAGACAGAAGGTGATGGAGACTGCGGAGAAGGTGGTGCCAATGACGGCGGCTTCACGCTGGGTGTAGAACTTGCCCTCGTACTGCTTGCTGGTAAGCAGGATGCCGACGCTGCCATCCCCGAGCCAGGAGGCGAAGCAATCCACGGCGGAGCGACCGGGCAGGCGGAACACAGGGCGCATGATGCGGGTCATCATGGTGCCGACGAACTCCAGCAGGCCGAAGTCCAGCAGTAGCGGCAGCAGCAAGCCGGCGAAGATGAAGACGGAGAACAGCACCGGCAGCAGATCGTGCAGCACCAGGCCGCCGGTCGCCCCGGAACGCAGCACCTCGGGACCGGCCTCGAAGAAGGTCAGCAGCACGAAGAGGCCCCCCAGCACCCGCACGCAGGCCCAGAAGGGGGAGACGTTGAACAGGCTGTTGAGGAAGGGGCGTCTCACCAGGATCGCCGGCTTGAACAACCAGGCGATCAAGGTCATCAGCATGGTAGTGGTAATGATGGCGCTGACCATGGCCACCAGATAGTCGGCGAACACCGTCTGTACCAGCTTCGCCAGCACGGCGACAGGGATGGTGACATTGCCGTCATAGATGACGGGGGTCATGAACAGCAGGATCCCGATGAGCGACGGGATCAAAAACATCAGCACATTGCGGCGAGTATGGATCGCCGGTGCCTGCAGGGTCTTTTCCAACATGATAGACAGCCTTAAATGTGACTTTTCCTTCAGCCAGGCCGCCTGCATATTCATGCCCTCGCCCGACAAACGGGCGCAAGAATAACCCAAAAAACTGCACAAACAAGCTTTTAATGGATTATTTCAAGCATAAATATTTTATCAGGCAAACCATCCATAAGAACAAACCAAAACAGTCATGCATATCAATTCAATTCAACAGGTTAGCATAATGTTTCATACAGGTTACGTTCAGGGGCGCAGTATAATCAGTTGCGGTTGGCAGGCAATAAGTGGCATGAGAAATATATCTATAAGGTGATCCCGTCGATCCTCCCATAAAAAAAACCGGAGCCTGTCGGGGCTCCGGTCTTGTCACGAAAGAGAGTCTCAGTCGCGGACGTAGATCACTTCGACGCCGTCGTCATCTTCGTCATCCCAGTCGTCGTCATCGTCCAGCGCCTCATCGAAGGCCTTGGAGGCTGCCAGGGCTTCCGCCTCGGCCTGGGCCAGCTGGTTCTTGTGGTAGTCGTCCCACTTGAACTCGACCTTCTCGATGGCGGCCTTGGCATCGGCTTCCAGCTGACGGGGCATGGTGTCCAGCAGATCCAGGATGTCGTAGCAGACCTTCTTGGTGCCTTCCTTGCTGATGGCAGTGATGGCATAGACAGGGCCTTCGTGGTTCAGGGCTGCCTTGACTCTGTCCATCACTTCCTGGGCTTCTTCTTCCAGGATCAGATCCATCTTGTTGAATACCAGCCAGCGCGGTTTGCCCGCCAGCTCGGGGCTGTACTTCTCCAGCTCCCGGACTATGGTCACAGCATTCTCGGCGGGATCTGAACCGTCAACCGGGCAGATATCCACCAGGTGGATCAGCACACGGCAGCGCTCCAGGTGCTTGAGGAAGCGGATACCGAGGCCGGCACCTTCGGCGGCACCCTCGATCAGACCCGGGATATCGGCGATGACGAAGGAGCGGGAGTTCTCCCCACGCACCACCCCCAGGTTCGGCACCAGGGTAGTGAAGGGGTAGTCGGCCACTTTCGGGCGGGCGGCAGAGACGGCGCGAATGAAGGTGGACTTGCCCGCGTTGGGCAGACCCAGCATGCCGACGTCAGCCAGCAGCAGCAGCTCCAGCTTCAGGGTGCGCACTTCACCCGGGGTGCCGTTGCTCTTCTGATAGGGGGCGCGGTTGACCGAGCTCTTGAAGCGGGTGTTGCCAAGGCCGTGGAAACCGCCCTTGGCGACCAGCAGCTTCTGGCCGTGGGTGGTCAGATCCCCCAGCAGTTCACCGGTATCCTCATCGCTGGCGCGGGTACCGACCGGGACGCGCAGGGTGCGATCCTTGCCGCGACGACCGGTGCAGTTGGCGCTCTGGCCGTTCTCGCCACGCTCGGCGGCATGGAAACGCTCGAAACGGTAGTCGATCAGGGTGTTCAGGTTCTCGTCGGCGATCAGATAGACATCGCCACCGTCACCACCGTCACCGCCGTCCGGACCACCGTTCGGGATGTACTTTTCACGGCGAAAGCTCACACAACCGTTACCACCGTCACCGGCATCGACTCGAATCTGGACTTCATCAACAAACTTCATAGGTAACCGTCACCTTAATTCGAAAAACCGATACGCAATTATAGTGGTACAGACCCCTGCGGGCGATACGCATCTTGCCAATCATGCTCGTCAGAGCCAAAGTCAGCTGCGTTCCGTTTTTTCGTCAACGACATCAGGAAAGACGTCAGAAAAACAAAAGCCCCGCCTGTTGGCGGGGCTTCGGATCCTTGCGGTCCGTAATTACTCAGCAACGATGCTGACGTACTTACGATTCAGCGGACCTTTAACTTCGAACAGGATCTTGCCAGTCGCTTTCGCGTACAGGGTGTGATCGGTGCCCAGGCCAACGTTGGTGCCAGCGTGGAACTTGGTGCCACGTTGACGAACGATGATGCTGCCTGCCAGAACTGTTTCGCCGCCGAAACGCTTAACGCCAAGGCGTTTAGCTTCAGAATCGCGACCGTTGCGGGATGAACCGCCAGCTTTTTTATGTGCCATTTATCGGACTCCTCTAATTAAGCGCTGATGCCAGTGATTTTGACTTCAGTGAACCACTGACGGTGGCCCGCTTGCTTACGATGGTGCTTACGACGACGGAACTTGACGATAGTCACTTTCTCGCCACGGCCGTGAGCCACAACTTCAGCTACAACCTTGCCACCTTCAACGAAAGGAGCACCTACTTTAAAAGTGTCGCCTGCAGCAACCATCAGAACTTCGTTGAAGTCGATGGTAGCGCCAGTCTCAACGTTCAGCTTTTCCAGACGAACGATTTGACCTTCGGCCACACGGTGTTGTTTTCCGCCGCTTTGGAATACCGCGTACATTTGATTAACTCCGTAAAGGCGTGTCTTTTGCTCAAGGCCAGACACGCGCAAAAACCTATAACAATGGGCGGGCATTCTACGCAGAACGATTTGCCTAGGCAAGGCCAATTTAGCAAAAAGTTTATTTTGTGCGCATATCTGCCGCCGTGAATAAACGCTTAACTGTAACCCATTGTGAAATCGTGTAGAATCCCCGCCATTGCTAAAAACGCAGTAATTGCTGCCGTCACGTTACGAGACTTATGGACCAACAGACTATCCGTGCGCTCTGTGCCGCCGACATGACGGCGGTCAATGAACTGATCCTGGCCAGACTCCAGTCCGATGTCAGCCTGATCAACCAGCTGGGTTTCTACATTGTCAGTGCAGGCGGAAAACGGATGCGCCCCATGCTGACGGTCATGGCCGCCCGCGCACTGGGGTACCAAGGTCAGGACCATCTCAAGCTCGCCGCCATCATCGAATTCATTCATACCTCTACCCTGCTGCATGACGACGTGGTCGATGAATCCGACCTGCGCCGCGGCCGGGAGACCGCCAATGCGCTGTTCGGCAATGCCGCCAGCGTCCTGGTCGGTGACTACCTCTACAGCCGTTCCTTCCAGATGATGAGCGAACTCTCCAACTTGCGGGTGATGGAGATCCTGTCGGATGCCACCAACACCATCGCCGAAGGGGAAGTGCTGCAGTTGATGAACTGCAACGATCCGGACACCACGGAAGAGAGCTACATGACGGTCATCTACTGCAAGACCGCCAAGCTGTTTGAAGCCGCCACCCGCCTCGCCGCCGTGCTGACCCATCAGCCCGAGCCCGTCGAACAGGCCATGACCGACTACGGCAAGTACCTGGGCACCGCCTTCCAGATCATCGATGACGTCATGGATTACTGCTCCCAGAGCGATGATATGGGCAAGAACGTCGGTGACGATCTGGCCGAAGGCAAGCCCACCCTGCCGCTGCTGCGCGCCATGGCCGTGGGCACCCCGGAAGAGCGTCAGCTCATCCGCGACGCCATCGAGCACCGCAACGGCATGGAGCATCTCGAGCGCATCCTGGCCATCCTGGATCGCACAGGGGCCCTGGAATACTCCCGCGAGCGGGCCCGGGAAGAGGCCGACAAGGCCATTGCCGCCCTCGCCATCCTGCCGGACTCCCAGCACAGGCAGGCGCTGGAGACCCTGGCCCAGATGGCGGTACAGCGCAGCGCCTGAACCACTGTGTCAGCATCCAAGAAAAAAGAGGCCTATGGCCTCTTTTTTATGGTCTGCACTTTGTACTCAGGCGCTGCCTTGACTGCTCAGTGGGCCAGCGCCCAGAGGATGACGGCACCCGCCACCACCAGACAACCGCCGATGCGACGCAACTGCTCCGGCGGCTGATCGCTCATCAGTCTCAGCATCTGTTGCCAGGCCCTCGGCGCCAGCAAGGGGCCCAGCCCCTCGAACAGCAGCAACAGCCCCACTCCCATCAAGATGGCTGTCAGCATGACTCCTCCTGCCCTCTGGGCCCTTGTCTCATCAAGCAAAAGGGCCTGAATCATCAGGCCCTTTGGGTTACGGCGCTATGCCTGCTTACTGCTTGTCACCGTGAGGCGACTTGAGGTAGCGGAAGAACTCGCTGTCAGGCTTGAGGACCATGAGGTCGTTGCCGCCGGCGAAGCTCTTGCGGTAGGCCTCCATGCTGCGCACGAAGCTGAAGAACTCGGGGTCCTTCTTGTAGCTGTCGGCGTAGATCTTGGCGGCTTCGGCATCCCCTTCACCACGCAGCTGACGCGCATTACTCTCGGCGTCCGCGATCATCACGGTGACCTTGCGGTCGATGTCGGCACGCAGGATCTCGGCCTGCTCGCGGCCCTGGGAGCGGTGCTCACGGGCGACTGCAGTCCGCTCGGCACGCATCCGCTGATAGATGGAGCTGGAGACTTCCACCGGCAGGTTGATCTGCTTGATGCGCACATCCACCACCTTGATGCCGAGCTCGGAGGAGCGCGCCATCTTCATCAGGGCGTCTTCCATCACGGTACTGCGCTCGCCGGAGACGATGTCCTTGATGGTGCGGTTACCGATCTCGGAACGCAGACCGTTGTTGATCTTGCGCTTGAGCAGGTCTTCGGCCTGGATCTTGTTGCCACCACCGGTCGCCAGGTAGTACTTGGAGAAGTCCTCGATCTTCCACTTCACGTAGGAGTCGATGATGAGGTCTTTCTTCTCGGAGGTGACGAAACGATCCGCCTGGCCTTCCAGGGTCTGGATGCGGGCATCCATCTTGCGTACCTGATCGATGAGCGGCACCTTGAAGTGCAGGCCCGGCTCATAGAGACGCGGCTCGCCGGAGTCAACCCGCTTCACCTTGCCAAACTGCACCACGATTCCCTTCTGCCCTTCATCGACGATGAAGACGGAAGAGAAGCAGACCATGGCGGCCACAGCGATGACACCAATAGCTAGCTTTTTCATCTATCAGTTTCTCCCTGTGCTGAAACGATCACCGCCACGGAGCGGGGTCGGAGTGGAGTTGGCCCCTTCGTTGGACGGCTGGGCCGGCTCCACCGCAGGTGTGCCCGCCGGACGCGCCGGTTGCACGGCATTCGCCTTGCCGGACAGCTTGTCGAGCGGCAGGTAGATCATGCTGTTGTTGCCAGCAGGCATGTCGACCAGCACCTTGTTGGCTTGCTGATAGAGCTCTTCCATGGTTTCCAGGTAGATACGCTCACGAGTCAACTCGGGGGCGGACTGGTACTGGGGCAGCAGCTCGTTGAAGCGCGCGACTTCACCCTTGGCCTTCAGCACGATCTGGGACTTGTAGCCTTCGGCTTCCTGTTCCAGACGCTTGACCTGACCACGGGCCTTGGGCTCGACTTCACGGGCATAGGCTTCCGCTTCACGGATGAAGCGCTGCTCATCTTCCTGGGCGGAGATGGCGTCATCGAAGGCGTCCTTCACCTCTTCCGGCGGACGCGCCGGCAGGAAGTTGACGTCGACGATCTGCAGACCCATCTGGTAGGGCTCGATGATGCCATCGATCACCTGCCAGGTCTCCTGACGAACTTTTTCCCGACCCGTGGTCAGGACATCATCCATCTTGGTGTGACCCACCACGTAGCGCAGGGCGCTGTCGGTGGCCTGGCTCAGACTCTCGTCGGCATTGGTGACGCTGAACAGATACTGCTCGGGATCGACCACGCGGTACTGCACGTCCATCTCGACCCGGACTACGTTCTCGTCCTGGGTCAGCATGAAGCCGGAGGCAGGCAGGGAGCGCACCGATTCCACATCCACCGGGATCACCCGATCGATGAAGGTCGGCTTCCAGCGCAGGCCCGGATCCACGTTATGGGAGTACTCCCCAAAACGCAGCACCACGCCCCGCTCGGCTTCGCGAATGGTGTAGAAGCCGCTGACGACCCACACCACCACGGCCACCACCAGGGCGATGGAGAGGCCAAACTTGCCCACATCACCACCCGATTTGCCACCACCGAACAGGCCACCGAAACGACGGCTCACCTTGCGCAGCATTTCATCCAGATCAGGGGGTCCCTGATTCTTGCCGTTGTTCCCCCAAGGGTCACGGTCTTTGCCGTTGTTACCAGGCTCATTCCAAGCCATCAGCGTCTCCATTAATACATGCGGATGGATATCATCTCTATCGGGCCATCAACCGTTGACGAAGCCTGTCTTCATCGCCGGATCAATGCCTGATAAAGCGTTGTAAACTCTCACCTTCTTGTTTCATGAGGCGGTTCCAGTCGGCAAGCTGCAAGCGTACCTCCAGGACAAAATCCCCCTCCTCGCTGAAACCTTCCTGCTCGATGCCTTTCAGCCGATAGAGCGCACTGCGCAATCTCGCGGCCGAGGGCGGCAACTGCAGGGTGTGATGGACCATGGATCCGGCCAGCAGTTCGGTCAGGGCCTGGAACAGGTATTCACTGCCTTCACCCGTCTGGGCCGACAGCCAGACTCGCTGCGGGCGCCCTTCGTCATCCCGCTCCAGACCGGCCGGACGATCGGTCAGCTTGTCGATCTTGTTGCAGATCATCAGCTGGGGGCGGTCGTCCGCCTCGATCTCGGCCAGGACTGTCTGCACCGAATCGACATTCTCCTGCATCTGCTCATCGGCACAGTCCACGACGTGCAGCAGCAGGTCCGCTTCACGGGTCTCCTGCAGCGTCGCCTTGAAGGCCGCGACCAGATCATGGGGTAAGTGCCGAATAAATCCAACTGTATCCGCCAGGATCACATCACCCACATCCTGGATCACCAATTTACGCAGGGTGGGATCCAGGGTTGCGAACAATTGGTCGGCAGCATACACGCTGGCATCTGTAAGTTGGTTGAACAAAGTGGACTTTCCGGCGTTGGTGTAGCCCACCAGCGACACGGTCGGCACCTCGTTGCGGTTGCGGGCGCGACGACCCTGCTCCCGCTGCTTCGCCACCTTGTCGAGCCGGCGCAGAATCGCCTTGATGCGCTCTCGCAGCAGGCGTCGGTCGGTTTCAAGCTGGGTTTCACCCGGGCCGCGCAGACCTATCCCGCCCTTCTGACGTTCGAGGTGGGTCCAGCCTCGCACCAGGCGAGTAGAAAGATGGCGCAATTGGGCCAATTCGACCTGCAACTTGCCTTCGTGGGTACGGGCGCGCTGGGCGAAGATATCGAGGATGAGGCCTGTCCTGTCCACCACACGGCACTGGAACAGACGCTCCAGGTTGCGCTCCTGGGCAGGGGTCAGGGCATGGTTGAAGATGACCACGTCCGCGCCCAGCATCTGGACCTGGGACGCGATCTCTTCCGCCTTGCCGCTGCCGACAAAATACTTGGCACTGGGCGCGCTGCGACTGGTGGTGATCACCCCCAGCGCATTGACCCCGGCCGAGCTCACCAGCATCTTGAGCTCGTCCAGATCCTCCCGCTCACCCTCATCGCTGAAGTTGACATGTACCAGAACGGCCTGTTCACCAGCTTCGTAACGGTCAAACAAGCGCTTGCTCCTTGACAGGTATCATGATGATTCTGAGTTGGCGAGTGGGCTCGCCGCGGGATATCACGCCTCGGCTTCACCCTGCTCTTCACCGGCGGCGCCCGGGGCGTGCTGGTGATGGTTGACGGCACGGGCCGGCACCACGGTGGAAATGGCGTGCTTGTAGACCATCTGGCTCACGGTGTTCTTCAGCAAAATGACAAACTGGTCAAACGATTCGATCTGACCCTGCAGTTTGATGCCGTTCACCAAATAGATAGAAACAGGAATCCGCTCACGGCGCAGCGCATTCAAAAACGGGTCTTGGAGAGATTGCCCCTTAGCCATCTTTCTTTTCCTTATAGTTTGTTGTTTTTAAACACCGGATATCAATATAACAACCTGATTATACAGGGAGTGTCAAGCCGCACCAGCTCGGGCGACCACCCTGGCCACATTGCCAGACTCACCAGATTCCAACCAGGTCAGGTCGGGCCAGCCACGCAACCAGGTCATCTGACGCTTGGCCAGCTGACGGGTGGCCACGATGCCACGATAACGCATCTCATCATATCCCACTTCCCCTGCCAGGTAGTCCCACATTTGGCGGTAGCCAACGCAACGGATAGCTGGCAGATCCGGGTGAAGATCACCCCGTTCATAGAGCGCCCTGACCTCCTGTTCGAACTCCCCTTGCAGCATCTTGTCAAAACGCAGCTCGATGCGCTGATGCAGCACGGCGCGATCGCTCGGCGCGATGGCAAACTGGTGCACCCGGTAGGGCAAGCCTTCCCCCTGCACCTGGGTCAGTTCGGTCAGCGTCTTGCCGCTGATGCGATAGACCTCGAGCGCCCGACTGAGCCGCTGCGGATCGTTGGGGTGGATGCGGGCGCCGGCCACAGGATCGATGTGCACCAGCTCATCGTGCAGGGCTTGCCAGCCGAGGCGGGCGGCCTCTGCCTCAATCTCGGCGCGAATGGCCGGATCGGCTGGGGGCAACGGAGAGAGCCCCTCCAGCAGCGCCTTGAAGTAGAGCATGGTGCCCCCCACCAGCAGCGGAATGCGGCCGCGGTCGGCGATCTCTTTCATCTCCCGCAGGGCATCGCGGCAGAAATCCGCCGCCGAATAGCTCATGGCCGGATCCAGGATGTCGATCAGGCGGTGCGGGGCCTGGGCCAGCTCGGCGGCAGTGGGCTTGGCGGTGCCTATGTCCATGCCGCGATAGATGAGCGCGGAGTCCACGCTGATGATGTCGCAGGGCAGGGCCTGGCACAGAGCGATGGCGAGATCCGTCTTGCCGGAGGCCGTCGGCCCCATCAGAAAAATTGCAGTCGGCAAGTCAGCCACTTTCATGTTCCTCTAGCACGGTCGCCTCGTCGGGAGGCGTACCATGCAATTGACTATCAATGGATTGAAGCGGTCAGCCCCGGCGACTCAATCGCCTTGTGCAAACCCTTCCAGCACGGCCGCCAACGACAGAGGGCGCACCATGCGAATGTCTGCCAGTTGGTCACCGTAATCGGTCACAAGTTCCGTCAGCAGCCGGCTGGCCGTTGAAAAATCATATATTTTCTCGGTGCTTATCCCCTGCTCCACCAGCCACTGGCATAGTACTTCAGCCTGCTGGCCGGCATCACTGTCAGATCCGCTCTCGACCAGTTGCAGCAATTCGGGTAAGAGACGCACCAGATCGGTCTGGCGCAGCAAGGCGGGCACCCTGGTCAGGATCATGGTGTCGCGCCCCCCGCTTTTCAACTCCAGCCCCATGCGTTTGAGCAAACGTTCCTGCTCCTGCGCCAGCGCAATCAGGTTCTTTGGCAGCTTGAAGGAGACCGGCAGCAGCAGGGGCTGCGCCGCCAGCCCCTGCCCCCAGGTCTCCAGCAGCCAGTGGCGCAGCAGCACCCGCTCGGCCCGCACCAGGGAGAGCAGCGCCAGTTGTCCCTCCCGCTCGATCAGCAGATAGGCCTGCTCCACCAGGGTCAAGGCGCGAGTCCCCTGGGGCGACGGACCGGCCAGGGTGACGGGGGCGGTCTGGGGCGACTCTCCCGCTACCGGCAGGGTGGTGAGCAGGGCGCCCATGCCGCGCATCGCCTCCCGGCTGGGGGGCTCGGGGGGCTGATAGTTGCCCGCGCGGCCTGCACCTTCGCGCACGGCGCCGCCATCCCGCGTCTGGGCGGGGGCTCTATAGCTGTGCTCGGCACCATACCACTCGGGGCGCGGCGCCTGGCCTGGATACTCTATCTGCGGGCTGGTCGGCAGCTCGACCAGGGTCTCGGCGAGGGGCTCGTCCTGCTCGCTGGCTCCAGCCCCTTCCCGGCGCAGGGCGGTAAAGAGCGCCTGGAAGATGAAGTCGTGAATGAGCCGCGCCTGATGGAAACGCACCTCGTGCTTGGCGGGATGGACGTTCACATCCACCTGACGGGGATCCAGCTCTATGTAGAGCACATAGGCGGCGAAGCTGCCGGCGGGCAGCAGCTCGTCATAGGCCTGGCGAATGGCGTGGTTGATGAGCTTGTCGCGCATCATGCGGCCATTCACATAGGTGTATTGCAGATCGTTTTGCGGTCTGGCTCCCGCGGGCAGCGCCAGCCAGCCCCACAGGCGCACGTCGCTGTGCTCGCTCTCCACCGCAAGCGCGTGGTGCATGAAGGGGGTGCCGCAGACGGCGGCGAGGCGGCGCTCCTGCTCAGGCACCGTATTGGCGGCCTTGTACTGGCGCACCACCTTGCCGTTGTGGCGCAGGATCAGGGTGATGTCGAAACGGGAGAGCGCGATGCGGCGCACCAGCTCGTCGATGTGGGCAAACTCTGTCTTCTCGCTGCGCATGAACTTGCGCCGCGCCGGGGTGTTGAAGAAGAGGTCCACCACCTCTACCGTGGTGCCCACCGGGTGGGCCGCCGGTTTGACGGTGACGCTCATCTCGCGCCCTTCGGCCTGCGCCTGCCAGGCTTCGGACTGCTCCGCGGTGCGGGAGGTGAAGGTGAGACGGGAGACGGAGCTGATGGAGGCGAGCGCCTCGCCGCGAAAGCCGAGGCTGTTGATCCCTTCCAGATCATCCAGGGTCGCCACCTTGGAGGTGGCGTGCCGCGACAGCGCCAGCACCAGCTCGTCCTTGGCGACGCCGCTGCCGTTGTCACGGATGCGGATCAGCTTGGCGCCCCCCTTGTCGATGTCGATCTCGACCCGGTCGGCCCCCGCATCCAGGCTGTTTTCCACCAACTCCTTCACCACAGAAGAGGGCCGCTCCACCACCTCGCCGGCAGCAATCTGGTTGGCCAGAATGGGAGGCAATATACGGATCGGCATCACTTACTCCTGAATTTCAATCTTGCGGATGATGAGCCCCTTAACCACCCAGAAGGGCTGCGCCACCACCTCTTCGCCAACCGGAATCTGGTTGGCCAGAACGGGAGGCAATATACGGATCGGCATGGCTTACTCCTGATGATTTCGCTTGCGGGTCAAGACACTTTCAACACGGGGACGGGCCGCGCCACCGCACCTTCGCCAGCTCCCACGCGTCAGTTTTGGGGGATATAGAGCACCTGCCCTATCTGGATATCCCGTGACTTGAGCTTGTTGATCTCCACCAGCCGCGCCTGGCTCACGCCGTGCTTCTCGGCGAGGCGGGAGAGGCTCTGGCCGCGGGTGACCACGTGGCGGATCATCCTGGACTTGTCGTTGCTCTGCACGCTTGCGACCGGCACGCTCGGCTCCTTGGCCGCCACCTTGTAGGGTTTTATCACCCCGGCACCTGAGGCGCTGCCGACGCTGCTGACCGGGGCGCCGCCATCGCTGCTGCGGCTCGGCACTGTCGCCGGCATGCGGTTGGTCACCTGCTGCCGGGGCGCGGGGGCAACCGCCGCCTTTTTCGCCGCTGGCTGACTGGCGCTGGCCACTTGCTGCCCCTTGCCCGTCATCATGGGCCCCTTGGTCGGGTGGCTGCGATAGTAGCTGCGGATCCCCTCGAAGATGGCGCGGGCAAGTTGATCCTGGTAGCTGGCGGTGGCCAGCAGCTTCTCTTCCGCATGGTTGGAGATGAAGCCTGTTTCCACCAATACAGAAGGGATGTCCGGCGCCTTCAGCACCGCCAGACTGGCGTGTTCCGGCGCTTTCTTGTGCAGCCGGGCCACCCGTCCCATGGAGCGCAGTATCTGGCGACTCACCTCATAACCCTCGGCCCTGGACTTGTCCATGGAGAGATCGAGGAAGGTCTGCGCCAGATAGGGGTTGGGGTCGGATTCGGCCAATACCTTGCCTACCCCGCCCAGCAGTTCCCCCTGCTTCTCCTGCTTCTCCAGCCAGCTGCCCATCTCGCGGTTGGCGCGATTGGTCGACAGCACCCAGACCGAGGCGCCGCGCGGCGTGGAGTTGTGGAAGCTGTCCGCATGCACGGACACCAGCAGATCCGCCTTGGCCTTGCGGGCGATTTCCGAGCGCTTGTTGAGGTCGACGAAGTAGTCACCACGACGGGTCATCACGGCGCGCATGCCCGGCTCGCGGTCGATGAGCGCCGCCAGCTTCTGGGACACCGACAGGGTCACCCGCTTCTCGTAGGTGCGGCGCGGGCCTATGGAGCCGGGATCTTCCCCCCCATGGCCCGGATCGATGGCGATGACGATGGCCTTGCCCTGGCCGCCGACGGGCGCGGGCTGCGCCGTGGCGCCGCCTTTCTCTTCATAGGGCAGATCGATCACCAGACGATGGCCGTAGGGGCCCGCCGGTGCCAGCGGGAACACCACCGGCTTGATGGAGGAGCTGAGATCCAGCACCAGACGCATGCTGCCCTTTTCAAGGGGCGTGCTCTCGCGGATCTTGCGCACCAGCTCGCTCTTGTTCTCGATGCGAGCCAGGTTGGCGGCGTTGCTCGCCCCCTTGAGATCGATCACCAGGCGGCTCGGGCCGCTCAGGGTGAAGTAGTTGAAATTGGGGGCGCTGCTCATGTCGAGCACCACCCGGGTGTTATCCGGCGATGGCCAGACCCGCACACTCTTGAGCTGGTTCGCCCAGGAGGGTAAGGCCATCAGGGAGAGGGCAATAACAAGGATCAAGCGCACTGAGATGACAACCGTTCCAGAATGGCTTCGCCAATAGCAGTGCGGGCCGCAATCAGGGCCTCGCGCTGCTCGTTCACATACGTCAGGGTAATCTCGAGATCGGGGGACGGCAGCCAGCCCTCCCCTTTCTCCGGCCACTCCACCAGACAGAGGGTGTCGGCGCCGAAATAGTCCCGAATGCCCATGAATTCCAGCTCTTCCGGATCCGCCAGTCGATAGAGATCGAAGTGATAGACCTGCCAGTCGGCCAGTTCATAGGGCTCCACCAGGGTATAGGTCGGACTCTTGACCTTACCTTGATGGCCAAGCCCTTGCACCCAGCCTCGGGTCAGGGTGGTCTTGCCGGCCCCGAGGGCGCCGTGCAGAAATACGGTAGTGGCCTGCTGGCACGCCTGCGCCAGACGGCCACCCAGTGCCACAGTTGCTGCCTCGTCCGGCAGTGTCATCATCAAGGTTTTTGCCATGTTCTTCTTGTTACTTGTTACGGTGTCGGATTGACCAGACGGCGGATCCAGGGCAGCAGATCCGATGCCAACATGCCCCGCTCACCCTCGGCGGCGGCCAGGTCGGCGGCCTCTGCGTGGATCACGGCCCCCAGTCGCGCGGCCATGCCGGCAGACCAGCCCTGGGCCAGGAGGGCGGCGATTATACCAGATAACAGATCCCCCATGCCGCCACTGGCCATGCCGGGATTGCCTTCGTCGCAGAGGCTGATGCACTGGCCATCGCAGATAAGCGAGCCCGCCCCCTTGAGCAGCACGACGCCGCCGTATCGTTGCTGCAGCCGCGATACGGCGGCGAAACGATCCGCCTCGACCTCGGCGATGGAGCACCCCAGCAGGCGGGCCGCCTCCCCGGGGTGGGGCGTGAGCACCCAATTATCCTGATGACGGGGTGCCTGCGCCAGCCAATTCAATCCATCGGCGTCCAATACCAGGGGCCCGCTGACGCTGAGGTGGTGTTCGAACTGGCCCCTTCCCCACTCATCCTGGCCGAGCCCAGGCCCCAGCACGCGCACAGTGGCCCACCCCTCGTCCGTCCCGGCCGGGCATCCCATCAGCTCAGGTTGCACCAGGCTGGCGGGGGGAGAGTCCGGGTGCTGGCACAGTCGCACCAGACCCGCCCCCGCCCGTAGGCAGGCCTGCCCCGCCAGCAGTATGGCCCCCTGCATCCCCAGGTTGCCCCCCACCAGCAGCACCCTGCCGTGCTTGCCCTTGTGAGCCGAGCGGGGACGAGGGGTGAGCAGACTCTTTAGGCGGGGATAATCCAGGCGCTCGGCGGCGGGCACCAGGCCGGCCTCGGGCATCACCCCGAGGGGATCCCAGTCGAGCTGGCCTACGCCGTCCACCCCGTCGGCGGTGAGCATGCCCTGCTTGATGCCGATGAAGCTGAGGGTGCGGGTGGCGTGCACCAGGGCCCCCATGGCGCGGCCGGTGTCGGCATTGAGCCCGGAGGGGAGGTCCACCGCCAGAACGGGGGCATTCAAGCCATTGATTGTTGCGACGATCTTTGTCATTGGCGAGGAGAGGGGGAGCTGGACACCGGTGCCGAGCAGTGCATCTATCACCAGATCCGGCGCAGGGAGCGACGCCCCCTCGAGCGCATCGGCCATCATCACCTCTCCCCCCGCCGCCAGCCACTCGTCGGCGGCCCGCCTGGCATCCCCTCTGAGCAGGCCTGGCGCCCGGGCGGCTATCACCAGAGGCTCGAGACCGAGGCGACGGGCGAGGCGGGCCAGTACATAGCCATCCCCCCCGTTGTTGCCCGGGCCGACAAAGATCCACCAGTGGTGACTCTGGGGCCAGTGATGGCGGGCATAGCTGCACAGGGCGGCACCGGCCCGCTCCATCAGGGCGTAGAGGGCTTGCCCCTCACGCTCGGCCCAGCGCTGCTCCATCTTGCGGATCTGTTCGGCCCGCCACAGGGGCTGTGCTAGACTGATGCCTTGTTTTTTGCCGATAGCGTCCTCGATACCCTCTACCATGACGGCTCCCCACCTTCATCATCCACTGGCCCGGCTCCTGGCCTGGCATATGGCGTGCCATGACGGCGCACGGCCCTCGTCACGCTCGGTGCCACGGGCGCCATGCCGCTGCCAGCAGGCAGGTGAGGCACAATGACGGCCGCCGAACTCGCACAACTGGCCCACGATATCAAGCTCTGGGCACGGGAGCTAGGATTTGACCAGGTCGGCATCACGGACACGGATCTCGCCCTCGAGGAGCCCAGGTTGCAGGCCTGGCTGGATGCGGGTCATCACGGCACCATGGATTACATGGCGCGCCACGGCATGATGCGGGCCCGGCCCCACGAGCTGCTGCCGGGTACCCTGCGGGTGCTGTCGGTGCGGATGAACTATCTCCCCTTCGAGGCGGGCTTTGCCGCCACTCTGCGCGATCCGACCCTGGGCTACATCAGCCGCTATGCCCTGGGGCGCGACTACCACAAGGTGCTGCGCAACCGGCTCAAGCAGCTGGGGGAGCGCATCGAGCAGCGCTGTGCCGAGCTGTTTCAAGGCACCGCTGACACTCTGGGTGAGTGGCGCCCCTTCGTTGACTCCGCCCCCATACTGGAGCGCCCCCTGGCGGCCAAGGCGGGGCTGGGCTGGGTGGGCAAGCACTCGCTGCTGCTCAACGAGTCGGCCGGCTCCTTCTTCTTTCTCGGGGAGCTGCTGGTCAGCCTGCCGCTGCCCGTCGATGCCCCGGTGGAAAAAGAGCAGTGCGGCAAGTGCGTGGCCTGCATCAACATCTGCCCGACCGGCGCCATCATAGCCCCTTACGTGGTGGACGGGCGGCGCTGCATCTCCTATCTCACCATAGAGAATGACGGCCCCATCCCGGAAGAGTTCAGGCCGCTGATGGGCAACCGCATCTACGGCTGTGACGACTGCCAGCTCATCTGCCCCTGGAACCGCTATGCGGATGCGAGCCCAGAGCCCGACTTCAGCCCGCGCCCCAACCTGCACCGCCCCCCCCTGCTCGACCTGTGGCAGTGGTCGGAGGCGGCATTTTTGAAGCACACCGAAGGCAGCCCCATTCGCCGCATCGGCTATCAGCGCTGGCGCCGCAACCTGGCGGTGGCGCTGGGCAACGGCCCGGCCAGCAGCGATGCCATGGCGGCCCTGCAGCAGGCGCTTCCCGGCGCCGAGCCCATGGTGGCCGAACACATCGAGTGGGCGCTGGCGACCCTGGCCGCGCGCCAGGAGAAGGAGAACAAGAAGACCCGTTTGCTGATCCGCTGCATCGAAAAAGGCCTGCCGGATCACGCATAAGCGATCTGGCCCTTGCCGGATGACAGCACTTTTTTCATGCTCTGCCGACCATTGACCATAGGCACAATAAAAGGAAGATTCGGATGCAGATGTTGGGAGTAGATATTGGCGGCTCCGGGATCAAGGGCTGCCTGGTGGACACCGAGACTGGCGAACTGATTGGCGAGCGCCACCGCATCGCCACGCCGCAACCGGCCACCCCGGCCGCCGTGGCGCATACCCTCAAGGCGCTGGTCGAGCATTTCCAGTGGAAGGGCCCCGTGGGGTGCGGCTTCCCCGCCACCATCCACAACGGCATCGCCAAGAATGCCTCCAACATCGACAAGAGCTGGATCGAGACCGACGCCGCCCACCTGTTCGCCGACGTGACCGGCCTGCCCTGCCACGTGCTCAACGACGCCGACGCGGCCGGGCTGGCCGAGATGCGCTTCGGCACGGGCCGGGATCGCAAGGGGGTCATCATCCTCATCACTGTGGGCACCGGCATCGGCACCGCCGTGTTCGTCAACGGCCAGCTGCTGCCGAACACCGAGCTGGGCCACCTCATCCTGGAAGGCATGGTGGCGGAGCACTACTGCTCGGATGCGGTGCGCAAGCGCGAGGATCTCTCTTGGAATCGCTGGGGCAAACGCTTCAACAAGTATCTGGCCCGCCTCGAGTTCCTCTTCTCCCCCGATCTCTTCATCCTGGGAGGCGGCAGCGCCGCCAAGCTCGACAAGTTCATCGACCGGATCGAGACCCGGGCCCCCCTGGTGGCGGCGGCCAACCTCAACCAGGCCGGCATCATAGGGGCCGCCCTCTACGGCGCGACCCGGCAAGAGGGCTGACCCTCCCCGACAACGCCGCAAGAGGCCCGAGCCGGGCCTCTGCCATGGCGCGCTAGAGATCGTCGAGCCGATGGGCCCCGTGCACCAGCCGGGTCAGCCGGGCCTCTGCCATGGCGCCCTAGAGATCGTCGAGCCGATGGGCTCCGTGTACCAGCCGGGTCAGCCGGGATTGCGCCATGGACGCCAGGGAGCTCAGCAGCGTAGCCGTGTCCGGCGTGGGGCACTCCCGGGCCAGGCGCCCCAGCTCGCCAACGAGTGTCTCCTCCTGCCGCGACACCAGGGCCACTATCTCCTCGGGCTGGGCACCGGCGGGCAGTGCCAGACGCTGGCAATCGGCCAGCAGATCCACACCGAACCCCTGATCCAGCCAGGTCTCCTTGACCCCGCGCCCCATCTGCTCCCGATAGTCGTGCAGGTGGGCCGCCGCCGCGTCCTCCCGCCCTTGCAGATAGGCCAGCAACATCCGGCTGCGCTCCCCATCCACCTGGGGGATCAGGCGCCCGTAACTGCGCCCCTGCTGCTGATGCAGTTGTTCGAGGTAAAGCATCAGGTCCTTGATCTGTTGAAATCGCATCTCTGCCTCCTCCTGCCGTCCACCTCCTGCCAGTATAAAAAAACGCCGCGCTCTCCCCGGATAAAAGCGGTCGTTTTTTGTTCTACATCAAAGGGATGGGAAAGAAAAAGAAGAAAACGAGGAGAAAGAAGCAAAGAGATTTCTCCCTGTCATGCTGGCAACTGGCCGCCAGCGCCCAGGGAGAGGTCGTGACAAAACGGGGGAATCATCGAGTTAAGGAGAATTATCCAGGTTATATTCGGAAGGGTGATTTCAAATCAGAATCTAATATTGAAGCTGTCGGTTTACCCCTCTTTCCTTAGTCAGCGAGCGGGAATCCTTATCCATTTTTTAGACGTCTAGACGTAGAAACATGCGTTGACACAGCCATCCGGACATCTTAGCATCATCCTCCATGATGGCAGAGCAACCCAGTGAAACCTCTGCCCAATTCACCCGCCTGTAGCGCCCTGTGCTTTAAGGCTGTTAGCACGGAAGAATCCATGATTAAGTTGATCGGTCTCAACAAAGTCTACGGTAAAGGCAGTGACGCCGTGCACGCCCTGCGTGACGTGAGCCTGCATGTGCCACAAGGCAAGATCTTCGGCGTGATCGGCGCCTCAGGTGCCGGCAAGAGCACCCTGATCCGCTGCGTCAATCTGCTGGAGCGCCCCACAGAGGGCCAGGTCATCGTCGACGGTCAGGATCTCGTGGCCCTGAGCGAGCGGGATCTGACCCAGGCTCGCCGCCAGATCGGCATGATCTTCCAGCACTTCAACCTGCTGGCCTCCCGCACCGTGTTCGCCAACATCGCCTTCCCGCTGGAGCTGGCGGGCTGGAGCAAGGCACAGATCCAGACACGGGTAGACGAACTGCTGGCCCTGGTCGGGCTGGAAGCCCGTGCCCACGCCTATCCGTCCGAGCTCTCCGGCGGCCAGAAGCAGCGCGTCGCCATCGCCCGCGCCCTGGCTCCGGCCCCCAAGGTACTGCTGTGCGACGAGGCCACCTCGGCCCTCGACCCCCAGACCACCCGATCCATCCTGAGCCTGCTCAAGGAGATCAACGTCAAGCTGGGGCTCACCATACTGCTCATCACCCACGAGATGGACGTGGTGAAGGGGATCTGTGACGAAGTGGCCATCATCAGCGACGGTCGCCTGATCGAGCAGGGGGAAGTGGCCTGGTTCTTCAGCAACGCCAAGACCCAGCTGGCCCGTGACTTCATCCACTCCACCATCCACCTGGAGGTACCCCAGGAGTACCAGGACAGGATGAGCAGCGAGCGGGTGGCCAACAGCTATCCCCTGGTGAAGCTCGGCTTCACCGGTGCCACCGTCGATTCGCCGCTCATCTCCGAGGTGAGCCGCCGTTTCAACATCGACATCAGCATACTGAGCGCAGACATCGAATACGCCGGTGGCGTCAAGTTCGGCTTCCTGCTGGCGGAGCTGTTCGGGGATGAGGCCCAGTGCGAGGCCACCCAGCAGTTCTTCATCGACAACCACATTCAGCTGGAGGTAATGGGCTATGTCCGAAGCAATGACTAATCTGCTGCGCCCAATCCTCGGCGACTCAGCCATCTTATCCAGCTGGAGGTAATGACTCATGTCCGAAGCCATGATTAATCTGCTCATCACAGCCCTCGGCGACACCCTGATCATGGTGTTTGCCTCCGCCCTGTTCGGCTGCCTGCTCGGCCTGCCGCTCGGCGTGGCACTGCACGTGACCAAGGCGGGCCAGATCCTGGCCAACCCGCTGCTGAACAAGATCCTCGGCATCGTCGTCAACGTCGGCCGCTCCGTGCCCTTCATCATATTGCTGGTGGCCATCATTCCGCTGACCCGGCTGATCGTCGGCACCAGCATAGGCACCATAGCCGCCATAGTGCCGCTGACCGTGGGCTGCATCCCCTTCATCGCCCGTCTGGTGGAAGGTGCCCTGATGGAAGTGCCGGACGGCCTGCTCGAAGCCGCCAAGGCCATGGGTGCCAAACCCTTGCAAATCATTGCCAAGGTGCTGCTGCCCGAGGCCCTGCCCGGCATCCTCAACAGCGTCATCATTACGCTCGTCACCCTGGTTAACTACTCCGCCATGGCCGGTGCCATCGGGGGGGGCGGCCTGGGCGATGTGGGTATTCGCTACGGCTACCAGCGCTTCGACCCTACCGTCATGCTGGTCACCGTGGTCATTCTGGTGGTACTGGTTCAACTCATCCAGAGCGCGGGTGAGCGCCTGGTCAAACAATGTGATCATCGTTAATCGTCGATTTCTGACAGGAGGTTTTTATGAAATTGGGCATTAAATCCGCTGCGGCTGCGCTGCTGGCAACTCTGGTACTGGTCGGCTGCGGTCAGAAGGAAGAGAGCAAGACCCTGAAAGTCGGTGCCATCGCCGGCCCCGAGACCGAACTGGTCGAGACCGCGGCCAAGGTGGCCAAGGAGAAATACGGCCTGACCGTCGAGATCGTCACCTTCTCCGACTACGTCACCCCGAACGTGGCCCTGAACGACGGCAGCGTCGACGTCAACGCCTTCCAGCACAAGCCCTACCTGGATGCCCAGATCCGTGATCGCGGCTTCAAGCTGGTGCCGGTTGGCAACACCTTCGTCTACCCGATCGCCGGTTACTCCAAGAAGATCAAGGCCCTGTCCGAGCTGAAAGACGGTGCCCAGATCGCGGTGCCGAACGATCCGACCAACCTGGGTCGCTCCCTGATCCTGCTGGAGAAGCAGGGCCTGCTGAAGCTGAAGGAAGGCGCCGGTCTGGAAGCGACCGTGCTGGACATCGCCAGCAACCCGCGCAACTTCAAGATCGTCGAGCTGGAAGCCGCTCAGCTGCCCCGCTCCCTGGAAGATGTTGATCTCTCCATCATCAACAACACCTTCGCCGGTCAGATTGGCCTGACCCCGACCGAGAACGGCCTCTTCGTCGAAGACAAGGAGTCCCCCTACGTCAACCTGATCGTTGCCCGCGAAAACAACAAGGACGACGAGAAGGTCAAGGAGTTCGTCCAGGCCTTCCAGACCGACGAGGTCTACAAGAAGGGGACCGAGCTGTTCAAGGGCGGTCTGGTGAAAGGTTGGTAACCACTCACTCTGTAAAAAAGGCCACGTCAAGCGTGGCCTTTTTTTTTGCCCCCGTTATCATAGCCAGAAGCACGGCAACACGAAAAAACAGAACAACAATGAAGAAATGGTATCTGGCCTACTGCAAACCCAAGGAAGAGGCCCGCGCCCGCGCCCATCTGGCGGCTCAAGGCGTCGAATCCTATTACCCCATGGTGGAAGTGGAGAAGCTGCGGCGTGGCAAACGGGTCCCGCAGCGTGAACCCATGTTCCCCAACTACCTGTTCATCTACGTGGATCTGGAAGTGGTGACCCCGGTCACCCTGAAGTCCACCCGCGGCATCAGCCGCATCATTCACTTCGGCAAGGAGTGGAGCCCCGTCAGCAGCCAGCTGATCTACCGGCTGATGAGCCGGGACGACAGCGACGAGGCGCGCGCCAGCTATGCCCGCCTGCCGACGCAAGGGGACAAGGTATTGATCGAATCCGGCCCCCTGGCCGGGTTCGAGGCCATCTATCTGGAGCCGGATGGGGAGAAGCGGGCCATCCTGCTGGTCAGCCTGCTCAACCAGGAGACCAGCAGCAGCTTCGATAACCAGGCCTTCCGGCGGCTGGACTGACCAGGATTCCTGCGTCCGGACCGAGCCGGCAGCGAGAAGCGGCCTATGCCTGCTGGCCTGCCTGCTCAACCAGGAGACAAGCAGCAGCTTCGACAACCAGGCCTTCCGGCGTCTGGACTGAGTCGGCAGCGAGAAGCGCCCTATGCCTGCTGGTCAGCCTGCTCAACCAGGAGACCAGCATCAGCGTCGACAATCAGGCCTTCCGGCGTCTGGACTGACCTGGATTCCTGCGTCCGGACCGAGCTGGCAGCGAGAAGCGCCCCATCCCCCTGCTGGTCAGCCTGCTCAATCAGGAGACCAGCAGCAGCGTCGACAACCAAGCCTTCCGACGGCTGGACTGACCCTCACCAGACGTCGCTGGCGAGAAGCGCCCCCATACCCCTGCTGATCAGCCTGCTCAATCAGGAGACCAGCAGCAGCGTCGACAATCAGGCCTTCCGGCGTCTGGACTGACCTGGATTCCTGCGTCCGGACCGCGCCGGCAGCGAGAAGCGCCCCATGCCTGCTGGTCAGCCTGCTCAGTCAGGCAAGCGCCAGCAGCG
>NZ_JASATR010000008.1:0-161555 GCF_038440395.1 Aeromonas sp. OTU364
AATGAGCGGGGTTTTTTATTGCCTGAAATTCATAACCTTCATCTATATCCGGTTGATTTACAACCGCATCCTCTCTTCATCGGCCCTGATCTGCGAAGGGCAGCACCATATTGACTATGCCGTCTTCCAGCTGGATGTCGATCAGGAAACCCAGCCGCTTGGCCAGATTGATCATGCCGCGATTGCTGGGCATGGTCATGCCCGATAGCTGGCCGATGCCACGCTCTCTGGCGTAGCGCACTATCTTCTCCATCATCAGCTTGCCGAGCCCCAGCCCTTTCATATCCGATCGCACCAGGATGGCAAATTCCGCGTCAGACTGGTCCGGGTTGGAGATGGCGCGCACCACTCCCAGGATCTGCTGGTTGTATGGCCCATCCTGTCCCACGGCGACGAAGGCCATCTCCCGGTCGTAATCGATCTGGGTCATGCGGGCCAGCTCTTCGTGCCCCAACTCCCCCACGTCGGCGAAGAAGCGCTTGTATCTGTCCTCATCGGAGACCTTGAGCACGAACTGCTTGTGGGCCGGTTCGTCCTCCGGCCGGATCGGACGCAGCAGCACATGGTTCTGATCTTTCAGCCAGGCACCCTCCTCCAGTTCGGTGGGATAGGGGCGAATGGCCAGTGGCAACATCTGCCGACCCTCTTCCATCAGCACCAGCCTGGCATCCAGGATCACCATCTCTTCGCCGTAAGCCTGCAGTGGATGCAGGTCCAGCTCCTGGATTTCGGGGAAGGCCAGCAGCAGCTCGGAGAGCTGGCACAAGACCTGGGCGAGGGCATCGATATCGAGTCGTACCGGGCTGGCCTGTTCGCGGATCTTGCTGTTCTTGAGGGCTCCGATGATCTGGTAACGAGCGAGCGCCTGGTTGAGTGGTGGCAGGGCCGCGACCATCTCGTGGGGTTCGGCACCGGATTCACCGAGCAGGATGACGGGGCCGAACACAGGATCCTGCTGCAAGCGGATCCTCAGCTCCAGACCCCCGCTGCGGCGCGCCATGCGTTGCACCAGCAGCCCTTCTATTCGGGCCCCTGGGTCGTGCTGGCGGACCCGGTCCAGGATGGCATCCGCCGCCTGGGCCACTTCCGCCGAGGTGCGCAGATTCAGCATGACGCCGTGCACCTCGGATTTGTGGGCAATGTCAGGTGAGCGCAGCTTCACCGCCACCGGATAACCTATCTGCTCCGCGGTCAGCGCCGCCTCGATGGCATCGGAAACTATCCAGGTCGACAGGGTGGAGAGACCGGCCGCCTGCAGGATGGGTTGTGCCAGGTGGGTGTCCAGTACCTGCTGCTTGCGATCCAGCGCCTGGCGGAGCAGCTGCTGACAACGCTCGACATCGAGTCTGTCCCCTTGCAGGGAGGCGGGGGTCTCCATCAGCTGCTTCTGGTTGCGGCGGTATTCCACCATGTGCATGAAGGCGGTGACGGCACTCTCCGGAGTACGGTAAGTCGGGATCCCCGCTTCATTGAACAGGCGTCGACCCTCCTGGGCCGAGTACTCTCCCGCCCAGTTGGTCAGTATGTTGAAACGCCTGGCTCTGGGGTGTTGCTTGAGGAAATCGATCAGATTGCTGGCCAGGGTCGCACCGCGAGCGGTGAGGGAGGGGGCGTGGATCAGCAGGATGGCATCGGCCCCGTCCCCTTGCAGCAGCTCGTCCAGCGCGGTTCGGTAGGCCTCCACATCGGCGTCGCTGCCTATGTCCAGAGGGGGCATGGCCATCTTGCCGCCGCGTGCCAGCAGCACGTCTGCGGCCATATTGGCCAGACCGCGCCCGTTGGAGAGGATGGCGAGTCGCTCCCCCTTGAGGGTCAGGGAGTGGCTCAGGGTTTCGACGGTGGCAAACAGTTCGTGGGTGTCCCGTACCCGCAGCATGCCGGCCCGGCGGATGGCGGCGTCATAGACGTTGTCGAGGCCGTTGGCCGGATCGTGGCGGCCGCTCTTGAGCACCAGAATGGGCTTGTTGCGGGAAGCGGCACGGGCGGCGGAGAGAAAGTGGCGGGCATCGTGAAGCTTGTCCATGTAGATCAGGATGGCGCGGGTTGCCCCGTCGCGGGAGAGCTGATCCAGCAGCTGACCGAAGTCGATGTCGCAGTGATCCCCAAGCGAGACGAAGGCCGAGAAGCCGATCTCCCGCTGTTTGGCCCAATCGAGGATGGTGGTGCTGACCGCCGCCGACTGGGACAAAAAGGCCACCTGCCCCGGGGTGGCGGCAATGGGGGAGAAGCTGGCGTTGATGCCCTGTCCGGGCAACAGCATGCCCATGCTGTTGGGGCCGAGCAGGCGGATGCCGTATTGCCGGCAGAGCTGCCTGAGCCGCTGGCGCTCGTCGCCGGAGAAGTGGGCGGCCAGTATGATGGCCGCCCCTGTGCCCTTCTTGCCGAGCTCCTCGATGAGCGGCAGTACCCGCTCGCGCCGGGTGCAGACGATGGCAAGATCCGGGGAGAGGGGGAGGCTCTCGATATCGGGATAGGCGAGCACGCCGGCGACGGCCCGGCAGTGCGGGCTGACCGGCAGTATGGGGCCCTTGAACTGGCCCGCGAGCAGATGCCGGATGACCACATGCCCGGCCTTCTGGGGGTTACTGGAGGCACCGATGACGGCAATCGATTGGGGTTTGAAGAGCCGGTCCAGGCCGCTTGGTTTCATGGGCACTCCTCATGGCGACCCCCGAGGCGAGGGCGACGTATGGTGCCAGTCTAATACGCTTCAGGCGTTCGTTCTGTGACCCATTGCGGATCACGACCGGGCCAGGGCATTGGCACGCAGATAAAATCTCAGTTCACCCTGGATGCGCCGCACAGTGGCCAGGTGCCTGTCCTGCACATAGATCTCCTGCTCCCGATCGAGCGGGGTGCGCTGGACTCCGAGGCTCTGCAGGTACTCTGCAAACAGGATGGCACTCTGGATTTCGACAAGATGCTGGCTCACGGCATGATCCTCTGTGGTGGATGGATTTGCCGGCCAGTGTCCCCTCTTCTCCAGGGCTTTCATACTGACACATTTGACACTGATGCTGGGGCAGCCCCGGAATCAGCGCAGCCCTCCCTGACCGCGGGCCGTGTCCCAGAAGGCGCGGATCAGCGGCTCTTCCAGCCGCTTCTTGAGCACGGCGATACCGACATCGAACGGCTTGAGGGCGGGCTTGGGATCGACGATGCGTACCTTGTCCCCCATGGGGCTGTGATCGATCACGGCGGCAGGCACCAGGCCTACGCCGAAGCCGAGGGCCACCATGGCGACTATGCCCTCGTTGCCCGCCACCTCGGCATAGATGTTGGGGGCTATGCCCTTGTTGCGGAACCACTGGTCACAGCGTTTGCGGGCCAGCCCCTGTTCCGAGAGGATGAGCGGCAGCCGCTCCCAGTCGGGTTCACCCTGGGAGAACCACTGGCTTTGCTGGGGGGCATTGCGGGGGGCGATAAAGACCAGCGGCACCTGCTGCAGGCTGGCGAACTCCAGCTTGGACGAGAGGGCATCCGGGCGGGCGGCGATGGCGAGATCGGCCTCGTCGGCCAGGATCTTGTCCACCGCCAGGGCGGGGTCGCCGGTCTCCAGCTTGATCTCGAGCTGGGGATAGCGGCGGCGAAAGCGTTCCAGCACCTCGGGCAGCAGGAAGTAGCTGGCGGTGACCGAACAGAAGACCCGCAGCCGCCCCTGCAACGGCTCGTCGCTGCGCCTGAGTTCCTGCTTGAGCCGCCGCCACTCCTGCAACAGGCTGCCACCGAACTCCCTCAGCTTCTCTCCCGCCGGGGTGAGCCGCACGCTGCGGTTGTCCCGCTCGAACAGCATGCAGCCGGTCTCCTGCTCCAGCCGCTGGATGGCGCGGCTCAGGGTGGAGGGGCTGACCGCCATGGCGTCGGCGCTCTTGCCGAAGTGGAGGGAGTCGGCGAGGTGGAGAAACAGTTCGAGATTGCGAAGGTCCATCTTTGAATTCCTGCAGCGGCGCTTGTGCCGACCATATACCTTCAGGCCGCAAGCCCCCGAGATGCACCGGGTGGGAAAAACGGCCTGAGAATGCCAAGAGTCACATTTCAATTTCTGCAACGTACTGTTTCGAATATATCAGTTCAGGCAATAAGTGTCCCGCGCTATAGTGGTTTGGACAACGCCGCTACCCGGCATGGAATCAATCGAACGGAGCAATCACCATGGCTAACTATTTCAACACCTTGAACCTGCGTCAGCAGTTGGCCCAGCTGGGCAAGTGTCGTTTCATGCAGCGCGAGGAGTTCGCTGACGGTTGTGCGGCGCTCAAGGGCAAGAAGGTGGTGATTGTGGGCTGTGGCGCCCAGGGTCTGAACCAGGGTCTGAACATGCGCGACTCCGGGCTGGATATCTCCTATGCCCTGCGCAAGGCCGCCATCACCGAGAAGCGCGCCTCCTGGCAGAAGGCTACCGACAACGGCTTCGTCGTCGGTACCTATGAAGATCTGATCCCGACCGCCGATCTGGTACTGAACCTGACCCCGGACAAGCAGCACTCCGACGTGGTGAAGACCGTCATGCCGCTGATGAAGCAGGGCGCCGCCCTGGGCTACTCCCACGGCTTCAACGTGGTGGAAGAGGGTCAGCAGATCCGCGCCGACATCACAGTCGTCATGGTGGCGCCCAAGTGCCCGGGTACCGAGGTGCGTGAAGAGTACAAGCGCGGCTTCGGCGTGCCGACCCTGATCGCCGTTCACCCGGAGAACGATCCCCAGGGTGAAGGCATGGCCATCGCCAAGGCCTGGGCCTCCGCCACCGGCGGCGACCGTGCGGGCGTGCTGGAGTCCTCCTTCGTGGCGGAAGTGAAATCCGACCTGATGGGCGAGCAGACCATCCTCTGCGGCATGTTGCAGGCCGGTTCCCTGCTCTGCTACGACAAGCTGGTTGCCGAGGGCACTGACCCGGCCTATGCCGGCAAGCTGATCCAGTTCGGCTGGGAAACCATCACCGAGGCCCTGAAGCAGGGCGGCATCAGCCTGATGATGGACCGCCTCTCCAACCCGGCCAAGCTGCGCGCCTTCGAGCTCTCCGAGCAGCTGCGTACCCTGATGCGTCCGCTGTTCGAGAAGCACATGGATGACATTATCGCCGGCGAGTTCTCCCGCGGCATGATGGCCGACTGGGCCGAAGACGATGCCAAGCTGTTCGGCTGGCGCGAAGAGACCGGCAAGTCCGCCTTCGAGAATGCCCCTGCCTATGCGGGCAAGATCGCCGAGCAGGAGTACTTCGACAATGGTGTGGTCATGGTGGCCATGGTCAAGGCAGGTGTGGAGCTGGCGTTCGAAACCATGGTGGCCTCCGGCATCTATGAAGAGTCCGCCTACTATGAGTCCCTGCACGAGCTGCCGCTCATCGCCAACACAGTCGCTCGCAAGCGTCTGTACGAGATGAACGTGGTCATCTCCGACACCGCGGAGTACGGTAACTACCTGTTCGCCAACGCCGCCGTGCCGCTGCTGCGCGAGCACTTTATGCCGACGTTGCAAGCCGGGGATCTGGGTAGCGCCCGCGCCGAGCCGAAGGCGGTGGACAACCTGGCCCTGCTGGCGGCCAATGAGGCGACTCGTAGCCATCCGATCGAAGCGATCGGCCAGACCCTGCGTGGCTACATGAAAGACATGAAACGCATCGCCGTCGGCGGTTAATGCCGGCGATGGAAGGGCGGGGGTGACGATCCCCGTCTTCTGGTTGGCTTAGACACCTGGCCAGATCTCCACAGGATGGCAACGCCGGCTTCCGGCAACAAAAAGCCCCGTTCAATGAGCGGGGCTTTTGCATTCAGAAAGACTTGGAAAATCAGGCTTTCCAGGATTTCCAGGTGTTGATCAGACCGTTGGTGGAGCAGTCGTGGCTGGTGACGGCGTCATTGCTGCCCAGCTCCGGCAGTATCTTGTTGGCGAGCTGCTTGCCCAGCTCCACGCCCCACTGGTCGAAGGAGAAGATGTTCCAGATTGCGCCCTGTACGAAGATCTTGTGCTCGTACATGGCGATCAGGGCACCCAGCGTCTTCGGGGTCAGACTCTTGAACAGTATGCTGTTGGTCGGGCGGTTGCCTTCGAACACCTTGAACGGCACCAGCTCTTTAACTTGGTCGAGCGTTTTGCCAGCCGCCAGGAACTCGGCCTCGACCTGCTCCTTGCTCTTGCCGAAGGCCAGCGCCTCGGTCTGGGCGAAGAAGTTGGCCAGCAGTTTCGGGTGGTGGTCACCGATCGGGTTGTGGCTGATGGCTGGTGCCAGGAAGTCACAGGGGATCAGCTTGGTACCCTGGTGGATCAGCTGGTAGAAGGCGTGCTGGCCGTTGGTGCCCGGCTCACCCCAGATGATGGGGCCGGTCTGGTAGTCAACCGGGTTCCCGTTGCGATCCACGTACTTGCCGTTGGATTCCATGTTGCCCTGCTGGAAGTAGGCAGGGAAGCGGTGCATGTACTGATCGTACGGCAGGATGGCTTCGGACTCGGCACCGTGGAAGTTGTTGTACCAGAGGCCGATCAGCGCCAGCAGCACAGGCACGTTCTGCTCATAGGAGGCGGTGGCGAAGTGCATGTCCATCTCGAAGGCGCCTTGCAGCAGGGCTTCGAAGTTTTCGAAACCGACGGAGAGGGCGATGGGCATGCCGATGGCAGACCAGGAGGAGTAGCGGCCGCCAACCCAGTCCCAGAACTCGAACATGTTGTCGGTGTCGATGCCGAACTCGGCCACGGCCTTGCCGTTGGTGGAGAGGGCGGCGAAGTGCTTGGCAACGTGGGCCTTGTCACCGGCGATCTGGATGAACCAGTCGCGGGCGGTCAGGGCGTTGGTCATGGTCTCCTGAGTGGTGAAGGTCTTGGAGGCCACCAGGAACAGGGTGGTTTCCGGATCGATCTTCTTCAGCGTCTCGGCGATGTGGGTGCCATCGACGTTGGAGACGAAGTGCATCTGCAGGTGGTTTTTGTAGGGGCGCAGCGCCTCGGTGATCATCACCGGGCCCAAATCAGAGCCACCGATACCGATGTTGACCACGTGCTGGATCGCCTTGCCGGTGTAGCCTTTCCACTCGCCGGAGATGATCTTCTCGCAGAAGCCCTTCATCTTGGCCAGCACGGCGTTCACTTCCGGCATCACATCCTTGCCGTCGCACTCAATGGGGCGGTCGGAGCGGTTGCGCAGGGCCACGTGCAGCACGGAGCGGCCTTCGGTCATGTTGATCTTGTCGCCGTTGAACATGGCATCGATGGCGCTGCGCAGATCGGTCTCCTTGGCCAGATCGATGAGCAGCTTGAGGGTCTCCTCGGTGATCAGGTTCTTGGAGTAGTCGACCAGGATGTCGCCTTGATAGGTGAGGGAGAACTTGTCGAAACGCTGGGGATCCTGGGCGAACAGATCTTTCAGCCGGGTCTCTTTGTTCGCTGCAAAGTGGGCTTCCAGTGCCTGCCAGGCCTGGGTCTGGGTTGGATTGATGTTTTTCATAGGATTATCAGTCTTCCAAGTTGTGTTTGAACCTTGCAGGCAAGGCTCCCGCCAAACCTTATTATTCGAGCACTATACCGGGCCCATTATACCGGGCACATGGTGCGGCCCGTGTAACAGAGCTTTACCAATTGTCTGCATCGAAGGAGTTTACAACCAAAACGCTGCGATTATGAGTCAGCAGGGATCATGAGATCTTGCGTTGGCTCATGCTTCGCCGGTCTCGTCAGGTTGAAAGGGGTTTCAATGTGGCAGGGGGGAGGCGGGGCCGGAGATGGGGTGAGACAGCTGCCTTTCGAGCGGGTATCGGGCAGGTCGCCCTTGCGGTGGTTGGCCTTTCCCCTGCCCCGAAAACGACGATGCCAGCCCTAAGGCTGGCATCGTGGCCATCATCACTGGATTCAGGCCTGAGTCTTCTGCATGTGCATGACCATCTGGGGGAAGGGGATCTCGACGCCCTCGGCATCGAAGGCCAGCTTCACCTTCTCGTGGAAGTCGAACCAGACGCCCCAGTAATCGCCCGTCTTGACCCAGGGACGCACCACTATGTTGACCGAGGAGTCGGCCAGGGCAGCGACGGCGATGGTGACGGCCGGATCCTTGAGGATGCGGGTCTCTTCATTCACCAGACGCTCCAGGATCTGCTTGGCCTTGCGCAGGTCCGAGCCGTAGCCGATGCCGAAGGTCATGTCGACCCGGCGGGTGTCCATGCGGGAGTAGTTGACTATGGTGCCGTTGAGGATGGCGGAGTTCGGGACCACCACCATCTTGTTGTCGGCGGAGGTGAGGGTGGTGGTGAACAGCTGAACGGCCTGCACCACGCCGTTAGTACCGGCCACCTCGATGAACTCACCGGCCTTGATGGGGCGGAAGATGATCAGCAGGAAACCGGCGGCAAAGTTGGAGAGAGAGCCCTGCAGCGCCAGACCGATTGCCAGACCGGCGGCACCTATGATGGCCACGAAGGAGGCGGTCTGTACCCCGACCCGGCCCAGGGCCGCGATCACCACGAACACCAGTATGGTGTACTTGAGGATGCTGCCGACGAAGTGGGTAATTGTGGTGTCCAGCTTGCGGGTATGCATTACCTTGGTCACGCCGCCGCTGATGATGTTGGCGGCGATGTAACCGACCAGCAGGGTGAGCAGGGCGGCGGCGATGTTGACCGAATACTCGATGATCAGTCCCTGGTTATTGACCAGCCAGGTCTGCGCTTCTGTGATGATCTCGGGTTCCATAGGGTGTCCTGTTGGTATTGAAGATTTATGGCGGATAAATCTAACACCGGAGCGCGACAACCTGGGTCGCATCTGGTGCTTATTCTCTGCCATCAAAAGCTGCCACAAAAAACAAGGGAGGCCAAGGCCTCCCGCTTCGCACCCACCAGTATGGTCCAGCTTTGCAGCTATGGGTTGCGCATCTATTGCCACCGAGCCTCTAACCCGGTGATGGGTTAAGGGTTTTATTCGGAGCTGATATGTAGGTCGATCCGTCCCTCTGGCTCGGCTCAGCTTTGCAATAACTGGCTGCGCATAAATTGCCACTGATCCTCGAAGCCGGCGGTGGGCTTGAGCTTGAACTCGGAGCGGACGAACTGGCTGATGCGGCCCTCGGCATAGGCCAGCAGCAGGTTGGCCAGCATGGTCTCATCGAGCTGGAAGCCCTGACCTTCCCGTAGCCGCTTCTCCCTCAGAGCCTGCTTGAGCTGGGTCTCCAGCTTGTCAAACAGGGCGCTGATGCGATCCCGCAGCCGATCGTGCTCGCCCAGCAGGGCATCGCCGTTGAGGATGCGGGTGATGCCGGGATTGCGCTCGGCGAACACCAGCAGCAGCTGCAGTATATGGTGGCAGCGGGCCATGGTGTCCTTCTCTTCGGCCATGATCAGGTTGACCCGTGACAGCAGGGAATCCTCGATAAAGTCGATCAGTCCCTCGAACATCCGCGCCTTGCTCGGAAAGTGTCGATAGAGGGCCGCCTCGGACACACCCACCTCGGCTGCGAGGCGCGCCGTGGTGATGCGCTGGCCCGGACTGGTTTCCAGCATGTGGGCGAGTGCCTGCAGGATCTGATCGCGCCGACTCTGTTTCTGGTTACTGCTTGCCATGGATTCCCCTAAAAAAAACAATGGCTTGATTCTGTTATTAGACACAGACCCCAGGGGGTTGTGTGGTCTTGTTATTGGCGACCAGAAGAACCAAACCCGCCTTCACCCCGTTCACTCTGGTTGAATTCGTCGACCAGCTGGAAGCTGGCCTGCACCACGGGCAGGATCACCAGCTGGGCGATGCGCTCGCCTGGCTGCATGGTGAAGCTGTCGTTGCCGCGATTCCAGACCGAGACCATCAGCTGGCCCTGGTAGTCGGAGTCGATGAGGCCGACCAGGTTGCCCAGCACTATGCCGTGCTTATGACCCAGGCCGGAGCGAGGCAAGATGGTGGCGCACAGACCCGGATCCTGAATGTGGATGGCGAGCCCGGTCGGCACCAGGGTGGTGTCGCCCGGTGCCAGCGTGATCGGTGCATCCAGCAGGGCGCGCAGATCCATGCCGGCGGAACCCGGAGTGGCGTAGGCAGGCAGCGGGAAGTCGGTGCCGATGCGGGCATCCAGGATTTTCAGTTCAATTTGTGTCGTCATGAATCGTTTTTCAATTGGATCGCTCTGGGGCGATCGAGTGGTTCAGTGGGCGCCCTTGGGTCGCCCAGCATGTTGTCAATGCGATGCCGGTCGCCGTGAGTCCGTCGCCAGTGGTCATGGCCCGGGGCTCAGGGTCGATAGTGGCGTGCAATCAGGGCGACAAGATGACGAGCCAGCGTCAGCTTGTCGGCCAGGGGCAGGGCGGCCTGACCCCCTTGCCAGAAGACGGTCAGGGCGTTGTCATCGGCATTGAAGCCTTGACCCGCGCGGGACACGTCGTTGGCGGCGATCATGTCCAGCCGCTTACGTCGCAGTTTGTCGAGGGCGTATTGTTCCACATCCACGGTTTCGGCGGCAAATCCGACGGTGAAGGGTTTGTCTGGCAGTGCCCCCACGGCGGCGATGATGTCGGGATTCTTGACCAGGGTCAGCGCCATCTGGTCGTTGTCACCAGTCTTCTTGATCTTCTGGCTGGCGACCTGGGCCGGGCGATAGTCCGCCACGGCGGCGCAGCCGATAAAGAGGTCGCACTCACCGACCCGGCTCATCACGGCTTCGTGCATCTGCAGGGCGCTCTCCACGTCGACTCGCTCAATCCCCTGAGGCGTAGCCAGCGTCACCGGTCCGCTTACTAGCGTTACGTCTGCCCCCGCCTCGCGGGCGGCGCGGGCGATGGCGTAACCCATCTTGCCGGAGCTGTGGTTGCTGATGTAGCGCACCGGATCCAGCGCCTCGCGGGTCGGCCCTGCGGTGAGCAGCAGTTTGACCCCCGCCAGCAATGGCTCGTCAGCCAGCTGCTGGCAGCAGCGCTCCACCAGTTCGAGGGGATCCAGCATCCGGCCGGGGCCCACGTCACCGCAGGCCTGGCTGCCGGAATCCGGCCCCCACAGCAGGATGCCGCGGCCGGCCAGGGTCTTGAGGTTGGCCTGAGTGGCGGCGTTGCGATACATCTGCTGGTTCATGGCCGGGGCCAGCACCACGGTTGCCGGGGTGGCCAGGCAGAGGGTGGTGAGCAGCTCGTCCGCCATGCCGGCGGCCATGCGCGCCATCAGGTTGGCGCTGGCGGGGGCGATCAGTACCAGATCCGCCCACTTGGCCAGCTCGATGTGGCCCATGCCCGCTTCGGCGGCCGGGTCCAGCAGGCTGTCGGCCACCGGGTGGCCGGAGACGGCCTGCAGGGTCAGGGGAGTGATGAACTCCTTGGCGGAGCGGGTCATTACCACCCGCACCTCGGCCCCCTGATCTTTCAGGCGGCGTACCAGCTCGGCACTCTTGTAGGCGGCGATCCCGCCACTGACACCCAACAGGATGCGTTTATCGGCCAATCTCATCTGTTGCTTCTCTTTCGGCTCACTCTGACTGGTCGGGTAAGATAGCACAGGCGATGGACGACGACAGAGGCTGACATGGGGGAGTTGTGGTCGGGCTCCCGCGATTTTTTGCTATGTTTTCTCTCAATAGCCATGAGGGAGAGACAAATGAGCATCAAGGAGTGGCCGGAAGATGAGCGCCCCCGGGAGAAGCTGCTGCGCCGTGGGGCGGGGGTGCTCTCCGATGCGGAATTGCTGGCGATCTTCCTGCGCACCGGGGTCAGCGGCCTGAGCGCGGTGGATCTGTCCCGCCAGCTGTTGCAGCAGTTCGGCTCCCTGCGGGCGCTGCTTGGGGCCGAGCAACAGGCTTTTTGCGGCGCTCACGGGCTGGGGCCGGCCAAATATGCCCAGTTGCAGGCGGTGCTGGAGATGGGCAGACGGCATCTTGCCGAGCAGTTGCAACGGGGGGAGGCCCTCACGTCCCCCCAGCTGACCCGGGAGTATCTGCAGGCTCAGCTGCGGGACAGGCCGCGGGAGGTGTTTGCGCTGTTATTGCTCGATAACCAGCACAGAGTGATTCAATTTGTTGAACTTTTCTACGGCACCCTGGATTCGGCGAGCGTCTGGCCCAGGGAAATCGTGCAGATCGCGCTCAAACATAATGCAGCCGCCGTGATTCTGGCGCATAATCACCCGTCCGGCGTAGCCGAGCCCAGTCGGGCCGACCGCCAGATCACGGATCGGATCCTGGCCGCCCTGGCCTTGGTCGATATCAGAGTGCTGGATCACTTGGTGATCGGTGACGGCATCACGGTTTCTTTCGCAGAGCGTGGTTGGTTATGACTGGGCTCTGGCACTGTATTAGTTGATCTTTGATCACGGATGCTGTATAAAATGCCGCCTTCTGTTTGCCCCGCAATCGAAGGCCAGCGGGGCAGATATTTGCTCGAGCAATGAAGTAAGATTTGGAGAGACTGACATGTCTAGAGTATGCCAAGTAACCGGCAAGCGCCCGGCAGTTGGTAACAACCGTTCGCACGCTAACAACGCTACCAAGCGTCGTTTCCTGCCGAACCTGCACACTCACCGTTTTTGGGTTGAGAGTGAAAAACGCTTCGTAAGCCTGCGCGTATCCGCAAAAGGCATGCGTATCATCGACAAGCGCGGCGTTGAAGTGGTTCTGGCTGAACTGCGTGCCAGCGGCGTTAAGGTATAAGGAATTAGATCATGGCTAAAGGTATTCGCGATAAGATTCGCCTGAACTCCAGCGCCGGTACTGGTCACTTCTATACCACTACCAAGAACAAGCGCACCATGCCCGAAAAAATGGAGATCAAGAAATTTGATCCCGTTATTCGTCAGCATGTGATCTACAAGGAAGGCAAAATCAAGTAATCACTTGATGCTGCATTCCCAAAAAACCCGGCTTAGTGCCGGGTTTTTTTATGGATGGAATTCAGTACACTGCCGCTTCAAAGGGAGGCTTGCCATGTTCAAATTGAGCCGTAAAGGCTGGAATAACGTGATCATAGTGGTGGTGCTGATCGTTATCACCCTGCTGCACCGGCTGGAGCAGGCCCAGCAGGAGAACAGCGCCCAGCGCGCCCGTCCCCTGCTGCCCGAATCTGCCGTGGTGTTGACCTGGCAGGGGCCGAGCTGGCAGATAGAGCGGATCGGCCAGGGCTGGCGCAGCGGGCCGGATCTGGGGCTCAGCAGCGCCCAGCTGGCCGCCCGCATCGAGACATGGCAAGGCTGGCTGTTGCCCCCGGGCGGGGCCGTGCGCGGCACCCCTGTCACCCTCAAGATATGGGTCGCCGGCCAGAGCGATCCGGTTGAAGTGGGGCTCTATCAGGACGACGGCAAGTTTGCCGCCCTGCTGCCCCCCTCGACCTGGCTCACCCTGAGCCAGGAGCAGTACCGCGACCTGCTGCGTCCCACCCCCTGAACCCTGCCGTGAGCGAGAGACCTGTCTATGCCTGAATTACCGGAAGTCGAAGTCAGCCGCCAGGGGATCTCTCCCTGGCTTACCGGCATCAAGGTGACCCGTGTGGTGGTCAGGGATGGCCGGCTGCGCTGGCCCGTGCCTGGGGAGATCCAGGAGCTGGTGGATCTCGTCATCCACAGGGTCAGCCGCCGCGCCAAGTACCTGCTGCTGGAGACCGATTTTGGCACCGCCATCCTGCATCTCGGCATGTCCGGCAGCCTGCGGGTGCTGGACATAGGCACCCCGGCCGAGAAGCACGATCACGTGGATATCGAGCTCGCCAACGGCAAGCTGCTGCGGCTCAACGATCCGCGCCGTTTCGGTGCCCTGCTGTGGACCCGTGAACCGGCCGAGGCGCACGCCCTGCTCGCCAAGCTGGGTCCTGAGCCGCTCACCGACGCCTTCAGCGCCGACTATCTGCGGGCGCGAGCCAAGGGGCGCAGCACCGCCATCAAGCAGTTCCTGATGGACAACCAGGTGGTGGTCGGGGTGGGCAACATCTACGCCAACGAGGCGCTCTATGCCGCCGGCATTCACCCCAAGCGGGCGGCGGGCAACATCAGTGGCGAGCGGTTGGGGACCCTGGTGGCCGAGATCAAGCGGGTGCTGGCCGAGGCCATTCGCCAGGGGGGCACCACCCTCAAGGATTTCACCAGTGCCGATGGCAAACCGGGCTATTTCGTGCAGCAGTTGCAGGTCTATGGCCGGGGCGGCCAGCCCTGTTTCCACTGCCATACCCTGCTGACCGAGGTGAGGATGGGTCAGAGAACCACCGTGTTCTGCTCCCACTGCCAGCGCTGATCCGGACCATTTGGGGGGAGACGCGGTGAAGTTGTAACGACGTATTTCCAGTCTGTTGAAGCCCCGGCTGTCGCTGACTAGTATCTCGCTGTACACGCAGAAGAGATAATAAAATGACAGCAGAATCAATAGACTGGGATCATTTATCCCGGCAGGGGCACTATTGCGCCCAGAAAATGGCCCGCTTCCTTTATCCCGATGACAGCGCCCGCAAGACCTTCAATCGCGGCAAGTTCGTGCTGCGCAGTCTGCTCTACCGGCCGCAGTTGAACCGGGTGTTCGAGCTGTTTCAGACAGAACCCCTGAGGGCCCTGCCCGCCCACTATCCCGAGCTGCTCGACAAGCCGATGCGCCCCTATCGCTTCGCCTGCTCGACCGTGAACCAGCGAGTCAGGATGGTGGAGGATCACTACCGGCTGCTGCTGGCCCGTTATCCCGACCTGATCGACCCGCTCTATCTGGGGGAGGGGATCGAACTCGGCCGCTACCCCGAGGGAGGCTGTCGCCTGGTGCTGCGCCACGACGGCACCTTCCGCCGGGAGGCCGAGCTGGCCCTCTCCATCGTCAACGAGCAGGGGGAGCGGCTCTACAGCTGCGCCTTCTCGCTGGCGGGCAGCGAGCACGAGCTGGCGCTGGTGATAGGCTCGGTGCAGGGGCCCGCGCCCGGTGTCGAGCAGCCCCAGGAGCAGGTACGAGCCCTGACCAAGGCGGGCCATGGCCTGAGACCCAAGTCGCTGGTGGTGATGCTGGTGATGGCGCTGGCCGGAGCCATGGGGGCAAGCCGTGTCTCGGCCGTGCGGATGAAGGCGCACATCTTCCAGGCCAGACGCTACAGCAAGAAGAAAAAAGCCTGCCTGCAGGCGGATTATGACGAGCTGTGGCAGGAGTTCGGAGCCCTGGATCAGGATGCCAACTTCGTGCGGTTGCAGCCCGTGGTGCGCAAGCCGCTGGAGGAGGTGGCCGCCAGGAAGCGGGCCATGTACCGGCGTCGCTACGCCTGGCTGGACGAGCTGGCGCTCAACTGTCAGCAGGTGCTGAACCGCGCGCCGGACTGATGGCAGGGGTGGGAGACAGGGGCAGCGTCAACTGCCCCGACAAACAGGCTACCCTGGGGTAGCCTGTTTGCGTTGTCACTTGCCCTGTTTGGCTGCGATGGCCTGGGCCACCAGGGGATCGACGAACTGGTGGATGTCGCCGCCGTGCAGGGCGACTTCCTTCACCAGGGTAGAGGAGATGAAGGAGTTCTCTTCCGCCGGGGTGAGGAAGACGCTCTCCAGCTCCGGCATCAGGCGGCGGTTCATGTTGGCCAGCTGGAATTCGTACTCGAAGTCGGAGACGGCGCGCAGGCCGCGGATCAGCACGTTGGCCTGCTGCTCCCTGGCAAAATCCACCAGCAGACCGGAGAAGCCCACCACCTTGACATTGGGCAGATGGGCGGTCACCTGCTGGGCCAGCAGGACGCGCTCCGCCAGATCGAACAGCGGCCGCTTGCTCGGGCTGTTGGCGACCCCGACCACCACCTCGTCAAACAGCCTGGCGGCCCGGCCAATCAGGTCGGTGTGGCCGTTGGTGATGGGGTCGAAGGTGCCGGGATAGATTACCTTGTTGGTCATGCTGCTGATTCCTGCAACCGGGAAAATTGGTCGCATTATAGGGTCTGTTGGTGGTTTGTCGCGACCGGGATGGCGCGGATTTCTGGCGCGACGCCCCAGGTTGGATCGCCCAAATCAGCGCCCCTCGGCGTCTTCGCTTGAGAATAGCCCGGCATCAGGCAAGAATAGCCGCACCGCGCATCAAGCCTCCCTGCATTGGTGACAGGGAGCAAAGGGATTTTTTATGAAACGCATTCTGGTAGTACGCAATGACAAGATTGGTGACTTCATGCTGGCCTGGCCGAGTTTTGCCATGCTCAAGCGCTCCATGGAGTGTCATGTGACTGCCCTGGTTCCCGCCTACACGGCGCCGCTGGCCCGCCTCTGCCCCTGGATCGACGAGATCATCCTGGATCCGGGTGCCCGGGCCGACAAGGAACAGCAACGGGCCTTGCTGGCCCGCATCAAGGCGGCCGCCTTCGATGCCTCCATCTGCCTCTTCTCCAACACCCGTAACGCCAAGCTGGTGTGGAAGGCGCACATTCCCTACCGGCTGGCCCCGGCCACCAAGCTGGCCCAGGTGCTCTACAACCAGCGGCTGGTGCAGCGCCGTTCCCGCTCCCAGAAGCCGGAGTACGAGTACAACCTGGATCTGGTGCGCCGCTTCCTGGCCGACCAGCAACTGAGCGTGGTGGAGCCCCAGGGGCCCTACCTCAGCTTCGATCCCGAGAGCCTGCAACAGGTGCGCGAGCAGGTCGCCAGCCGGTTGAGGCTGGATGCGAGCCGCCCCTGGCTGATGGTGCACGCCGGCAGCGGCGGCTCGGCCAACAACCTCTCCATCGAGCAGTACTCGCGCCTCATCATCAAGCTCAACCAGGCCTGCCCGGAATTGCAGTGCGTGCTGACGGCGGGGCCCGGAGAGGAGAGCAAGGCGGAGCAGCTGGCGGCCGAGCTGCTGGCCCACGGCGGCAACGGCTGGATCTACCGCTCCGACGAGGGGCTGCCGAAGTTCTGCCAGGTGATGGCCAATGCCGCCCTGTTCGTGGCTGGCAGCACGGGGCCGCTGCACATAGCTGCGGCGCTGGACGTGCCGACCATCGGCTTCTTCCCGGCACATCGATCCGCCACGCCGCTGCGCTGGCGTCCGCTCAACAGCGAGGGGCGTCATCTGGCCTTCAGTCCGCCGGAAGACAGCGATCACCCGGAAGACATGAGCCAGCTCGATCCCAAGACCATGGCGGCGGCGATCGCCCGCTGGGCTCCGCCGTTCTGGCGGGCAGAGCGCTGAGAATGCAGACAGGGCCCCTCGGGGCCCTGTCTCGTCATGGGGGTGTCGCCATGCCGGCTTACTTGGGTGCCTGGTCCGGTGCCTGGGGTTGCTGGCGGATCCAGAGGTCCGCGTACTTCGCGAAGGTGGAGTGGGCGGAGAGGATGGCCAGCAGCAGTCCCTGCTTGCCATCGAGGAAGCCGGCCTTGAGCAGGTACATCTTGAGGAAGCAGCCGATGGCGTGCACCAGTCCCTGGCCGAGGGAGCCCTTCTTGCCGCGAGCGGTGCGCTGATCGGCCCAGGCCCTGGCGTAGCCGGCGGATTTCACCAGATAGTGCTCCAGATCCCGGTAGGTGAAGTGCAGCAGGTCGCCGTGCAGGTTGACGATCTTCATGTTGGCGCGCACCTCCACCTTCTCGTGCACCAGGGCCTCGTTGTAGCCGGTCAGCGCTCTGGGGTAGAGGCGCAGCACCCGATCCGGGTACCAGCCGCTGTGGCGGATGAAGCGGCCGAACACCCAGGAGAGGCGGGGGATGGAGTAGATGGTGTCGCCGGCCGGATTGGCCATGACCCCCTTGATGGCCTCCCTGAGTTCGGGGGTGAGCCGCTCGTCCGCATCCAGCCACAGCACCCACTCCGACTGGACATGGGACTGGGCGAGGCGGCGCTGGCGACCGAAGCCAGGCCAGGCCGTGTTGACGAAGAAACGGGCGCCGAATTCGGCGGCGATGGCGGGGGTCTCATCCTGACTGCCGGAGTCCAGGATGACGATTTCGTCCACCAGGCCATCGAGGGAGGCGAGGCAGGCGCGCAGGTTGTCGGCTTCGTTCTTGACGATCAGGACGGCCGCCAGGGTCGGTTTTTTCACGGGTTCTGGACTCTTGTTGGCGCCCGGCGGGCGGGTCATGCTCGGATTGGCGCCCATTCTAGCCTAAAACCCCGGCCGGGGCATGGGGCCGCAGGCCATGTCGAGCCGCTTTCGATGGGGGACAGGGCGCCGGTGCTGACAAGAGGGAGTATCCACTTCCCGCAGCGCGGTCTTTAAGGCCTCTTGCGCATCAGGCAGGTATCTTCTGTTATTTCTTCGGCCTTTCTTGGGGCATAATCTCGCCCAGTAACGATTAACTGCCGGGCCAGTCCCGAGAGAAGACGCGCGATGAAGATATTGGTGATCGGCCCCTCCTGGGTCGGCGACATGGTGATGTCCCAGAGCCTCTACAAGGCACTCAAGGCCAACCACCCGGGCAGCGAGCTGCATGTGATGGCGCCGGCCTGGTGCGTGGCCCTGCTTGAGCGGATGCCCGAGGTGGACAAGGCCATCCCCATGCCGCTCGGCCACGGTGACTTCAAGCTGGGGGCCCGCCGCCGGCTCGGCAAGCAGCTGGCCGCCGAGCGGTATGATCAGGCGATCATCCAGCCCAACTCCATGAAGTCGGCGCTCATCCCCTGGTTTGCCAGGATCCCGGTGCGTACCGGCTGGAAGGGGGAGCACCGCTTCGGCCTGCTCAACGACATGCGCAGCAACAAGCAGGCCTTCCCGCTGATGGTGGAGGCCTATCTGGCGCTGGCCTACCCCAAGGCGCAGATGAAGAGCCGGAGCGACATTCCGTCCATTCCCCATCCGTCCCTGCACGTGGATCTCGTCAACCAGGGCAAGGCGCTGGAGCGGCTCGGCCTGAATCGCGCCCGCCCCGTGCTGGTGCTCTGCCCCGGGGCCGAGTTCGGCCCGGCCAAGCGCTGGCCCGAGGGGCACTACGCCGTGGTGGCCCAGAAGCATCTGGATGAAGGCTGGCAGGTGTGGATCTTCGGCTCCGGCAAGGATGTGGAGGTGGCGAACACCATACGGGACCGGATCAACCCCCTGTCCCGCCCCAACTGCCACGTGCTGGCGGGCAAGACCAGCCTGCACGAGGCGATCGATCTGATGGCCCTGGCCGGTCGGGTCATCGCCAACGATTCGGGGCTGATGCACGTCGCCGCCGCCCTCAACCGGCCGCTGATCGGCGTCTACGGCTCCACCTCGCCGCTCTACACGCCGCCCCTGGCGGACAGGGTGGAGATAGTGCACACCGACATCGAATGCCGCCCCTGCTTCAAGCGCACCTGCAAGTTCGGCCACCTCAAGTGCCTGATCGAGCTGATGCCGGAGCAGGTCATCGAGGCGGGCAAACGGCTGGAACGCAGCGAGTCGGAAGATCTGGTGATCGCGCTGCAGCCGGTGGCGGGCCCCGCGACCGGCGCCGAAGGCCAGTAGCATGATCTATCGGCTGCTTTACAACCTGCTTATCCACCTGGGCCTGCCGCTGGCGCTGCTGGCGCTCTACAAGCCCAAAAAAGGCAAGCCCGGCTTCGGCAAGCGCTGGGCCGAGCACCTGGGGCGGGCACCTGCCACCGGGCAGGAGGCGCCGCTCTGGATCCATGCGGTGAGCGTGGGGGAGACGCTGGCCATCAGCCCCTTCATCCGCGCCCTCAAGGCGGAGCAGCCCTCCTTGCCCATACTGCTCACCACCACCACCCGCACCGGCGCCGAGCAGGCGGCTAGGCTCGGGGATCTGGTGGTGCATCGCTATGCGCCCCTGGACTACCCCTGGGCCGTCTCGGCATTTCTGGCCACCTTCAAGCCCCGCGCCCTCTGGGTGATGGAGACAGAGCTGTGGCCGAACTGGCTGGCGGCCTGCGAGGCGCGCAACTTGCCGGTGACCATACTCAATGCCCGGCTCTCCGAGCGATCCTGCCAGCGCTATGCCCGCTTCCAGGGCGCCTTCGATGCCCTCAGTCGCCCGCTGACTCACCTGCTGTGCCAGCACCAGGACGACGCGGATCGCTTCCATCGTCTGGGGATCGGCCGCGAGCGGCTGGCGGTGACCGGCTCCATCAAGTTCGACATCCAGTTTGGCGATGAGGTGCAGGCCAGGGGCCGCGCCCTGCGCCAGCAGCTTGGACAGGCGCGGCCGGTCTGGATCGCCGCCAGCACCCATCAGGGGGAAGACGAGCAGGTGCTGGCCGCCTTCGATCGGGTGCTCAAGGTACATCCGTCTGCCTTGCTTATTCTGGTGCCGCGCCACCCCGAGCGCTTTGCCCGGGTGGCCGAACTGTGCGCCCCCTACGGCTGTGTGCGGCGCACGGCGGGCAGTGCGGTCGGCGAGAGCGACAAAATCTACCTGGGGGACACCATGGGCGAGTTGCCGCTGATGCTGGCGGCCGCCGATCTGGCCTTCGTCGGCGGCAGCCTGGTGAAGATTGGTGGTCACAACCTGCTGGAGCCGGCGGCGCTCGGCAAACCCTGTCTGACCGGCCCCGCCTACTTCAATTTCAGCGACATCACCCGCCAGCTGGTGGCTCAGGGGGGGGCCGCCGTGGTGGCGGATGCCGATGCCCTGGGCGACAAGGTGAATGCGCTGCTCGGCGATGTGGGCGCCCGCCGCCAGATGGGGGAGCAGGCCCGTGCCGTGGTGCTGCGCAACCAGGGGGCGCTGGCGCGCACCCTGTCCCACTGCCTCGCCGCGCTGGAAAACGACTAGCGCGGGTGGCCCTGGTGGCCACCCCGTGCCTTATCCTGCACTCTCCCGTCGTCCCGCCTCCTCCCGGGGCAGGGGCAAACGCCGCAGGCAATCCGGCCTGCTTTCCTTTATGCTCTGCCCTTTGCCCTGACCCTGTGATGCCCCGATGAACCGCGCTCCCCTGCTGCTGATGATACTGGTCACCCTGCTGGCCGCCGCTGGCTGGCTCTTCTCGAAAGAAGCTATTCGCGAACTGCCCACCGCCGCCTTTATCGGCAGCCGTTTCCTGCTGGCCGCCCTGCTGCTGTTGCCACTGGCCTGGCTGCGCGAGCCGCCCCCCAGCCGTTCGCAGCTGCTGCGCGCCGCCGGATGCGGCACCCTGCTCGGGGCCAGCCTGCTGTTCTGGGTCACCGCCATCAGCCAGAGCGATGCGCTGGGGAGCGGCGCCTTCATCATGAGCGTGGCCACCCTGATGGCGCCGCTCGCCGCCTGGGCAGCGTTCAAGGCCAGACCCGGCCGCCACTACTGGCTGACCCTGCCCGTCGCCGTGGCCGGCCTGCTGCTGCTCTCCAGCAGCACCCACTGGGGCGTGTCGCTCTCCCTGTTCTGGTTCCTGGCTGCTGCTGCCACCCTGGGGGTCCAGCTCGCGGTGCACCGCCACTTCGCCCAGTCCATTCCCCCCACCTGGCTCACCTGCATCCAGCTGGCGATGACAGGGCTGCTCGGCACCCTTCTCTCCCTGCTGACCGAGCAATGGCCCGCCGACATCAGCTCTGGCATCTGGGGCTGGTTTGCCGCCAGCGTCCTGATCGCCACCACCCTGCGTTACTGGCTGCTCACCCACGCCCTGAGCCGGATGACCACGGCCCACGCCGCCCTGCTGATGCTGCTGGAACCGGTCTGGACCCTTATCCTGAGCACCCTCTTCTATGACGAGCCGCTGGGCGGCGCCAAGCTGGTCGGTGCCGGCCTGGTGCTAGGTGCCCTGGTGCTCTACCAGCTCCCCCTGCTGCTGCGCAGCCGCAAGCTGAAGTCACCGCTCTGAGCCTGAACCGGCGACGAGCGTGCATGGTTCGGAAAAACGAGAGGGTCTGAATGGCAGACCCTCTCTGCTTGATGGCGAGGGCCGGGCTGGCGTCGCCATAAGCCATGCCGTTGATCACACTGGGGATATGACATAAAAAAGCCCCCGGGTGGCGGGGGCTGGTGCATCGGTGAGAGGGATCACTCGATGTTTTGAATTTGCTCGCGCATCTGTTCGATGAGGACCTTCAACTCGACGGCGGACTGGGTCACTTCGGCGTTGATGGACTTTGAACCCAGGGTGTTCGACTCGCGGTTGAACTCCTGCATCATGAAGTCGAGACGACGGCCGCAGGCGCCCCCCTTCTTCATGATCTTGATGGTCTCGCCGATGTGCATCTCCAGACGATCCAGCTCTTCGGCCACGTCGATCTTCTGGGCCAGCAGCACGATCTCCTGCTCGATGCGGGCGGGATCCAGCTCGACCTTGGCCTCGGCCAGGCGATCGGTGAGCTTCTGGCGTTGCCACTCGATGATCTGCGGCAGGTGCTCGCGCACCTTCTTCACCTCCACCTGGATGCCGTCCAGGCGCTGCTGGATCAGTGCCTTGAGGTTGGCCCCTTCGCTGGCGCGGGAGGCGAGGAACTCTTCCATGGTCAGATCGAAACCGCCGAGCAGCTCGGTGGCGACCGCGTCCATGTCCTGCTCGGCGGCGGCCATGACACCCGGCCAGCGCAGCACGTCCACCGGGTTGAGCTGGCCCTGGCCCGCCTCTTTCATTACCCAGTTGGCGCTGTCGATGATGAGCCTGGCCAGCTCTTCATTGATATGGAGCTGGCTGGCGGCGGCTTGCGCTGCCTCGAACCTCAGGTTGCACTCCACCTTGCCGCGCTGCAGCTTGGCACGGAAACGCTCACGCAGCACCGGCTCCAGGCTGCGCAGTTGCTCCGGCAGGCGGATATAGGTTTCCAGATAGCGCTGGTTGACCGAACGAATTTCCCAAACGGCTGTGCCCCAGTCGCCCTTGAATTCCTTGCGGGCGTAGGCGGTCATGCTGTGAATCATTGATTGTTCCGGGCTTGATGAAGTGTGCGGCCAGTATACTCAGCCAGGCTTGCCCCGTCAGCCGATGCCGTGGTTTTAGCGGCTGATATTTGGGGCGGGATCACTTATAATCCCCCGCCAATTTGAGCCAGCCCAGAGGTCAGTCCCATGTCCCGTCCCAGCGATCGCAGTGCCGCGCAAGTGCGCCCGGTTACCATCACCCGCAACTTCACCAAGCATGCGGAAGGATCTGTGCTGGTGGAGTTCGGCCACACCCGCGTGCTGTGCACCGCCAGCGTCGACACCAGCGTGCCGCGCTTCCTGAAAGGCAAGGGTCAGGGCTGGGTCACCGCCGAGTACGGCATGCTGCCGCGCTCCACCCATTCGCGCATGAACCGCGAGGCGGCCGCCGGCAAGCAGAGCGGTCGCACCCTGGAAATCTCCCGACTGATCGCCCGCTCTCTGCGCGCCGCGGTGGACCTGACCGCGCTGGGCGAGCACTCCATCACGGTAGACTGTGACGTGTTGCAGGCCGACGGCGGCACCCGCACCGCCGCCATCACGGGCGCCTGCGTGGCCCTGGTGGACGCGCTGAACTGGATGGTCGAGAAGGGCATGCTCAAGCAGAGCCCGCTCAAGCAGATGATAGCGGCGGTCTCCGTCGGCATGTATCAGGGCGAAGCCATCTGCGATCTGGAGTATGTGGAAGACTCCGCCGCCGAGACCGACATGAACGTGGTGATGACCGAAGACGGCCGCATCATAGAGGTGCAGGGCACCGCCGAGGCCGAGCCCTTCACCCACGAGGAGCTGCTGGCGATGCTGGCGCTGGCCAAGGGCGGCATCGACGACATCATAGCGCTGCAGAAGCAGGCGCTCTCTTGAATTTCTGATTTGAAAAACGCGGCATTGACCGCGTTTTTTTATACCCCCACACCAGTCAACGACAAGCCAAGCAAGGAGCCAGAATGAAAGCCTACCAGCGTCAATTTATCGAGTTCGCCCTGGAGAAACAGGTTCTCAAATTCGGTGAGTTCACCCTGAAATCCGGCCGCAAGAGCCCCTACTTCTTCAACGCCGGCCTGTTCAACAGCGGCCGCGATCTGGCCCGCCTCGGCCGCTTCTATGCCGCCGCCCTGATGGATGCCGGCATCGAATTCGACGTGCTGTTTGGTCCGGCCTACAAGGGGATCCCCATCGCCTCCGCCACTGCGGTGCAACTGGTGGAGCAGCACGACGTGGACGTGCCCTGGTGCTTCAACCGCAAGGAGGCCAAGGATCACGGCGAGGGCGGCAATCTGGTGGGCAGCCCGCTCAAGGGGCGCATCATGCTGGTGGACGACGTCATCACCGCCGGGACCGCCATCCGCGAATCCATGGATCTGATCCAAGCCAACGGCGCCTCCCTGGCCGGGGTGCTGATCGCCCTGGATCGCCAGGAGAAGGGCAAGGGCGAGCTCTCTGCCATCCAGGAAGTGGAGCGTGACTACGGCGCCCACATCATCGCCATCATCCAGATGAGCGACCTGATCCAGTATCTGGAAGAGAAGCAGGCCGAGCAGCCCGAGCTGGCCTCCCAGCTGGCGGCCATGAAGGCCTATCGCGCCCAGTACGGCATCTGACGACCTCTCCTGCCATCATGGCGTCGCCCTGGCTCGGGGTGGCGCCATTTTTTTTGAAAAAGTGAGTGTGGTGGCTTGAGCTTACCCTTACAGTAAAGGTTAGGGTTTGGTCATCGGCAGCCAGTTTGGCCGATGAGTTCCGAGGAGGAACAACATGACTACCCAGACTCAAGATCCCATCCATCTGCAGTTGCCGCTCAGCGGCATGAGCTGCGCCAACTGTGCCAGCCGTATCAGCACCGCCCTCAACCAGCTCGACGGGGTGACGGCTACCGTCAACTTCGCATTGGAGCAGGCGGCCATCGAACTCGGTGACCCGGCTCGTCTGCCCGAGGTCCTCGACAGCATCACAGGGCAGGGCTATGGCTATGGCCATGAGACGATCTCCTTCCAGATCAGCGGCATGACCTGCGCGGGTTGTTCGGCGCGTCTCAACAAGATGCTGACTGCCTTGCCCGGCGTGCTCTCGGCCGAGGTGAATTTTTCCCTCGAGCAGGCCCGCATCGAGCTGGTGCCGGGGATGCAGACCCCTGCCTCGTTGCGTGAGCATATAGAAGCCCTTGGCTTCGGTGCCCAGCTGGCACAGGGCTCTGCCAGTGCTCGCCGCCAACAGTTGCAGGCGCGTGAGGAACAGGAAGCTGCCGCCGCCCGTCATGCGCTGAATCAGGTCGTCATCTCGGCCCTGCTGACCCTGCCGCTGCTGGTGGGCATGGTCGCCATGGCCGGCCTGCTGCCCTGGCATCTGCCCGCCTGGCTGGAGCTGGTGCTCGCCACCCCGGTGCAGTTCTGGATCGGTGCCCGCTTCTATCGCGGCGCCTGGCTCGCATTGCGCAACAGGGCTGCCAATATGGATGTGCTGGTGGCGACCGGCACCAGCGCCGCCTACTTCTACAGCCTCTATCTGCTGCTGACGCTGGGGATGGCCGCCAGCGGCCAGCTCTATTTCGAGGCGAGCGCCATCATCATCACGCTCATTTCGTTGGGAAAACTGCTGGAGGCGAGAGCCCGCCGCAGCACCCAGTCCGCCATTCGCGAGCTGATGGCGCTGCGGCCGGACACCGCCACCGTCTGGCGCGGCGAGGCCTGGCAGAGCGTCGCCATCGACGAGGTGCTGCGTGGCGACAGGCTGCGGGTGCTGGTGGGGGAGCGGGTGCCGGTGGACGGCAAGATCCTGAGCGGTGAGAGCGAGCTGGATGAATCCATTCTCACCGGTGAGAGCCTGCCTGTGCCGCGTGCGCTGGGAGATGCCGTGCTGGGTGGCGCCATCAACCGCTCCGGTGTGCTGGAGATCGAGGCCACGACCGTGGGGGAAGACTCCAGCCTCAGCAAGATCATCACCCTGGTGGAGCGTGCCCAGATGGGCAAGGCGCCGCTGCAGCAGCTGGTGGACAGGGTCTCCGCCATCTTCGTACCCGTGGTCATGGCCATCGCCCTGTTCACCCTGCTGGCCTGGTATGCCTACAGCAACGACTTCGGTCAGGCGCTGCTGGCCGCCGTCGCCGTGCTGGTGATCGCCTGCCCCTGCGCCCTCGGCTTGGCGACCCCGGCCGCCATCGTCACCGGCACCGGGGTGGCGGCCCGCCATGGCATTCTGATCAAGGACGTGGATACCCTGCAGAAGGCCCACGCCATCAAGGCGCTGATTTTTGACAAGACCGGCACCCTCACCCAGGGCAGGCCCGTGCTGGCGAGCTGGAGCGGCAGCGACGAACAGTTGCGCCTCGCCGCCGCCCTGCAACAGGCGAGCGAACACCCGCTGGCGCTGGCGATGCGCGAGGCGGTCGGCAAGGAGGTCGCGCTGCCCCAGCCGGAAGCCGTGGAGGTGCGGGTCGGTGCCGGCATCCTCGGCAAGGTGGCCGGCCATTCGGTGGCCATCGGCAATGGCTCTTTGCTGGCCCAGCTCGGTATTGAACCACCACAACAGGATGAACAACCCGCCGACGGCGCGACCCGGGTCTGGGTCGCCATCGACGGCGTGGCGGTGGCGATCGCCGCCCTGGCCGATACCCTGAGGCCCGAGAGCCCCGAGGCCATCGCTACCCTGCGTCAGCGCGGCATCGCCAGCTGGCTGGTGAGCGGCGACGCGCCGGCACCCGTGGCCCACATTGCCGCCAAGCTGGGGCTGGACGGCGCCTTCGACTCCGTGCTGCCCGCCGGCAAGGTGGAAAAAGTAGAGGCGTTGCGCGCCCGCACCCAGGGCCTGGTGGCCATGGTGGGGGACGGGGTGAACGACGCCCCGGCACTGGCGGCGGCGGACGTGGGGATCGCCATGGGCTCAGGCTCGGATGTCGCCATGGAAACCGCCTCCATCACGCTCATGCGATCTGACCCTCGCCTGGTGGCCGATGCCATCGACATCTCGGCGGCCACCTGGCGCACCATACAGCAGAACCTGTTCTGGGCCTTCGTGTTCAACATCATCGGCATTCCGCTGGCGGCGCTGGGCTACCTCAGCCCCGAGCTGGCGGGGGCGGCCATGGCCCTGAGCAGCATCACGGTATTGAGCAATTCCCTGTTACTGAAACGCTGGCAGCCCAGGGCGGGCAGCCAGCGCCAATCTGAATCGAGAAGGAGTCATCCATGAACATCAGCAAGGTTGCCAAGGCCACTGGGCTGTCCGCCAAGACCATCCGCTACTACGAGAGCATCGGCCTCATCTCGGCGCCGGTGCGCAGTGACAACGGCTATCGCAGCTACACAGACGGCGCCCTGCGGGAGCTGCGCTTCGTCAAGCGGGCGCGGGAGACCGGCTTCAACCTGGAGGAGTGTCAGGAGCTGCTGGCGCTCTACCGGGACGAGCACAGGACCAGCGCCCAAGTGAAGAAGCTGGCGCAGGAGAAGATCGTCGATCTGCGGGCCCGCATCGCCGGCCTGCAGGCCATGCTCAGTTCCCTGGAGGAGGTGGTGGGGTGCTGCCACGGGGACGCGAATCCCCAGTGCCCCATACTCGACGAGCTCGAGAAGGGTTGAGGGTGTTGCCGGGCGAGCGCGAGCAGGCTGGAGTGTCCCGGGATCCTGCCTGCGTGGCGCGACGAGCCAGGGGCTGAGTGGCTGCTTAATAGCGGGCGATTGATTGTTGAGCAGGAAAAGGGAGTGTTAGACTGTGCGGCTCTTGTACAGGGAGTACCCAGTTGACCCAGAGTGTGAATCACCAGGTGCGGCGGGCCATCATGGTCCAGCTCTATACCCACGCCTCCTTCAGCCTGCCTTGTCTGGCGCTGCTGGCGATCAGCTGGAGCCTGTTGTTCCACGACTACCTGCCCGCCAGGGAGGCGCTCGGCTGGCTTGGCCTGGTCTTCCTGTTGCTGCTGGGACGCTGGTGGCACCTGCGCTGGCGTCAGCCCCGGCTGGCAGAGCTGCCGCTGCCGGTGCTGGAGCGGGAGCTCTTCATCGGGGTGACCATCACCTCCATCATCTGGGCCCTCGGCGTGCTGCTCTACATGGACAGGCTGCCGGACACCTACCGCGCCGCCATGTTGATGCTCACCAGCCTGATCCTCACCGGCAGCGCCATCATGCTGTTCGGCAGTCGCCGCACCCTCTACGGTGCCGTGCTGCCCCTCGGGTTTGCCATGCTGTTCGAGCTCAGCGGCGGCAACGAGCAGGAGCGGATCGTCTCCTGCATGCTGGCGGGTTACCTGTTCGTGTTTCTGCCGACCCTGCTGCGCCGGTTGCGCCGGGATCAGGTGGCCTCCCTCTACCACAGTTTTTCCAACGCCGAACTGGTGGCCGAACTCAAGGCGGTCTCCGAGCATCTCAAGCTCACCTCCCGCCTGGACGGCCTGACCGGCATCGCCAACCGGGCCCACCTGGATGACACCCTGGCACGGGCCTGGCGCCGCTGTCACCGGGCCAGGGCACCCCTCTCCCTGGTGCTGGTGGATGTGGACTACTTCAAGCAGTTCAACGATCACTATGGCCATCAGCTGGGGGACCAGTGCCTGCAGCAGGTGGCGAGCCTGCTGGCCGAGGTGTTGCGGCGGGAGGACGATCTGGCCGCCCGCTACGGCGGGGAGGAGTTCGCCCTGCTGCTGCCCTGCACCACCTTGCAGGGGGCCATGCAGATCGCCGAGCAGGTGCGCACGGCCCTGCGCACCCTTGGCATTCCCCACCACAAGTCCCGGGTATCCGGCCGGGTCAGCTGTAGCTTCGGGGTGGCGACCCTGGTACCGGATCAGCACCACTCCATCGCCGAGCTCATCCAAAAAGCGGATGCGGCCCTCTATCAGGCCAAGCATAATGGCCGTGATCGTATCGAAGTAGCCTTGATGGGTAAGGTTGCCTGAGTTTCACATGACAGATTAAAGAGGTCGTCTATGCAATGTCATCGTATCGAAGAGCTGCTGGAGCTGCTGCAGCCCGCCTGGATCAAGGATCAGGATCTCAGCCTGGTGCAATTCATCGCCAAACTGGCGGCGGAGGCCGGCTATGAGGGCGCCCTGTCCGAGCTGACCGACGACATGCTGATCTACCACCTCAAGATGCGCGAATCCGACAAGCAGGCGATGATCCCGGGCCTGGCCAAGGATCATGTTCCTGACTTCAAGGAAGCCCTGCTCAAGGCCCGCGGCATCAAGTAACCCGGCCGCCGGGTTGCCGGAAGAGGAAGGTTTCAAGAGAATCTCCAAAAAGGTCCATAGTCAACTGGCTATGGGCCTTTTTTGTTGCCTGAAATTGCGACGGCACTCGAACTATAGATACATTTAACCCACACAATTAGCAGGCTGTTTAAGATATAATCGGCTTCATAACAATATGAGTGGAGCTATGTGCTGCAATGGCCGACCAGGACAAGATCGATATCAAGGATGTGACCGACAAGAACGTAACCGGGACCTTCAATCCCCACACGTTCAAGGCGGGCGATGACAGGTTCAATCCCGGCAACCGCATCTACGTCAGGTCCCAGACCGGCTACTGGCAGCGGGTGCGCAAGGCCATGGGCTGGTTCTTCGTCGCCCTCTTCGTCACCCTGCCCCTGCTGCGTTACGACGGCCGCCAGGCGGTGCTGTTCGATCTGGAGCATCAGCAGTTCCACATCTTTGGCGCCACCATCTGGCCGCAGGATCTGACCCTGCTGGCCTGGGTCTTCATGATCGCCGCCTTCGCCCTCTTCTTCGTCACCACCTTCCTCGGCCGGGTCTGGTGCGGCTATCTCTGCCCCCAGACGGTGTGGACCTTCATGTTCATCTGGTTCGAGGAGAAGCTGGAAGGCGCCGCCAACAAGCGCCGCAAGCTGGATGCCGCCCCCTGGAGTGGCGAGAAGCTGGCCCGCAAGGGCGCTAAGCACCTGGCCTGGATCCTGCTGTCCCTGGGCACCGGCCTCACCTTCGTCGCCTACTTCCAGGATGTGTTCCAGCTGGTGCCTGACTTCTTCACCCTGCAGGCGAGCGGCTGGGTCATCTTCTGGGTGATCTTCTTCGCCGCCTGTACCTACGGCAACGCCGGCTGGATGCGCGCCATCATGTGCATCCACATGTGTCCCTATGCCCGCTTCCAGTCCGCCATGTTCGACAAGGACACCTACATAGTCGGCTACGACACCAAGCGCGGCGAGACCCGTGGCGCCCGTGGCCGCAAGGCCGATCCCAAGGCGCTGGGGCTGGGGGACTGCATCGACTGCGACCTCTGCGTGCAGGTCTGTCCGACCGGCATCGACATCCGCGACGGTCTGCAGTACGAGTGCATCAACTGTGGCGCCTGCGTCGACGCCTGCGATCAGACCATGGATCGGATGGGCTATGCGCCCGGCCTCATCAGCTACACCACCGAGCACAAGCTGGCCCACAACGTCACCCAGGTGGCGCGGCCCAAGTTGCTCGGCTATGGCCTGGTGATGGTCATCATGCTGGGGGTGTTCGTCTACAACGCCATGTCCATCATGCCGATGGGACTCGACATACTGCGGGATCGCAACCAGCTGTTCCGCGAGAACAGCGAGGGGCTGATTGAGAACACCTATACCCTCAAGATCCTCAACAAGACCCTGCAGCCCCAGACCTATCAGCTGGATGTGGAAGGGCTGCCGGAGCACCAGTGGTTCGGCCCGCGCGAGGTGACTCTCAAACCAGGGGAAATCTTCACCCTGCCGGTGAGCCTGGCGGTGGACCCCTTCAACCTGAAGCGGCCGACCCTGGACATCCAGTTCGTGCTGAAGCGGGAAGGGGTGGCAGAGGGCGACAGCAAGGGCACCCTGCGCCAGGCCAGCAAGTTTATCAGCCGGCTGTGACGGCCTTGGCCATGAGCGGAGTGGGTCCGCCATGGCGGCCGCTCCCTGCCCAGGGGCAAGCCGGCCGGCTTATCGACCGGTGCCGAGGGCGGTATTCATCCGCCATCTCGGATAGAATGGGGCGCAACAGCGCCCCTTTCTCATGGTGGATGACATGCGTTTCAACTATTCCGACCTCAATCCCGATCTCATCATGGATGCGATCGATCTCAGCGGCCTGCGCATCGATTCCGGCCTCATCGAGCTCAACAGCTATGAGAACCGGGTCTACCAGTTCCAGGATGAGGATCGCCGCCGCTTCGTGGTGAAGTTCTATCGTCCCGGCCGCTGGAGCCGGGCCCAGATCCTGGAGGAGCACGGCTTCTCCGCCCGCCTCAACGAGGCGGAGATCCCGGTGGCGGCGCCGCTCGCCTTCGCCGGTGAGACTCTGCTGGAGCATCAGGGCTACCCCTTCGCCATCTGGCAGAGCGTGGGGGGCCGTCAGTTCGAGGTGGACAACCTGGAGCAGTTGGAGTGGGTGGGGCGCTATCTCGGCCGCATCCACCGGATCGGCGCCAGCCGCCCCTTCCATCACCGCGTCCGGTTGGATGTGGAGAGCATGCTGCACGAGCCGCGTCAGCTGCTGGCGGCCGGTGAGTGGGTGCCGAGCGGGCTGGCCAAGCAGTTCTTCGGGGTGCTCGACGAGCTGATCCGGCATGTCTGCGACGCCATGACCCTGGACGTGGCCCAGATCTCCCTGCACGGGGATTGCCACCCCGGCAACATACTGTGGCGTGACGGCCCCATGTTCGTCGATCTCGATGACTGCCGCACCGGCCCCGCCATCCAGGATCTGTGGATGCTGCTGTCCGGGGATCGCAACGAGCAGCTGATCCAGCTCGATACCCTGCTGGCCGGCTACGAGGAGTTCATGGAGTTCGACCCGCGGGAGCTGGCGCTGATCGAGCCACTGCGGGCCATGCGCATCGTTCACTACATGGCCTGGCTGGCCCGGCGCTGGGAAGATCCAGCGTTTCCGCGCCACTTCCCCTGGTTTGGCACCGACCACTACTGGCACCAGCAGATCGCGACCTTGCATGACCAGCTCGCCGCCCTGCAGGCGCCGCCGCTGTCGCTGACGCCGGGATGGTGATGCCAGGGATGGGGATGCTGTTTGCAGATCGCCATCCCTGAGCACGATCGGCTTGCCGCCCTGCAAGCGCCGCCGCTGTCACTGACGCCGGGGTGGTGATGCCGTTTGCGGGTCCTCGTGCCCGCTGGCGATCCTGCCTGGCTCGCCTTGGGCATTGACGGCAAGAGGGTGACGCAATAGGCTTGGACTGCTTCGGTTCGCCGGGCGTGCCTCACAGTGATCCCTTAACAGGAAACGTCATGAAAAAAGTACTATTTTTCCTCGCTGCCATGCTGATGATCCCCATGGTTCACGCCGCCCCGGAATTCAAGGAAGGCGTCAACTATGACGTGGTTACCCAGACCGGCAGCGCCCAACCGGAAGTGCTGGAGTTCTTCTCCTACTTCTGCCCGCACTGCGCCAAGTTCGAGCCGATTGCCGAGGATCTGAAGAAGAACCTGCCGGAAGGCGTGCCGATGAAGAAGAACCCGGTGGCCTTCCTGGGTCGCGAGATGGGTCCCGAGATGCAGCGTGCCTATGCGGTCGCCAACCTGCTGAACGTGGAAGGCAAGCTGACCCCGGCCATCTTCGACAAGATCCATACCCAGCGTCAGATGCCGCAGAGCCGTGCTGACGTGAAGCAGATCTTCGTGGACAACGGCGTACCGGCCGAAGAGTTCGACGGTGCCGTCGACAGCTTCGCGGTCTCCGGCATGGTCTCCCAGTTCGATCGCAACACCGAGAGCTACAACATCCGCGGTGTGCCGGCCTTCCTGGTCAACGGCAAGTACATGGTGAAGATTGAATCCATCACCTCCCAGGAGCAGTTCAACCAGCTGGTGAAGTTCCTGCTGGCCAAGAAAGACTGATCCCGCCTGACCTCATGAAAAAAGCCCGCCGGTGCGAACCGGCGGGCTTTTTGTTTTTTACGGCCATCTCGGCGGGCAAGACCGACGGGGCGGATCGATCCGGATTCAGATCTGGCAGTCCCGCTGGGACGGCGCCGGCCGCGGCAGCCGGGTGCGGCGGCTGACGGCCTCCGCCAGCCAGACCAGCAGCAATATGGCCAGGATCAGGGTGGCCGCCTGATCGTAACGGAACAGGCTCAGGGACACATAGAGCTGCTGCCCCAAGCCGCCGGCGCCCACCACCCCGAGGATGGTGGCGGCGCGCAGGTTCATCTCGCCGCGATAGAGGCTGTAGGCCAGCCACTGGCGCGCCACCAGCGGGAACAGGCCGTACCAGAAGCTGGCGATGCGACCGGCGCCGCTCAGCTGCAGGGCGAGGCGGGGGGCCTGATCCGCATTCTCCAGCGTTTCCACGAACAGCCGCGCCAGCACCCCTGTGGTGTGCAGCGCCAGCGCCAGTATGCCCGCCACCGGCCCCAACCCGACCGCGATCACCAGCAGGCTGGCGAAGATGAGCTCGGGCACGGAGCGCAGCAGGTTGAACAGCAGCCGCAGCGGCCAGCAGTGACGGGCGAGGCAGGCCAGCGGCAGGGCCAGCAGGGCGCTCAGCAAGGTGCTCAGCAGCGCCATCTGCACCGTATCGAGCAGGCCGGTGCCCACCGTCAGCAGGAAGGGCGTAGACCAGTCCGGCTGCAGAAACTCGCCGACAAACTGCCCCACTCCGCCGAAGGAGAAGCTCAGCATGCGCCAGTCGAGCTGGTGGAACGCCAAGGCGCCGGCCAGCCCCAGGCAGGCCAGCAGTTGCAGGCCGGGGGAGCGGCTGTGGCGCAGCCAGGCGCTGAGGCCGTCGGCCAGGGTCACCAGCAGGATAAAGGCCAGCAGCAGGGTCACCACCTCGCCGCCGGCAAACATGCGCAGGGAGAGTTCGAGCTGCTGGCCGAGCCCGCCGGCGCCGACGAAGCCCATGATGACGGAGGCGCGCAGGGCGCACTCCCAGCGATAGACGGTGTAGGAGAGCAGTTCCTGGCGTACCGCGGGCAGCACGCCGTACCAGAGCGCCTGCAGGCGGCCGCTGCCGCCGAGCAGCAGGGCGCGGGCCGGTTGCAGGGCACCGCTCTCCATGATCTCGTTGTAGACCTTGGCCAGCATGCCGCCGTAGCTGACGGCGATGGCCAGGATGGCGGCTAGGGGCCCGAGCCCGGACAGCCGCACGAACAGCAGCGCCCAGATGAGCTCGGGCAGGCTGCGCAGCAGGATGGCGATCAGCCGGCTGAGGACCCGCAAGGCGCCGCGCAGCGGGCTGGGAATGGGGCCCAGCTCGGCCAGCGACAGGGCGCGGGAGCCGAGCAGGGCGAACGGGACGCCGAGCAGCAGGGCACCGGCCAGCCCCAGGGTGGCGACCGCCAGGCTCTCCAGGGCAGCGCTCAGGGTCAGGCCGAGAAAGTCCTGATCCATGCGGGGTGGCCAGCTGGTGGCGAGGAAGTTGCCCATCTGCCGCCAGCTCTGGCCGTCGAACAGTCCGAGCCAGCCCTCGGCATGCTGCCACAGGCTGAAGCCGATCAGCGCCAGCAGCCAGGGCAGGGGATGGCGCCAGCGATCCGTCAGCCCAGGCACGCATCCACCTCGTCGTCGCCGGCGTAGAGCGCGCTCAGCATGGCCGGGGTGACCGCCTGGGCGGAGCAGTCGAACTGCACCCGTCCCTCGCGCAGGCCTATGATGCGGGGGAAGCGCTCGAGCGCCAGCTCGACCGCATGCAGGTTGGCGATGAGCGTGCTGCCCCGGGCGCGGGCCTGGGCCAGCAGGGCGTCCAGGCTGCTGCGGGCGAGCACGGGGTCGAGGGCGGAGACAGGCTCATCGGCCAGGATCAGCTCCGGCTGCTGATAGAGCACCCGGGCTATGCCGACCCGCTGCAACTGGCCGCCGGAGAGCTCGCCGCAGCGCTGCTGCCACTTGTCGGCGAGGCCGAGGCGGGCCAGCTCGGCCCTGGCCCCATCGGGGTCGCAGGGGCGCAGCAGCGAGAGCAGGGCGCGGCCGAGGGACCACTGGCCGAGCCGCCCGGCCAGCACGGCGGTCAGCACCGGCTGGGAGGCGGGCAGGGGCGGTTGCTGCCAGACCATGCCGATCCGGCTGCGCAGCCGTTGGCGGGCGTGGCTGGAGAGCGCCCAGGGATCCTGCCCCCAGAGGCTGAGGCTGCCCTCCCCGCGCAGCTCGGTGCCGAGCAGGCGCAGCAGGCTGGTCTTGCCCGCTCCGCTCGGCCCTATGATGGCGACGCATTCACCCGCCTCCAGCCGCAGGCTGAACGGGTGCAGGATGCGGCTCTGGCCGAGCCGCAGTCCTTCCCCTGTCAAGGCGACGGCGATCACTTCAGCAGGCCGGCCTGGGTCGCGGCGGCTTCGATGCCCAGGTAGTTCTCTGGCTTGGTCTCGATGAAGCGGCTGGCTCGTTGCAGCTTGAGTATCTCGGCCTGGGCCGGGACGGCGGGATCCAGCTTGAGGAAGGCCTGCTTGATCTTCTCCTGCAGCGCCGGGTCCAGGTCGCCGCGCACCGTCCAGTTGTAGTCAAAATAGGTCGGCGTGGTCCAGATCACCTTCACCTTGGCGGTATCGACCTTGCCCTCTTCCACCAGCTTGTCCCACACCGAGGCGTTGAGCGCACCGGCCGGCACCTTGCCGGAGGCGACCCAGGCGACGGTGGCGTCGTGGGCGCCGGAGAAGGCGACGTGGGCGAAGTCACGCTCCGGCACTATGCCTTGCTCGGCCAGGAAGTGGCGCGGCATCAGGTGGCCCGAGGTGGAGGAGGGGGAACCGAACGCGAAGTCCTTGCCCTTGGTGTCGGCCAGGGTCTTGATGCCACTGTCCGCGTTGGCGATGAACTTGGAGGTGAACTGGGCATCTTCCTGACGCTGTACCAGCGGTACTACCTTGTCGGCCCGGCGATGGGCCTGCACGTAGGTGAAGCCCCCGAGCCAGGCCATGTCGAGCTTGCCGGAGGCCAGCGCCTCCACCACGGCGGCGTAGTCGTTGACCGGCACGAACACCACCTCGCGGCCGGTCTGCTCGGCCAGGTAGTCACCCAGCGGGGCAAACTTGCGCTGCAGCTCGGTGGGAGCCTCGTCCGGAATGGCGGAGACGCGCAGCGGCTCGGCGGCGGTGGCGCCCAGGCTGGCGAGCAGGGTGGTGAGGGCAAACATCCATTTACGTGTCATGGCAGTTCCTTGTGGTCTGTCGTTCGGGCAAGAGAAAGGCCCGACAACTGTCGGACCTGGCAAGTGAATCATGGTAGGGCGCCGGCGGCGTGATGCACAAGGCGCTGCCCCTAAAAAGCTACCTTACACCCCGATGTGAAACGCCTGCTTGAGGTTGCGGATGAAGTCCGCATCCCGGCACAGGGTCTTGCCCGGGCTGTCGGAGATCTTGGCGACCGGGCCACCGTTGCACTCCATCAGCTTGAAGACGATGTTCATCGGGCTGACGCCGGGCAGATCGCAGGTGAGCTTGGTGCCGATGCCGAAGCTGGTGTTGATGCGGCCGCGGAAGTGGCGGAACAGCTGCACCGCCTTGTCGAGGTTGAGGCCGTCGGAGAACACCAGCGTCTTGTCTCTGGGGTCTATGCCGAGCCGCTGATAGTGGCTGATGGCCTTCTCGCCCCACACCACGGGATCGCCGGAGTCGTGGCGCAGGCCCTGGTAGCGGCTGGCCAGCTCGAAGTCGAAGTCGCGCAGGAAGGCATCCATGGTGATGCAGTCGGTCAGGGCGATGCCGAGGTGGTTGGTGAACTCATCCAGCCAGCTGGTGAGGGCCGCGCGCTGGCTGTGCTCCAGCGGGAAGCCGAGCTGCTGGTGGGCCTGGAACCATTCGTGGGCCTGGGTGCCCACCGCCGGCAGCCGGTATTTCTGGGCCAGCTGGTAGTTGCTGGTGCCCTTGAATGCCGGCAGGCGCTCCTTGAGACGGCCCACCACGGCATCCTGCACCGCGTGGGAGAAGCGGCGGCGGGTGCCGAAGTCGATGAGGTTGAAATCCTGCATCTCCGCCGGGCTCAGCTCATGCTCCAGCTTGTCGATCTTCTGCTCCAGCCGATCCAGCGCCTGGCTCACCCCGAACTGGGGATAGCGGAAGCGGTTGCGCATCTCGCTGATGATGGCGAGCACAGGTATCTCCCACAGGATCACGTCCTGCCAGGGGCCCTCGACCCGCACATTGATGCGACCATCCTGTTCGAACACCCGCAGCAGGGAGGCATCGAGCGGCTTGCGGCGCAGGTGATCGAGGTAATCGGCGGTGAAGAAGGGACGCTCGGCCAGGAAGTCGAGCTCGGGCTTGGTCAGCCGCAGGGAGCCGGCGAGGCGCAGCTGCTCCTCGATCTGGCCCATCATGGGCAACAGATCCTCTTCGTTGCGGCTGTGGAACTCGGCCACCACCTCGGCATCCGGGTAACGATGGAACACCGCCTGCTGCATGTGCAGCTTGTAGGCATCTGTATCGAGCAGGCTGTTGAGGATGGGTGGCATATCAGGCTCCTCGCAGACGGGTGAGCACGATGGCGCTCCCCTGCCACATATGTAGATTGCAGGCGCCGGTATCGGATTGGCGGGAAAAAATGGGTGACATATCAGGCGTCCAGCAGGCGTTGTACATCGACCAGGGTCTGGGCCAGTTCGGCGCCGGCCTCGGTCATCCGGGTGCGGGCCTGGGCCACAGTCTCGGGCGCTATGCCACGGCAGGCATCGAGATGGACGATCACCCGGAAACCGGCGCGGCGCAGCTGCAGCACGCTGGTCTTGACGCAGTAGTCGGTGGCGAGGCCCCCCACCAGCACTGTGCTGACCCCCCGTGCTTGCAGGAATTCGATAAGCCCGGTGCTGCGCCGCTCGGCCAGGTCATGGTAGCAGGCGCCATAGGGATGCAGGTCTGGCTCGACCCCCTTCCAGACGAAGAAGTCATAGTCGATGGGGGCGGGCAGGCCATCGAGCAGTTCGAAGCCCGGGGTGCCCGGCACGCAATGGGCCGGCCAGGTGAGGTCGGCGTTGGGCAGGTCCAGCGGTTGCAGCATGGCGGCGGGGGTTGTCACGACCCAGGCGGCGTTCGCTGGGTGGGCGTCCTTGCTGCCGATTCGCAGGCTGGCGAGGGCGGCCTGCGCGTTGAGAGCGGCCACTATGTCAGCCCCGCCCGCGACGGGCAGCTCGTTCGGGCAGAGGGGAGTAAATCCCTTCTGCGCATCTATATCCAGGCTGGCGATGGTTCCCATGGGTGGCTCCTGCACATAATATTCTTGTGATATTATCTACCAAACATTATTAGAAGGCGAGCAGGTTGACCGAGATGCCGAGAATGAGTCTGGATATGGTGGTGCTGCGGTTGCACGAGGAGCGGCTCGAGCTGCTCCTCGAGACCCGGGATCGCCCTCCCTTTAGCCACTGCTGGCAGTTGCCGGCCCTGCGCATCGACGAGACCCGGGATCGGGATCTGGATGCCGCCCGTCACCGCCTGCTGGGGGAGTGGGGGCTGGGTCATTGCTACAGCGAGCAGGTCTGTACCCTCGGCAATCTGGAACGGGATCCCCGTGGCTGGTCCACCACCCTGGTTTATCTCTGTCTGGTGGAGCCGAAAGTGGAGGCCGTGCGAGGTCATTGGCACCCGGTTGCCGACCTGCCCGACCTGAATCTTGCCTTCGATCACGGCCAGCTGGTCGCCATGGGGCTGGAGCGGCTGCGCATCAAGAGCCGCTACAGCACACTGCCGCTGCAACTGCTGGGGGCCGAGTTCACCCTCTCCGAGGTGCAGCGGGCGTTCGAGATAGTCCTGCAGACCCCCATGAACACGGCGGCGTTTCGCAAGCGGATCCATCGCGCCGACATCCTGGTGGATACCGGCCGCAAGCGCACCGGCAAGCAGAGGCCCGCCATTCTCTACCGGTTGGAGAATCCCTGCTGCGTGATGTTCGATCAGGTGATGCACGGTGCGGAAGCATAAGCCGGTGCCTGCGAAAGCCGGATTGTCGCCCGATAGCGGGTCTGGTGCGCGGGCACCCTCACACAGGGAGTGACAGCATGGGAGAGACGGGAATGCACAAGGTGCTGGTGAGTGCCTGCCTGCTGGGCCAGCCGGTACGCTACGACGGTCAGAGCAAGGGGATCGTCAGCGACTGGCTGAAGGCGCTGGGGGCCGAGGGGAGGGCGCTGGCGTTCTGCCCTGAGGTGGCGGGCGGCTTGCCGACCCCCCGTCCACCCGCCGAGCGGCAGGGCGAGCTGGTGGTGACGATAAGCGGGCTGGATGTGACGGCCGAGTTCGATCACGGCGCCCGGCTGGCGCTGCAACTCTGCCAGGCACAGGGCATTCGCTTTGCCCTGCTCAAGGAGGGGAGCCCCTCCTGCGGCAGTGGTCGCATCTACAACGGCCGCTTTGAAGGCGTCTCCATGGCGGGAGAGGGCAAGACCACGGCCCTGCTGCGCCGTCACGGCATTCAGGTGTTCAGCGAGGATCAGTTGCCCGAGCTGGCGTCGGCCCTCTCCCTGGCGGCCACCGCAGCGGGCTCCTGAGCTCGCTGCCACTCTTCCAGAACGTCATCCTTCTCTTGCCAGCGCTGGTTCAGCCAGGCCTGAAAACCACGCTTGAACTGCTTGTCGTTGAAGTAGTCCCCCACCAGCGCCTCATTCACCGGCAACTCCTCGATGCGCACCTGAATGCGCTTCATCCGCCCCATCAGGAAGTCCTTGAACGGCGTTTCGCTGTTGTCCGGGTAGCGGATGGTGACGTTGATCAGGCTGTCGAACTGCTCCCCCATGGCCGCCAGGGTGAAGGCGAGCCCCGCCGCCTTGGGGGACATCAGGTGGCGGTAGCGGGAACGGGTCGCCTCTCGCTTCGCCTCGGTGAAGCGGGTCCCCTCCACGAAGTTGATGACTGTGGTGGGGATGTGGCGAAACTTCTCGCAGGCGTGGCGGGTGGTCTCTATGTCCTTGCCCCTCAGGTGCGGGTTGCGCAGCAGAAACTCCCGTGAGTAGCGGCGCATAAAGGGCATGTCCAGCCCCCAGCAGGCGAGCCCCAGCAGCGGTATGTAGATGAGCTCGTGCTTCATGAAGAACTTGGGCACCGGCAGTCTGTCCCGGAACAGATGGCCCAGCACCACTATGTCGGTCCAGCTCATGTGGTTGCTGATGATGAGGTACCAGCCATCCTTGCGCAGCCGGGTCTCATCCTCGAGCTGCCAGTCGATGCGGGTGGTGAGGCGGATCACCAGGGCGTTGCAACCCAGCCACAGCCTCATGAAGCCATTGTTGAGCCGGCTGCAGGCACGGCCGAAGACCGGGATGGGCAACAACAATTTCCCTAGGGAGACCAGCAGGATCAGGCTGGCGCACAGGGCGGTGAACAATATGGTCAGGCCGGCGCTGATGAGCAGCACCAGGGGGCCGGGGAGCAGGCTTAGCATGGGTGTCGTTTACTGCGTCTTGTCCGCCAGCAGCTGACCCAGGGTCTGGTCTTTCTCGCGCCAGATCCCGTTCAGCCACTGTTGAAACTCTTGTTGGAACTCGGGGTCATTGAAGTAATCCCCCACCAGATTGCGTTCGATCGGCAGAAAGCGGACCCGAACCTTGATCTCCTTGACCCGGCCGCACATGAAGTCCCAGTAGCTTGGGATGCCGCCCGGATAGGCGATGGTCACATCCACCAGCTTGTGCAGTTGATCCCCCATGGCCGCCAGGGTGAAGGCGATGCCGCCAGCCCTCGGGTGCAGGAGGTGGCGATAGGGTGCGCCCTGTTTGTCGTGCTTGTGGGCGGTGAAGCGGGTGCCCTCCACGAAGTTCATCACACTCACCGGAATGTGGCGGAACTTGGCACAGGCCTTGCGCGTCGTTTCTATGTCTTTTCCCTTCAGATGCGGCTTCTTTTCCAGCAAGCTGCGTGAATATCGCCGCATGAAGGGGAAGTCCAGCGCCCACCAGGCCAGACCGAGAAAAGGTACCCAAATCAGTTCTTTCTTGAGGAAAAACTTCAGGAAGGGAATTTTCTGATTGAAAATCCGCTGCAGTACCAGTATGTCGACCCAGGATTGATGGTTGGCAACCACCATATACCACTCATTCCGGCGCCCTTTGTCCACTCCGACCACCTCGAAAGGGGTTCTGATGATGATTTTCTGGATCAGGTTGTTGAAACCTATCCAGCAGCTGGCACAGCCGTCCAGCAGGGCGTTGCAGAGGGTGCGCCAGCCCTTGAGCGGCAGCAGCAGCTTGACGAGGCCGAGCAGCAGTATGGGGACAAACCAGAAGAGGGTGTTGAGGAAATAGAGCAGGGTCGAGAGGCAGCCGCGCAGCCGCTCTATCAGCTTGTTGTGCATGAATCGGATCCGTTTTCGTGTCTGTGGGTGGCAACCAGGTGGTCAGATCTGTGGCCATAATATCAGCCGATCCGGCGCTAGACCATGAATGCACCGCATTGACGCCGGGATCTCCTCGCCATCATGTCGCGATCACTGGCCGCTGCGCAGCCGTGACAGCAGCCTGTCCATGGCCCTGTAACCGAGCGCCTCGATGAGATGCTCCTTCTCGATGGCGGGGCACCCCGCCAGATCCGCTATGGTGCGCGACACCCGCAGTATGCGGTGCCAGGCGCGGATGCTGAGCCCCAGCTTCTGGATGGCGTTCTCCAGAAATTCGGCGTCTTGCGGCGATAATCGGCAAATATCCTCTATCTCACGACTATCAAGCAGGTTGTTGAGTTTGCCGTTGCGGCTTTGCATGCGCTCTCGCGCTGCCAGTACCCGATCGCGGATCTGCCGGCTAGACTCCCCCCGCTCCGCCTTGCCGGTCAGGCTCCCCTTGGGCAGCAGCGGCACCTCCACCGTCAGATCGAACCGATCGAGGAAGGGGCCCGAGAGCTTGCCGAGGTAGCGCAGTATCTGATCCGGGCTGGAGCGGGTCTGGCCGTCCCCGTAGTGGCCGCAGGGGCTGGGATTCATGGCGCCCACCAGCTGGAAACGGGCGGGGAAGTCCACCTGGCGGGCGGCGCGGCTGATGGTGATGTGGCCCGTCTCCAGCGGCTCTCGCAGGGAGTCTAGCACCTTGCGTTCGAACTCAGGCAACTCGTCGAGAAACAGCACCCCGTTGTGGGCCAGGGAGATTTCCCCTGGCCTCGGGTGGCTGCCGCCCCCCACCAGGGCCACCGCCGAGGCGCTGTGGTGCGGCGTGCGATAGGGCCTGTGATGCCAGTGACCAGCGCGGGGGGTGAGGCCGCCGATGGAGTGGATGGCGGCGGTCTGCTGCGCCTCCTGCTCGCTCAGCGGCGGCAGTATGCCGGGCAATCGGCTCGCCAGCATGCTCTTGCCGGTGCCGGGCGGGCCGATGAACAGCAGGTTGTGGCTGCCGGCGGCGGCGATTTCCAGCGCCCGCTTGGCCTGGGACTGGCCGATCACATCCTGCAGATCCGGCACGTCGGGCAGGACGTCCGTGGTCTGGGGGTCGGGCAGGGGCAGCTCGTACTGACCCGCCAGCCAGGCGGTGACGGCCAGCAGCTGGTGGGCGGTGCGCACCTCGGCATCCTGGATGAGGGAGGCCTCGGGGCCGTTCTCCCGCGGCACCAGCAGGGTGCGCCCCGCGTCGCGGCAGGCAAGCACAGCGGGCAGCACCCCGAGCACGGGCCGGATCTCGCCGGTCAGGGCCAGCTCCCCTAAAAACTCGTGATCGAGCAGGTATTTTGCAGGTATCTGCTTGGAAGCGGCGAGAATGCCGATGGCGATGGCCAGATCGAAACGGCCTCCCTCCTTGGGCAGATCGGCGGGGGCCAGGTTGACCGTGATGTGTTTGGAGGGGAACTCGAAGTTGCCGTTGAGCAGAGCGCTGCGCACCCGATCCCGCGACTCCTTCACCGAGGTTTCCGGCAGGCCCACCATGTTGAAGGCGGGCAGTCCGTTGGATAAATGGACTTCCACCGTGACTTGCGGCGCCGCGATCCCCAGGCTGGCACGGCTATAAACCACAGCTAATGACATAAATCCCGTCCTTGGTTTGATGTATGTGCTGGTTAACCGTTTTTTATTAGTTTTTTGTTCCAGAGAGCAGCTTGCAGATCAGTCAAAATCAGAGTCTTGTCAGGTAAAAAATGCTTGCCCAATAAAAATCACCGTGCTAGTTCTAATAGCCATTCGCGGTGCAAACCGCCCCCATCTCACAGGATTTCCGGTTGTAACTATGAACATGGCCTCCCGTTTCGTCAGCATTATTGTGGTCCTAGTGGTGATTATTATCTCACCGCTCGGGGCTCGTTTAGCTGCACGGAACAAGGGATAGACCCACCACCGGACAGAACGAAACAAGCGACCCCCGAGCCTCACGGCCCGGGGGTTTTTTTTCGACCAAAGGACAGGATTTTCCACATGAACGGCGCGCAGTTTTTGGTACAGGCTCTCAAGAAACAGGGTGTGACCCAGGTGTTTGGTTACCCGGGCGGGGCCATCATGCCGGTCTACGACGCCCTGTATGACGGTGGCCTGGCCCATCAGCTCTGCCGCCACGAGCAGGGTGCCGCCATGGCCGCCGTGGGTTATGCCCGCGCCTCCGGCCAGGTGGGGGTCTGCATCGCCACCTCCGGCCCGGGAGCCACCAACCTGGTGACCGGCCTGGCCGAGGCGCTGCTCGATTCCGTGCCCCTGGTCGCCATCAGCGGTCAGGTGCCCTGCGCCGCCGTGGGCACGGATGCGTTTCAGGAGGTCGACGTGCTCGGCATGTCCCTCTCCTGCACCAAGCACTCCTTCATGGTGACCGATGCCGCCGATCTGGGGCGGGTGCTGGCAGAAGCCTTCGCCATCGCCACCGAGGGGCGTCCGGGTCCTGTGCTGATCGACTTTCCCAAGGATGTGCAGCTGGCCGCCGTGCCGACCCAGAGCCCGCTGTTTGCGGTGGAGGAGCCCGAGCCCCTCAATCCAGCCGAGCTGACCCTGGCCCGCACCCTGCTGGCCGCCGCCGAGCGCCCGGTGCTCTACGTCGGCGGTGGGGTGGGCATGGCCAATGCGGAGCAGCAGTTGCGGGACTTTGCCGCCGCCACCGGCATGCCGGCGGTCACCACCCTCAAGGGGATAGGTGCCCTCGACCCTGACAGCCCCGTCTACCTCGGCATGCTCGGCATGCACGGCACCAAGGCCGCCAACTATGCGGTGCAGCAGTGCGATCTGCTGGTGGTGGTGGGCGCCCGTTTCGATGATCGGGTGACCGGCAAGCTGGAGGAGTTCGCTCCCGAGGCAAGGGTGATCCACCTGGACGTGGATGCCGCCGAGTTCGGCAAGCGCCGCGCCGCCGACGTGGGCATCACCACGGATCTCAAGCGGGTGTTGCCCGCCCTGGCCATGGCGCTGGCGATCGATCCCTGGCGTGAGCACTGCGCCGCCATGGCTCGCGAATATGCCTTCCGCTACGACCACCCCGGCCAGCCTATCTATGCCCCGGCCCTGCTCAAGCAGCTCTCGGCACGGCTGCCGGACACCAGCGTGGTGGCCTGCGACGTGGGTCAGCACCAGATGTGGGTGGCTCAGCACATGCGCTTCACCAGCCCGCGCAATCACCTCTCCAGCGCCGGCCTCGGCACCATGGGCTTCGGTCTGCCCGCCGCCATCGGCGCCAAGATGTCGCGCCCCGATGACGAGGTGGTGCTGGTGAGCGGTGACGGCTCCTTCATGATGAACGTGCAGGAGCTCGGCACCATACGCCGCGCCCAGCTCAAGGTGAAGATGGTGCTGATCGACAATCAACGTCTCGGCATGGTGCGCCAGTGGCAGGAGCTGTTCTTCGACGGCCGCTACAGCGAGACCATCCTCTCCGACAACCCGGATTTCATCGCCCTGGCCGCCGCGTTCGGCATCCCGGGCGAGACCATCACATGCAAGGAGCAGATAGCCGGCGCACTCGACCGCCTGCTGGCGAGCGAGAGCGCCTACCTGCTGCATGTGGCCATTTCAGAGGAAGAAAACGTCTGGCCCCTGGTTCCGCCGGGAGTCGCCAACCACAAGATGATGGAGCAACGCCCATGAAGCAGCACAGCTTTCACCAACACACCCTGCATATCCACGCCCAGCCCAGACCCGAAGTGATGGAGCGGGTGCTGCGGGTGGTGCGTCACCGTGGCTTCGCTCTCTGCGCTCTGAACATGGAGCAGGATTGCCAACAGCTGCGGATCACGGTTACTGTCGAGTCGGAGCGTCCCATCCAGCAGTTGTGGAGCCAGCTGGTCAAGCTGGTGGATGTCTCCCGGGTCGATGCACTGGAACAGCAACCCCGGATCAGCGCTTAAGGAGCCAAGCCAATGTCACAGCCTTCCCAATCCGCCACTCACCCCCAATACATCTGGTTCAACGGCAAGCTGGTGCCCTGGCAGGATGCCCAGGTGCACGTCATGAGCCACGCCCTGCACTACGGCTCCTCGGTGTTCGAGGGAGTGCGCGCCTACGACACCCCCAGGGGGACCTGTATCTTCCGCCTGCAGGAGCACACCCGTCGCCTGTTCGACTCCGCCAGGATCTACTGGATGGACCTGCCCTACAGCGAGGCCGAGGTGAATGATGCCTGCCGCACCGTGGTGCGCGAGAACGGCCTCAAGAGCGGCTACCTGCGCCCGCTGGCCTTTGTCGGCAACGTGGGGCTGGGGCTGCACCCGCCGCTGGATGCCAAGGCAGATCTCATGGTCGCGGCCCTGCCCTGGGGCGCCTATCTGGGGGAGGAGGGGCTGAAGAACGGGGTGGATGTGTGCGTCACCTCCTGGAGCCGGCTTGCGCCGAACACCATACCCACAGGTGCCAAGGCCGGGGGCAACTACCTGTCGTCCCAGCTGATCAGCCGCGAGGCCAAGCGCAACGGCTTCGCCGAGGGGCTGGCGCTGGACGTGAACGGCTACCTGAGCGAAGGGGCGGGGGAGAACCTCTTCCTGGTGAAGAACGGTGTGCTGTTCACCCCGCCCGCCACCGCCGCCATCCTGCCCGGCATCACCCGCGACACCATCATGACGCTCGCTCGTGACTTGGGGTATGAGGTGCGCGAGCAGGCACTGCCGCGCGAAGCGCTCTACGTGGCGGACGAGATCTTCATGACCGGCACGGCGGCCGAGGTGACCCCGGTGCGCTCCGTCGATCGGATGCAGGTGGGCGCTGGCAGCCGTGGCCCCGTGACCGAGCAGTTGCAGAACGCCTTCTTCGGCCTGTTCAACGGCAAGACCGAGGACAAGTGGGGCTGGCTGACGCCGGTCAACGACTGATGAGAGAGGGGAGGCGTCACGCCTCCCCGAGTCGCTTCCGGTGAAGGCTCCCCGTGGTGCCTTCACCAGGATCGATTCCCGATCCGCGAATCACACATTCATGTTGAAAGACAATGCGCCCCAGGGGCATTCAGGGAGTAGAGACAATGCCGAAGTTGAGATCCGCCACCACCACCCACGGACGTAACATGGCCGGGGCCCGCGCCCTCTGGCGTGCCACCGGCATGACAGATCAGGATTTCGGCAAGCCCATCATTGCCGTGGTCAACTCCTTCACCCAGTTCGTGCCCGGTCACGTTCACCTCAAGGATCTGGGCCAGCTGGTGGCCCGGGAGATCGAGGCCGCCGGCGGCGTCGCCAAGGAGTTCAACACAATCGCCGTGGATGACGGCATCGCCATGGGCCACGGCGGCATGCTCTATTCCCTGCCGTCCCGGGAGCTGATCGCCGACTCGGTGGAGTACATGGTCAACGCCCACTGCGCCGACGCCATGGTCTGCATCTCCAACTGCGACAAGATCACCCCGGGGATGCTGATGGCCGCCCTGCGCATCAACATACCGGTGATCTTCGTCTCCGGTGGCCCCATGGAAGCGGGCAAGACCAAGCTCTCCGATCAGATCATCAAGCTGGATCTGGTGGACGCCATGATCCAGGGTGCCGACCCCAAGGTGTCCGATGCCCAGAGCGATCAGATCGAGCGCAGCGCCTGCCCCACCTGCGGCTCCTGCTCCGGCATGTTCACCGCCAACTCCATGAACTGCCTGACCGAGGCGCTGGGTCTCTCCCAGCCGGGCAACGGCTCCCTGCTGGCGACCCATGCCGATCGGGAGCAGCTGTTCAAGCTGGCGGGCCAGCGCATCGTCGCTCTGGCCAATCGCTACTACCAGCAGGATGACGAGAGCGCCCTGCCGCGCAACATCGCCACCAAGGCGGCGTTCGAGAACGCCATGGCCCTGGACATCGCCATGGGTGGCTCCACCAATACGGTGCTGCACCTGCTGGCGGCGGCCCAGGAGGCCGGGGTGGACTTCACCATGGCCGACATCGACCGCATGTCCCGCAAGGTGCCCCAGCTGTGCAAGGTGGCCCCGTCCACCCAGAAGTACCATATGGAAGACGTGCACCGCGCTGGCGGCGTGGTCGCCATCCTGGGCCAGCTGGAGAAGGCCGGTCTGGTGCACGGGGATACCCGCAACGTGCTCGGCACCAGCTTGCACGAGCTGCTGGAGCAGTACGACGTCAGCCGCTGCGACGACAAGGCGGTACACGACTTCTACCGCGCCGGTCCGGCCGGTATTCGCACCACCAAGGCATTCAGCCAGGATTGCCGCTGGCCAGAACTGGATCTGGACCGGGCAGAAGGCTGCATCCGCTCTCTGGACAACGCCTACAGCCTGGAAGGGGGACTGGCGGTGCTCTCCGGCAACCTGGCCCTCGATGGTGCCATCGTCAAGACCGCCGGGGTGGATGACGAGAACCTCTGCTTCCGTGGCCCGGCCCGGGTGTTCGAGAGCCAGGACACGGCGGTCGCCGGCATCCTGGACGGCACTGTGCAGGCAGGCGAGGTGGTGGTGATCCGCTACGAAGGCCCGAAAGGGGGCCCCGGCATGCAGGAGATGCTCTATCCCACCACCTATCTGAAATCCATGGGCCTCGGCAAGGCCTGCGCCCTGATCACAGACGGGCGCTTCTCCGGCGGCACCTCTGGCCTCTCCATCGGTCACGTCTCTCCCGAGGCGGCCTCCGGCGGCACCATAGGGCTGGTGGAGGATGGGGACATCATCAATATCGACATCCCGGCCCGCAGCATGGTGCTGGAGGTGGCTGACAGCGTGCTGGCCACTCGCCGCGTGGCAGCCTCGGCCCGTGGCTGGAAGCCGCTGAACCGTCAGCGCCAGGTCTCCTACGCCCTGCGTGCCTACGCCATGCTCGCCACCAGCGCCGACAAGGGCGCGGTGCGCGACCTTAGCAAGTTGGAGGAGTGATGATGAAAGGAATGACAAATCATGTATGCAAAGTACTGCTCGCCTCCTCCTGTGCCGACAAGGGCGCGGTGCGCGACCTTAGCAAGCTGGGGGAGTGATGATGAAAGGAATGACAAATCATCTATGCAAAGAGCTACTCGCCTCCTCCTGTGCCGACAAGGGCGCGGTACGCGACCTTAGCAAGCTGGAGGAGTAAGACATGGTCTCTGCGGCTGATTATCTACGCAAGGTGTTGCTCTCCCCCGTCTATGAGGCGGCGCGGGTGACACCCTTGCAGACCCTGAAAAAACTCTCCGAGCGACTCGGCAACCAGGTGGCGCTCAAGCGGGAAGACCTGCAGCCGGTGCACTCCTTCAAGCTGCGGGGTGCCTATCACAAGATCGCCACCCTGAGCGCCGAGCAGAAGTCCCATGGCGTGGTGACGGCCTCGGCCGGCAACCATGCCCAGGGTGTCGCGCTGTCGGCGGCCAAGCTCGGCATCAAGGCCATCATAGTGATGCCCAGGACCACGCCGGACATCAAGATAGATGCGGTGCGCCGCCTGGGCGGCAACGTGCTGCTGTTTGGCAACAGCTTCGACGAGGCCTACGGCGAGAGCCGCCGCCTCGCCGAACTGGAGGGCTACACCCTGATACCGCCGTTCGACGACGTCGAGGTGATCGCGGGCCAGGGCACCATAGGCAAGGAGCTGCTGGAGCAGGACACCCACCTCACCCACGTGTTCGTGCCTGTGGGGGGGGGCGGCCTGGCCGCCGGGGTGGCTGTCTACATCAAGCAGCTGCTGCCGGACGTCAAGGTGATCGGGGTGGAAGCCGAGGGCTCCGCCTGCCTCAAGGCCGCCATGGAGGCCGGCGAGCCGGTCAACCTGGAGCGGGTCTCCCTGTTTGCGGACGGGGTGGCGGTCAAGCGCATCGGCGAGGAGACCTTCCGCCTGTGCAACCAGTATCTGGACGAGGTGGTGACCGTCTCCAACGACCAGATCTGCGCGGCGCTGAAAGACATCTTCGATGACTGCCGCGCCATCGCCGAGCCCTCCGGTGCCCTGTCCCTGGCCGGTCTCAAGGCCTACAGCGAGCGGGAACAGGTCAAGGGCGGCCGGATGGCGGCCATATTGTCCGGCGCCAACGTCAACTTCCACAGCCTGCGCTACGTGTCGGAGCGCTGCGAGATAGGCGAGAAGCGCGAGGGCATGCTGGCGGTGACCATCCCCGAGCGCAAGGGGGCCTTCCTCGACTTCTGTCGTCAGCTTGGGCCCCGCATGGTGACCGAGTTCAACTACCGCTACGCGGATGCGGCCCAGGCCTCCCTGTTCGTCTCGGTGCGCCTCACCGGGGGTGACGAGGAGCTCGGCCAGATCCAGCAGCAACTGGAGGAAAACGGCTACCCCGTGGTCAACATGACCGAGAGCGAGCTGGCCAAGAACCACGTGCGCTACATGATTGGCGGCCGCCCGGCCCGGCCCCTCGGTGAGCGTCTCTACAGCTTCAAGTTCCCGGAGCAGCCGGGCGCCCTGATGCGCTTCCTCGAGACCCTGGGTTGCCGCTGGAACATCAGCCTGTTCCACTACCGCAACCACGGCGCCGACTATGGCCGGGTGCTGTGCGCCTTCGAGCTGCCGGACGAGGACGTGGCCGCCTTCCACGACTACCTGCACGAGATTGGCTACGGCTGGAAGGAGGTGAGCGAGGATCCCGCCTACCGCCTGTTCCTGGCGAGCCAGGGCAGTCAGTGACGGCGGCTTGACCATCCCGCCTTGAGATGCAAACGAAGAGCCTGGCTCTTCGTTTTTTTATGAGCGCTCCAGGGGGCGCATCTACCGATAATGTCGCCAATATCACACTCCTGAGTCCCTGGTCGTTTGAGGCTGGTTGCAGATGGGATAATCTGAGTGCGGGGCTTGGGTTCAGGGCCCCGTCAGGGAAGAGAGGCGCAGTCGCGTCATAACAATTCATTGCAGGGGCTCATCCATGAACAGATCTATGCTCGCCGTCTTCGTCGGCGCTCTGATGGCAACGGGGACGGTGCAGGCTGCCGCCCAGGACAACACCTGGTATGTCGGCGGCAAGGCCGGCTGGTCCAATTTTTACGGGGTGGATTACGACGATCAGGTCAAGGAGCTGTTCGATGCCTTTGATCCCGGCCAGGATCACAGCGACCTCGGCCTGGGGGCCTTCGCCGGCTATCAGGTAAACCGGAACGTGGCCGTCGAGCTCGGCTATGACTGGCTCGGCAAGTATCAGGTCGATCAGCGCTTCAGCGGCAACGGGGTGGAGGCAGGACTGGATGGGGAGGCCAAGGCCCAGATGATCCAGGCCACCATGAAGATCGGCTTCCCGGCGACCGAGGCCCTGGATATCTACGGCCGCCTCGGGGGCGCCTACGCCTGGACCGACAGCTCCATCAGTGCCTGGGCCAACGATGGCACCAACAACCTCTCGGCATCGGGCGGGGGCAAGTATCACGGTGCCGCCTTTGTGGGGGCATTGGGCCTCGAATACGCCATCGACAAGGATTGGGCCGCCCGCCTCGAATACCAGTACACCACGCCGCTCGGCAAGGACTCGCTGGATGAATCCGGCATAGAGCTGGACAACGGCCTGCTGTCGGTGGGCATGCTCTATCGCTTCGGTCAGATCGGTGACGAGCCGGTGGCGCCGACGCCGGCTCCCGTGCCTGAGCCGGCTCCCGTGCTGGTGGAGAAGCAGTTCAGCCTGGACTCGGACGTCTTGTTTGAATTCAACAAGGCGACCCTGAAGCCCGAGGCCAGCCAGGCACTGGATAACCTGTTTGCCCAGATCCTGGCGGCCAATCCGAAGGATGGGGTGGCGACGGTGATCGGCCACACCGACCGCATCGGCTCCGATGCGTACAACCAGTCCCTGTCCGAGCAGCGTGCCCGCACTGTGGCCGACTACCTGATTGCCAAGGGGCTGTTTGCCGACAAGGTGCGGGCCGAGGGGCAGGGCGAGTCGTCACCGGTGACGGGGGGCAGCTGCCCGGATGGTGCCAAGGCGCAGATGATCGCCTGTCTGGCCCCGGATCGCCGGGTCGAGGTGCGCCTGACCGGGGTCTCGCAGGTCGCCGAGTAAGCCGGAGCAGCCATGCGGTAAAAACAACGAGGGGGCCTTGGCCCCCTCGTTGTGTTCTGGCTCCCCCCTCATCCCCAACCCTTCTCCCGCGAGGGGAGAAGGGAGCAAACACGCCACGGCGGGTGCGCACTATCGCCAGGCCCGTATTTCACCGCTAAGCGGCGTAGTCAGACACACGATAAGGGAAACACCACTAGCGGCGCGCGATGGCGGTGGTTTAATTCAACTCCGTGGGGTCTATGTCCAGGCTCCAGCGCACCTTCTTGGTCTCCGGCCAGGCGTCCAGCTCCTTCACCGCCCAATCCAGCAGCTGGGCCAACGGCGCCCGGTTCGGCCCCTGCACCAGCAACTGCATGCGAAACTTGCCCGCCTTGCGCTCCATGAAGCCGCTGATGGGCCCGAGCACCTGCACCTGGGGGTAGCGGGCGCTGCGCAGGGTATCGGCGAGACGGGAGAGGAACAGCTGCACCTCGTCCCGGCCGTTGGCCTCGGCCCGGAACAGTCCCTGATAGCTGAAGGGCGGCAGTCCCAGCAGGCGGCGCTCCTTGAGCGCGGTGTCGGCGAAGTGGCCGTAACCGTTCTGGGTCAGATCCTGCAGCAGGGCATGCTCGGGGTGGTGGCTCTGCAGCACCACCAGCCCCGGCTTGCTGGCGCGACCGGCCCGGCCCGCCACCTGGGTGTAGAGCTGGGCCAGCTTCTCGGCGGCGCGAAAATCGGCACTGAACAGGGCGCCATCCACATCCAGCAGGCCGACCAGGGTCACATCCGGGAAGTGGTGGCCCTTGGCCAGCATCTGGGTGCCGATCAGGATCTTGTACTTGCCCGCCTTGATGTCGCCGAGATGAGTCTCCAGCTCCCCCTTGCGGCGGGTGTTGTCCCGATCGATACGCACCACAGGGTATTGGGGGAAAACCGTGGTGAGCAGCTGTTCCAGCTGCTCGGTGCCCACTCCCGAGCCGATCAGCTCGTGGCTGCCGCACTCGGGGCAGTGGTGGGGCAGGGGGCGCACGCTGTCACAGTGGTGGCAGTGCAACCGTCGCCCGGCCTGATGCCAGGTGTACCAGGCATCGCACCGCTCGCAGGCGGCGCTCCAGCCGCACTGGTGGCAGATGAGGGCAGGGGCATAGCCGCGCCGGTTGAGAAACAGCATCACCTGGTTGCCCGCCACCAGATGCTCTGCCATCAGCTGCTCCAGCTGGGGGGAGAGCCCGGCCTGCAGCCGCACGCTCTTGATGTCCAGGATCACCTGGCGGGCGGTCTGGGCGTTACCGGCGCGCCGCGTCAGGCTGAGGTGGTGATACTTGCCGCTGCGGGCGTTGTGCAACGTCTCCAGCGACGGGGTGGCGGAGCCGAGCAGGATGGGGATGCCGGCGCGATGGGCCCGCATCACCGCGAGATCCCGCGCGTGGTAGCGAAAACCGTCCTGCTGCTTGAAGGAGCCGTCGTGCTCCTCGTCGATGATGATGATGCCGAGGTTCTTGAACGGGGTGAACACGGCGGAGCGGGTGCCGATCAGGATGGCGGCGCCACCGTCCCGGCAGGCGAGCCAGGCATCGAGCCGCTCTCTGTCGTTCATGGCGGAGTTCATTGCCACCACGGGCACCTTGAAGCGACGGCGGAAGCGGTTGATGGTCTGGGGGGTGAGGCCTATTTCCGGCACCATCACCAGGGCCTGCTTGCCCGCCTTGAGCAGGGGCTCGAGGATGCTCAGGTAAACCTCGGTCTTGCCGGAGCCCGTGATGCCGTCCAGCAGGAAGGCGCCGAACTTGTCGCTCTGGCTGGTGACGGCGGCCACCGCCAGGGCCTGCTCGCCGTTGAGGCGCAGCCCTTCCCCCGCGTCAAAATGGGTGGCCCAGTCGCCGTCGTGGCTCGGCTCCAGGCTGCGCTTCTCCAGCAGTCCTTTCTTCTCCAGCGCGGTGAGGGCCGCACTTTGGATCTCCTCCTGCTTGAGTGCCGACGGCGTCTGCGGCCCCTTGCGCAACAGGGCGAGGGCCTGTTGCTGCTTGGCCGCCCGCTTGAGCTCGTTGAGGTCGAGCGCCATGCCTGCCTCGGTGGCAAACCAGAACTCCAGCTCCCGATAGGCGGCGGGCTCCCCCTTGCGCACCAGCACCGGCAGGGCGTGAGGCAGCACTTCCCCCAGCGGATGCTGGTAGTAGCTGGCGCTCCAGGCCATCAGCGCCAGTATGTCGGGCCCGAGCACGGGAGCCGTGTCGAGAACCCGCTTCAAGGGCTTCAATTTGGCGCGGGGCACCTGACTCTCGGTCGGGTGATCCACCACCAGACCGACCAGGGTCTGGGGGCCGAACGGGATCTCGACCCGGCAGCCGGGGGCAGGTAAAGGCAGGGGAGAAAGATAGTCGAAGTGACGGCGCAAGGGCACCGGGACAGCGACACGAACCAGATCAAGCGTTTGCGATGAATCCACCAAAAGGTTGCCTATTTTTTCTGCGAAGCCACTTGCCTGAACTCAGGCATTTCCTATATTATTCGCAACCTTTGAAACTGTGTTCAACAATCGTGTGGTGTCCGACAAGAGATCGGATGGCGACACGGCCTATCAATTGAGGTTGTCCATGAAAGCTGGTATCCATCCTGACTACGTAGCCATCACCGCCAAGTGCTCTTGCGGTAACGTCATCAACACTTTCTCTACCCTGGGTAAAGATCTGAACCTGGACGTGTGCTCCGAGTGCCACCCGTTCTATACCGGCAAGCAGAAAGAAGTTTCTAGCGGCGGCCGCGTAGACAAGTTCAACAAGCGTTTCGGTGCGATGACCACCAAGAAGTAATCTTGCTTCTGAAGAATTCTGAAAAAGGCGCCCATCGGGCGCCTTTTTTGCTTGTGGGCGTTCTGTAATGCGGCGCTTTGCCCTATGGTGGTGCGAGTCCATGGGGGATGAGGAGTGTCGGAATGCGAAACTGTCTGGTGATGGGTGCGGCGGGTTACATAGGTTCCTACCTGGTGCCTCATCTGCAAGGGCTGGGTTACAGGGTGATCGCCGGTGCGCGCCGTCCCTGCCGCCTGCCGGAGGGGGTGGAGTTTCGTCTCGCCGACAGCCTCAAGCCCATCACCCTGCTGCCGGCCCTGGCCGGGGTGGATACCGTCTTCTATCTGGTGCATGCCATGGGGGCAGGCGCCGGTTTTCACCGGCTGGAGCAGCAGGGGGTGAAGAACTTCGCCGCCGCCGCCCGCGCCGCCGGGGTGCGCCGCATCATCTATCTGGGGGCCATACAGCCGATCCCCTGCAACAGTCGCCACCTCAACTCCCGTCGCCACTGCGGCGAGCTGTTTCGGGACGCGGGCGTGCCCACGGTGGAGCTGCGGGCCGGCATCATCATAGGGCCGGGCTCGGCCGCCTTCGAGGTGATGCGGGATCTGGTGTTCAACCTGCCCATGATGGTGACGCCCAAGTGGGTGCGCTCCCGCACGCCGCCGATTGCGCTCTCCAACCTGCTGCACTATCTGGGCGGCCTGGTGGAGGCGCCAGGGGTGGATGGCCGCATCTTCAACGCGGCGGGCCCCGAGCTGCTCAGCTACCAGCAGCAGTTGCAGAAGTTCGCCGCCCACATCGGCAAGCGTTGCCCCATCATCCCCATCCCCTTCCTGAGCCCCCGGCTCTCCGCCTGGTGGCTGCAGTTTGCCACCTCTGTGCCCCAACCCATCGCCAAGGCGCTGGTGGGCGGCCTCAAGCACGACATCCCGGCCGACGATGGCCCCTTGCGCGCCCTGCTGCCCCAGCACCTGCTCAGCTTCGACGAGGCGCTGACGGAGAGCCTGGCGCTGGAGCAGACACTCGGCGCCGAGCAGCAGGGGGAGGAGACGCCGCTCGGCCTGCGCTGGCGCCATCCCGAGTACGGCTTCTACGACCGCACCGCCAGCGGGGAGGCCGAGTGCCTCGCCTCCCCCGAGGTGGTGTGGCAGGTGCTGCAGCAGCTGGGGGGCGAGCAGCGCTACTTCTACATGAATGAGCTGTGGGTGGTGCGCGAATGGATGGATCACCTGATAGGGGGGCCGGCCCTCACCCGGGGCCGCACCAATCCGGATCGCTTCGTGAAGGGGGACATGCTGGACTCCTGGCAGATCCTCGGGGTGGACGAGGGGCGCAGGCTGGATCTGCTGTTCAACATGAAGGCCCCCGGCGTCGGGCGGCTGGAGTTCAACATCCAGCCCCAGGAGTCCGGCCTGACCCGGCTGCGGGTGACCGCCCACTGGCACCCCCAGGGAGCCTGGGGGCTGGCCTACTGGCTCGCCATGCTGCCCTTCCACCTCTTCATCTTCCAGGGGATGACGGAGGCCATCGCCCGCCAGGCGGAGGCGAGGGCCGGTATTCCCGTGATGGACTGAAAGCGGATCTATAACTAAATGGGTATCTTTGCGTGGCGGGAGATGCTGCTGAGTCGGCTATCAGTGGGATTTGGCGATATTTTCTGCTGTGAAAGCCCGGTGGTTTTCTTTATGATCCCGAGCCCTCGCCACAGGCGAGCCAATGCACCACTCACTCACTTCCGTATCGGGGTCCCCCATGTCCGATCTGCGTCACGATCTTCGTCAACAAGCGCTCGATTACCACGCCCAGCCCATTCCCGGCAAGATAGCCATCGCCCTCACCAAACCCGCAGAGACCGCCCGAGATCTGGCCCTGGCCTACAGTCCGGGTGTCGCCGAGCCGGTGCGCGAGATCGCCGCCAACCCGGCCGATGCCTACCGTTACACCGGCAAGGGCAACCTGGTGGCCGTCATCTCCAATGGCACCGCCATCCTGGGGCTGGGCAATCTGGGGCCGCTGGCCTCCAAGCCGGTGATGGAGGGGAAGGCCCTGCTGTTCAAGCGCTTTGCCGGCATCGACGCCATCGACATCGAGGTGAAGCACGAGACCAGCCAGCAGTTCATCGACACTGTCGCCGCCATCGCCGACACCTTCGGTGGCATCAACCTGGAAGACATCAAGGCTCCCGAGTGCTTCGAGATAGAGCAGGCGCTGATCGAGCGCTGCGACATCCCGGTGTTCCACGATGATCAGCACGGCACCGCCATCGTCACCGCCGCCGGTCTGCTCAACGCGCTGGAAGTGCAGGGCAAGCGCATCGAACAGAGCCGCATCGTCTGCATGGGCGCCGGTGCCGCCGCCACCGCCTGCATGGACCTGCTGATCAAGTGCGGCGCCGCGCCACAGAACATCTTCATGCTGGACCGTCAGGGGGTGATCCACAGCGGTCGCACCGATCTCAACCAGTACAAGCAGCGCTTCGCCAACGACACCCCCCTGCGCACCCTGATGGAGGTGATCGACGGGGCGGACGTGTTTGTCGGCGTCTCGGGCCCGGACGTGCTGCCTGCCGAGGCGGTGGCCCTGATGGCCCCCAATCCGGTGATCTTCGCCTGCTCCAACCCGGATCCCGAGATCAAGCCGGCCCTGGCGCACTCGGTGCGCAGCGATCTCATCATGGGCACGGGTCGTTCCGACTACCCGAACCAGATCAACAACGTCATCTGCTTCCCCTTCATCTTCCGCGGTGCCCTGGACGCGCGCGCCAGCCGCATCAACGATGCCATGAAGGTCGCGGCGGTGGAGGCCATTCGCGGCCTGGTCAAGGAGCCGGTCCCGGCCGAGGTGCTGACCGCCGCCGGGGTGAGTGCGCTCACCTTCGGCAAGGAGTACGTCATTCCCAAGCCGATGGATGCCCGTCTGCTGCCCCGCGTGGCTCGCGCCGTGGCGCTGGCGGCGGTGGCCTCCGGCGTGGCACGCGTAGCGCTGCCGGCAAATTACATGCAAGATTGAGCCGCCTGAGCACGACAAAAGGGGCCCCATGATGGGGCCCCTTTTCATTGGGAGCTTGTGCGCCTGTTACTTGGTCTTGGGGGCCACTTTCACGGCCGGTGCGGCATGGGTCGCCTTGTGATGCTTTTTCACCACCTTGGTCTGGGTCGCGTGGGGCGCGGCAGCCTTGGTCGGGGTGGCAGCCATGGTGAAGCCGGAGGTCAGGGCGAAGACAGCAGCCAGGCTCAGGGGGATCAGCTTTTTCATATTCCAGTTCCTCGTTCGGTTTGATGACATGGAGCGGCTCTCCATGACGTCATCCTAGGGCTGCAGGGCCTGCACTTCAGTGAGGGACTGGTGACGGTTTGTATCCAAATGTACGGGCAGCCTGAGGCAGAAGCGGGCTCCCGTCTCGGCGGGCAGCAACTGCACCTCGCCGCCGTGGTGACGCGCTATGCTGCGCACTATGGCGAGACCCAAGCCGGTGCCGCCGGTGCGCCTGTCCCGGCTCTGATCCAGCCGCACGAAGGGCTCGAAGATCTGGGGCGCCAGCGCCGGATCTATGCCGGGGCCGTCGTCGGCCACCTCCAGCAGATAGTGATCCTGCTGCCGACTCATGGCGAGGCTCACCCGGCTGGTGGCGTGGCGCAGGGCGTTGCCGATGAGATTCTCCAGCGCCCTGTCCAGCAGGCGGATGTCGCCGCGCCAGGGCAGGGGATGGGCGGGCAGCTGGAGGGCGAGTCGTCTGTCCGGGCGCAGCGCCTGCCAGTCCGGGAGTCGCTCCCCGGCCCAACTGCCCAGCTCGAGATCGCTGCACTGCAGCGGCAGCTCTGGGCGATCCAGCCTGGCGTAGGTGAGCATCTCCTCGATGAGGGCGTCCAGGGCGCCGAGATCCCGCTCCAGCCCCTGCTGCTCCTCGGGCGAGGGAGGCTCGGCCAGCATGGCGAGCCGGTAGCGCAGCCGCACCAGGGGGGTGCGCAGCTCGTGGGCGATGGCGTCGGTCAGCTGCTTGCGGCTGGCCAGCATGGCCTGCAACTGCTCGGCCATCTGATCGAAGGTGCGACCGACCCGGCCCAGGCTGCTGCCGGGGGGCAGGCCGGTGCGGCAGGAGAGATCCCCGTCACCGACCCGGCGGGCCGTCTGCTCCAGCCGTTGCAGGCCGTGCCAGTGGGGGCGCAGCCAGAGCAGAATGGGCAGGCCGAGGGAGAGGCCGATGAGCAACAGCAGGCCCACGTCCACCCAGTGCAGCTCGTGCAGGTAGGAGAGATAGGGGACAGGGCCGACGATCAGCACCTGATCGGTGCCCGGGATGCGCTGCTGGAAGGTGTCATCCTCCTCGACGATGACGATGTTGCCCGCCTCGAGGAAGGCCTGATCCTCCCTGGCCAGGGGCTGGTTGGCGAGGGCGCCGAGTTGCAGCGGCAGGTTGAGCTGGTGGCTCTGCTCCCCCATGCGGGCGGGCCAGCGCGCGGGGGGCAGCCGGGCCAGCTCGCCGGTGAGCAGCCCCAGGGAGCCCTGCATCATGTGCTCCAGATAGCGGTCTCCCGCCCGTTCGGCACTGACCTGATAGACCAGGCCGATGAGCAGGATGGCGAGGCCGAAGCAGCCGATCAGCAGCAGGTAGAACTGGATAAACAGGCGTCGCATGGAGGCTCTCCTCTTGCCTGGATTGCGTCTTGGCGTTGTTTTGTTGTCCCCTCATCCCCAACCCTTCTCCCGCAAGGGGAGAAGGGAGCGAAGAGCATCAAGGTCATTCGGTAACAACTCATTCCCAAGCCTGGGGCACCAGCAGACCAGAAGATAATCCTTCTGGCGCAACGTCTTGATCCGGGTCGGGTTGTTGCCGTCATCCCCGGGCTTCTGGTGTGCAGGGGTGTGAGGCACCAGCTCATTCCCAAGCCTGGGGTACCAGCAGACCAGAAGATAATCCTTCTGGCGCACCGTCTTGCTCCGGGTCGGATTGTTGCCGTCATCCCCGGGCTTCTGGTGTGCAGGGGTGTGAGGCACCAGCTCATTCCCAGGCCTGGGGCACCAGCAGATAACCCTTCTGGCGCACCGTCTTGATCCGGGTCGGGTTGTTGCTGTCATCCCCCAGCCGGCGGCGCAGGCGGGAGATGGCCACATCCATGCTGCGGTCCTGGCCGTCGTAGTCGCGGCCCCGCAGGCTGCGAAACAGCGCCTCCCGCCCCAGGATCTGGCCGGCGTGGCAGGCCAGCTCCCACAGGAGGTCGAAATCGGCGGTGGAGAGGGGGACGCTGTTGCCGTCGAGGCGCACGTCCCGGCCCGGGCCGTCGATCCGCAGGCGGCCGAATTGCAGGCGCTGGGGGGGCACGCTGAGGGCGGCCGGTTGCGGCGCCTGCCCCTGCTGGCGGAACTGGACCCGCAGCCGGGCCAGCAGCACCGGGGGCGGCGTGGTCTTGAGGATGTAGTCGTTGGCACCCAGCTCCAGGCTGAGGATCTGGTTCATGTCGCTGTCCAGCGAGGTGAGCATGACGATGGGGCCGGCAAAGCGCGGGCGCAGATCCCGGCACAGGGAGAGGCCGTCCTGCCCGGGCAGCATGATGTCGAGCAGCACCAGATCGGGCTGTTCGGCCTCCACCCTGGCGAGTGCCAGATCCCCCCGGGTTTCCAGCAGCACTTCGATGTCGTGGCGGCCGAGCCAGCTGCTGATGAGCTGGCCTATGTCGGGATCATCTTCAACAAACAGAACGCGTGGCATGATGGCGTGGCCCCCGGCGATGGCGCGAATGCGCGTGTCGCCAGCATAACGGCTGCGCCAGCGCTCTGCATCGGGATAACTAATCACAACAGGGCCCGCGGGCCCTGTTGTGATTCTGCCTGTCGAGCGGGGATCGGTGTCTCCCCTGCGGCATCAGCCCGCCTTGCGCTTCAGGTAGACCCCGGCTTCCATATGGTGGGTCCAGGGGGAAGTGGCTCGGACAGGGCGAAGCGGTCTCCCCGGCGGCATCAGCTCGCTTTGCGTTTGAGATAGACCCCGGCTTCCATATGGTGGGTCCAGGGGGAAGTGGCTCGTACAGGGCGAAGCGGTCTCCCCGGCGGCATCAGCTCGCTTTGCGCTTGAGATAGACCCCGGCTTCCATATGGTGGGTCCATGGGAACTGGTCGAACAGGGCGAAGCGTGCGATCTCGTGGGTCTCGCCGAGGACCGCCATGTTGGCCTGCAGGGTCTCGGGGTTGCAGGAGATGTAGAGGATGTTGTCGTACTCCTGCACCAGCCGGACTGTGGCGTCGTCGAGACCGGCCCGGGGCGGGTCGACGAAGATGGTGTTGCACTGGTAGGCGCCCAGATCGACCCCCTTGAGGCGGTTGAACTCCCGCTCGCCGCGCATCGCCATGGTGAACTCCTCCGCCGACATGCGCAGTATGATCAGGTTGTCGACGCCGTTGGCGGCGATGTTGTACTGGGCGGAGTCCACGCTCGGCTTGGCGATCTCGGTGGCCAGCACCTTGCGGAAGTTCTGGGCCAGGGCGATGGAGAAGTTGCCGTTGCCGCAGTAGAGCTCCAGCAGGTCACCCTCGCTGCCGCGGGTCACATCCAGCGCCCAGCCCAGCATCTGCTCGTTGATGGCGGCGTTGGGCTGGGTGAAGCTGTTCTCCACCTGCTTGTAGACCAGCTCGCGCCCCTGCACCTTGAGCCGCTCGATGACGAACTCCTCCCCCAGGCAGATCTTCTGCTTGTGGGCGCGGCCAATCAGTTGCAGATCGAACCCCTGGGCCCGCAGATCGGCTTGCAGTGCCGCTGCGGCCTGCTGCCACTCCGCCTCCAGCTTGCGATGGTAGAGCAGGCTGACGCAGAGCTGGCCGGACTGGGTGGAGAGGTAGTCTATCTGGAACAGCTTGCGGCGCAGCACAGGGTGCGGGCGCAGTCCTGCCAGCAGCACCGGCATCAGCCGGTTGATGAGCAGGCTGGCGGTGGGGAAGCTGTCGACCCGGATGATCTCCTTGGTGGCCTGGGCATACATGCAGTGGAAGAGGTCATCCCCCTCGTGCCAGATGCGGAACTCGGCGCGCATCCGGTAGTGCTCGGCGGGGGAGGCATGGACCTCAAGCGCGGGCGGATTGAAGTCGGCGAACAGCTCGGTGAGGCGATCGCGCTTCTCGTCGAGCTGGGCCTGGTAGTCGGCGGGGGTCCGCTGGGATTGGGTCATAGATACCTCAGATGCACACCGGCAGGGCCGGGCAGAAACCGGGGGAAGGCCGCAGCCAACCAAAGGGTGGGGATTTTAAAAGGCCGTCGCGGATTGTCCAAGTTTTTTGTGGTCAAGAAGTGGTCAGTCGGGCCGATAACCGATCCACCAGTATGGCGGGAGAGTGATGATGCAGATCGATGGCATGGGCGCAGCCCAACCCAAGGGAGTGGGCATTGCTCCCAAATCGCCTCAACAGGCAGAGTCGAAAACGGCGGACAAGGGGGATGAGGTCTCCCTGAACAAGCCCCCGAAGTGGGCCCAGGTGCTGATCCAGCAGGCGCTGCAATTCGCGCTGGAGATCAACGGCCAGCACTATCAGGCCCCCAGGAGTCAGGAGTTCAAGCTGGATCCGCCAGAGGCGATCACCCCGGAGACCCTGTTCGATTACGAGACGGTGGCGGACAACGTGCTGCAGTTCGTCACCGGGCGGCTGGGGGCGGCCCGTGCCGACGGCAAGTCGGATGAGGATCTGGCCAAGATGATGGAGCAGGCCCGCAAGGGCGTGGAGATGGGCTTTGGCGACGCCAGAAAGCAGCTCGGGGACTGGGCGGACAACGAGGACATCAAGACCGGCATGGATCAGAGCTACAAGCTGATCCAGGAGGGGCTGGAGTCCTTCGAACAAGAGTTCTTCGGCGAGGTCTCGACCACGGATCTCGGGGCGGCCAAGATGGCCAGCCGGCAGCAGGCCTTCCTCGAGATCGAGACCCGGGACGGGGACAAGGTGATGCTGAGGTTCAGCGACAGCTGGCAGTTCAAGTCCCGTAACGACGGGAGCGGCAGCCAGTTCAGCCTCAAGTCGAGCCAGAGCTTCGACTTCTCCCTGGAGGGGGATCTCGACAGTGGCGAGATGGAGGCCATCGGCAAGCTGGTCAAGGGGCTGGACGAGCTGGCCGGCCAGTTCTTCGGCAGCGGGGAGGGCAAGACCCTGGCCGACAGGCTGGATGGGCTGCAACTGGACGACAGCCAGCTGGCCGCCTACTCCCTCAAGCTCAAGCAGTCGGCCCGTTTGAGCCAGACCTATCAGGGGGCCCATTCGCTGCAGGAGGGGCTCAAGCCCCTGGCGGACTACCTGCCGAAGCTGAGCCAGCTGCAGCAGCAGGCCGATGCCCTGTTGCCCCCTGCCCAGCAGCAGGCCTTGGCCCCTGCGGTGCTGGCGGCGCGAGGCCAGAGCGAGGGGGCCCAGGGCGCCGGTTTCATGGGCTTCAACCAGCGGATGCTGGAGGCCATGAGGCTGCTCGGCCAGCAGATGGCGACCACCTGATCCCGGTTCGTCACCTCTCTGATGCGGCGTTTGCCAGCCCGGGCCCGGGCTGGCAAACTGCCCTTTTCTCCAGCCAGACGATGCCATGAACCCCAAGAAGCCAAGAGACAAGCGCGAGCTCTGCTACCCCTTCATCTTCGAGACCCAGTTCCAGTGCGACTACGAGATCGCCACCGACGAGCTCTGCTGCCAGGTGGGGGCCGTGCTCTCTCATCTGGTGCCGGATGAGGATACCCGGCCCGTGCTGGCGGATCTCGCGGCGCTGCAGCGACTCATCTACAACCTCAACGGCTCGGTGCGCGGCAGGCTCGGGATCTTCGAGGAGGATCTGGACTGGCTGAAGGGGCGTTACGATCACTACAACGAGGCGAGCCGCGGCCGGGTGACCGGTTTCGTGCTGCCCCAGGGGCCCCAGCCCATTCCCACCCTGCACCTGTGCCGCTGCGGCAGCAAGAAGGTGGTGCGCCTGCTGGTGCGCCTCGAAGAGAGCGGCGTGCGCTTCGACCCCATCCTCTATCGCTTCGCCAACCTGCTGGCCAACTTCTTCTTCGTGCTGACCGTCTACCTCAAGCAGGCCTGGGAGGTGCCGGAAGTCCCCTACGTCAGCATCAACTACTGAAGTTGCCGGGGTTTGCCGAAGCAACATGAAGAAAAACCGGAGCCTTGGGCTCCGGTTTTTGTTGTCAGCTCGACAGCAGCACCCTGGCCGAGTTGGCCGGTATGGTGAGCTGTACCTCCCCTTGCACCACCTCGAACTTGTCGCCGTTGAAGGCGTCGGTGAAGCGGCTGGCGGGGCTGGCGGTCTGCCACAGGGGCAGGCTGATGGTGCGCGGCTCCGTGGGGTGGCGGTTGCAGGCCACCACCACCTGATCGCTTTGCAGGGTGCGGGCGAACACATAGCTGTGAGGGCCGGCGTAGAGGGTCTGGATGTCCCCCCGGCGCAGGGCCGGACGCTGGCGGCGCAGCTGGATCAGGCGGCGGTAGTGATCGTGCAGCACATGATCCCAGTCTGTGGTGTCCCAGGGGAAGCAGCGACGGCAGTCCGGATCGTTGCCGCCGGAGAGCCCCACCTCGTCGCCGTAGTAGATGGAGGGCACGCCGATATAGGTGATGAGCAGGGTGGCGGCGAGCCGCATCCGCTGCTTGTCCTCCCCCAGCAGGTGCAGGAAGCGGGCTGTGTCGTGGCTGTCCAGCAGGTTGAACTGGGCCAGCTGGTTCTTGAAGGGGATATGGGCCCGGGCCAGCTTGAGCCACCTGTCCAGCTCCTCGGCGCTGATCCGGATGGGGTGATAGGCGATGTCCTGTCCCGCCAGGAAGGCGCGTATGGGGTGGGCGAAGCCGTAGTAGTTCATGGCGCCGTCCTCCTGATCCCCCTGCAGCCACTGGCTCGCCTCGAAGAAGTGTTCGCCGAGCACGTAGGCGTCCGGGTTCTCCTGCTTCACGGCGCCGCGAATGGCGCGCACATGGCCGCTGTTGCCCATGGCCGAGCCCCGTTCCCCCAGCATGTGGATGACGTCGAAGCGCCAGCCATCGATCTGGTAGGGGGCCCGCATCCAGTAGCGCAGAATGGCGTTGTCTGCCCGATACACGGCGTCTTGCACCTGCTCGCTGGAGAAGTCCAGCTTGGGCAGGCTGCGAATGCCCTTCCAGCTGACATAATCCCCTTCCTGATCGAAGGTGTAGAAGCTGCGCCAGGGGGAGTCCGGGTTGCTCTGGGCCCCCAGCGGCGGGCAGAACCAGGGGTGGTCGGTGGAGGTGTGGTTGACCACGGCGTCCAGGATGATCTTCATGCCGCGCTGATGCAGGTTGCGGGTCAGCTCGGCAAACTGGGCATTGGTGCCGAGGTGGGCATCCACCTTGAAGTAGTCCTGGGTGTCGTACTTGTGGTTGCTCGGCGAATCGAAGATGGGGTTGAGGTAGAGCGCCGTCACCCCGAGGGATTGCAGGTAGTGCAGCTTGGCGTCTATCCCCGCCAGATCCCCGCCATAGAACTCGCAGGCGCCGTGGCCCTCCTCGTGGCGACTGACCGGTTCCCCCCAGGCCTTGCTGATGACCGCCTTGCCGCGGTACTCGTACTCGTGATGCTTGACGCTGAGGGACGGATCGCCATTGCAGAAGCGGTCGGGGAAGATCTGGTAGAACACCTGATCCTGTACCCAGGCCGGCGGCTGGTGATGGCTGTTGAAGCGGAAATGCTGCTCCCGCGGCGGCATGGCGGCGCTGACGCCCGCCCCGTGCAGCCACCACTGCTCCTGGTCGGTGAGGCACTTGAAGCAGTAGAGGTGGATCTCCTGCCCCCTGGCCAGCGGCAGCTCGACCTGCCAGACCTGCAGCCTGTCCCGGGTCGAGACCGGGCGCATGGCCACCAGGTACTCCTCGTTGTCCGGCTCGTGACGCAGCCACACCTCGCGGATGGGGGCGTCCAGCTCGCTGAACAGGGTGAGCAACAGGGTATCGGCACTCTCTTTGAACCAGGGTGCCACCTGGGGATGAAACAGGAAGGGATGGGTCATGGTATCTACTGCATCAGAGGGTGGCCAGAGGCTACTGGGTCAGGAGGTCGGCGAGGGCATTGCCCTGCTCGTGGAGTTGCTCCAGCTGATCCGCCAGGGTGGCGGGATCCAGCCCGAGCTGGTCGGCCAGCGGCTTGGGGAAGCGCGCTATGATGGTCTGGGCCGGTACTCCGGCGTGCCAGGCGAAGGAGACGAAGACGGAGAGCCGGATCAGCACCGCCTCCTTGCTGACGGGCTCGTGGGAGAGGGGATCCAGCTGCTGGGCGATGGCATCGACGAAGGAGGCCGACAGATTCCAGCGTTTCGCCAGCTCGGCGCCGAGCTGGGCATAGTCGTACCCCAGCATCTCCCGCTGGGCCTCGACCCGGCTGCTCCCCTTCTCGATGGCCAGGTTGATGAGCCCGGCCTCCTCCGGCAAGGTGCTCTGGATCAGCAGCTCGCCGATGTTGTGAATGAGGGCGCAGGTGAAGGCGCTCTCCGGATCCACCGCCCTGGTCTGCTGGGCCAGGGTGCGGGCTATGGTGGCGACCTGGAAGGTCTGTGTCCAGAAGCGGTGCTTGTCAAAGCCAGGGGGGGCCTTGAAGCTGCTGATGATGCCGGAGGCGACCACCACGGAGCGCAAGCGGTTGAAGCCGAGGCGGATCACCGCCTGCTCGATGGAGGTCACCTCGTTGCCCCGGCGCAGGGCGGCGGAGTTGGCCATCCGCAGCACCTTGACGCTGATCACCTGGTCCATGGCGATCTTGGCCGCGATCTCGTCGATGCGGGCATTCTCATCGTTGAAACTCTGCATCAGCTCGTGCAGCAGCTGCGGGATTGTGGGGAGTTGTTTGATCTTGCCAAACAGGCGATCCATCGACATGGCTGAGGCAGCCTCCATTGCGAACAGTGCCTCATATTGTGCCACAGCTGGGCCAGTTGTTCCTGTCGGCGAGTGGTTTTGTGAGCCCTAGTACACCCAGTCTCGCAGTCTGTATTCCAAACGGTGCCGTTTTCCGGTCAGGATCAGGGTCTGTGGCGTGCCGCTCAGGGTCGCGCCCTCCATCAGGGTGGCGAGCACCGCCTGCTCGATCTGATCGAGCCTGGGCGGGCAGGCCATGGCCGTGCTGCCGAGGCTGGTGACCCAGAGCCTGTCATCCTCGAGATGGCCCTGGCCGAAGTAGCGGTTGCACCCGGCGATGCCGTTGACGGTGAAGTGCTCCCCTATCTCGATGTCGGGGGGATTGACGCGGGAGCTGGGGATGGCCTGGCCATCCAGCTTGTCGAGCACCCAGTGGTGGTGCTGCAGATCTTGCGAGGCGAAGCGGGGAGTACTGCTGCAGGCACTGAGCAGGAGCAGGGCGAGCAGCAGTAGCAGAAATCTGGGCATTGAAGGGGCTCCGGTGGTGGGTATGACAAGCATACCCGTCCCCGGGCCTGGGCGGCAGGGCGAGGGGGGAGGTGCCCGACCGCTTCTGTCGCCCCGGGGGAAGAGGGGGTGTCGGCAAATGGCAACACCCGCCCCGGGCGAGTCGGATTGCACGCAAAAGGGGTCACCATCTGACCCCTTTTGCTTGTCTATCGGTGAAACGGCTTATGCATCGGCGAACAACCGCTCGGCATGACGGACGAGCCCCGAGACGACGGAGCCGAAGTCACCCCCTCCTTCCAGAGGGGATGCTGTGGGCAGCCTTTGGCGTGTCGGGGATCAGCCGGCGAACAACCGCTCGGCGTAACGGGCGAGCCCCGAGGCCACGGAACCGAAGTCATCCCCTCTCTCCAGAGGGGATGCTGTGGGCAGCCTTTGGCGTGTCGGGGATCAGCCGGCGAACAGCCGCTCGGCGTAACGGGCGAGCCCCGAGGCCACGGAGCCGAAGTCATCTCCACCCTCCAGAGGCACTGCGGGCAGCTTCTGGCGAATGAAGGCCTTGATGAGGGGGGAGCGGGCGCTGCCACCGGTGACGAAGATCCGGTCCGGCGCCACGCCGGCGGCGGCGATCGCCTCGTCCATCAGCTCGCCGATCTTCTCCAGCAGGGGGGCCGAGGCACTGGCCAGCTGAGGGCGGGTGAGTTCCGCCTCCAGCCCCTTCTCCAGCTCGTTCAGGGTCTGGTGATTGAGCTCGTGGTCGGAGAGGGCGATCTTGCCCTGCTCGGCGCGCCACACCAGCTGGTGGCTCAGCTTGTGGGCCCGCAGGCTGGCGAGCCGTGAGAGCTTGCTGCCGGGCTGGCTGTCGAGCTGCAGATCCTGCAGCTGGCGGGCGGTATCCAGGCTGTAGAAGCGGCTCTGGGCGCTGACGTCGTTGATGGCGGCCGCGTCCCAGAACAGCGGGTGGGGCAGCGGCTTGCCGGTCTTGAGGGTCTCGTGCATGCCAAGCAGCGGCATCATGCCCTCCACCGTCAGGCGGATGTCGAAGTCGTTGCCGCCGATGCGCTGGCCGCTGTGGCCGAGCAGATCGCCGCTGCGATCCAGCCGGTCGCGGTGGCTCGGGCCCATGCGCAGCATGGAGCAGTCCGTGGTGCCGCCGCCTATGTCCACCACCAGCACCACGGCATCTTCGGTGAGTCGCGCCTCGAACTCGAAGCCGGCGGCCACCGGCTCGTAGAGAAACTCCACCCGCTCGAAACCGGCCAGACGTGCCGCCTCGGTCAGGATGGCGATGGCTTGGCTGTTGCTCTCTTCCCCTGCCAGACCCTGGAAGTTGACCGGACGGCCGATCACCGCCTGGCGGATCGGGGCCCCCAGTTGCTGTTCCGCCTGCTGGCGAACGTGGAGCATCATGGCGCAGACGATATCTTCAAACAGGGCGATCTGGGGGGCCTTGAGGCCGTAGGCCCCGAGGAAGGATTTCGGCGACTTGATGTAATAGCCGTCGTCCGGCTCTTCCAGATAGCGTTCCAGCGCAGCACCGCCGAAGCTCAGCTCGTCGATGAGCCCCTCTTCGCGCATCTGGCGGCGAACCATCTGGGCGCGGGTGACCACGGGGCCACGCAGCTTGAGGTATTCCGCCTGCTGGGTGCTGGCCAGCCATTCGGCCAGCAGGCCGGCGATGGCGTCCCGGTGCGGGGCGTGCAGGGTGGAGGGGAGGTAGTGGGAACCGGAGAGGGTCAGCAGCCTGGGGCTGCCCTGTTCCATCACGGCGACGGCACAGTTGGAGGTACCGTAATCAAATCCGATAAACATGGGTGCCAGACTCCAGAGTAAGAGAGGAGGACTGGCCTACCCGAAGGTGCCGGGTCTTACAACCCGACGCACAGTCGGAGGTACAGTGAGCAAATCCGATGATCATGCTTGCCAGACTCCTGTACAAAAAAGGGCTGGTAGCCTACCCGAAGGCGCCGAGTCTCACAACCCGGCGCCATGGTTATTGCGCTCGCGGCGGGCAACAGGAGGAGCGGGGCGCCTGTCGGCACAGGAGACAGAGGGCGTGGCGCCCTCTGTCCTTCATCGCTGCGGGGGGGGGGGTCACTCCACCTCGTTGTCGCTGCGGCCCTGGCTCTCGATGGCCTGGATGTTGCCGAGGGTGGTGTCGGCGATGGCGTGCAGCGCCTCCCGGGTCAGGAAGGCCTGGTGACCGGTGAACAGCACGTTGTGGCAGGCTGAGAGGCGGCGGAAGACGTCATCGGTGATCACCTCGTTGGACTTGTCCTCGAAGAAGAGATCTTCCTCCTCCTCGTAGACGTCCAGCCCCAGGGCGCCGATGCGGGAGGTCTTGAGGGCCTCGATGGCGGCGTTGGAGTCGAGCAGGCCGCCCCGGCTGGTGTTGATGATCATCACCCCGTCCTTCATCTTGGCGAAGGCCTCCTTGTTCAGCAGGTGGTAGTTCTCCTTGAACAGGGGGCAGTGCAGGCTGATGACATCGGACTGGCGCAGCAGGGTGTCGATGTCCACGTACTCGGCCCCCAGATCGATGGCCGCCTGGTTCGGGTAGGGGTCGCTCACCAGCAGGCGCATGCCGAAGCCCTTGAGGATGCGCAGGGTGGCGATGCCGATCTTGCCGGTGCCTATGATGCCGGCGGTACGGCCATGCATGTTGAAGCCGACCAGCCCCTCCAGGGAGAAGTTGGCGTCGCGGGTACGCTGGTAGGCCTTATGGATGCGGCGGTTGAGGGTCATCATCAGGCCCACCGCGTGCTCGGCGACGGCCTCAGGGGAGTAGGCGGGCACCCGCACCACTTTCAGACCCAGCTCCTTGGCGGCCACCAGATCCACGTTGTTGTAACCGGCGCAGCGCAGGGCGATGACCTTGGTGCCATTGGCGGCCAGCTCGGTCAGCACCTCCCGGTCGGCGTCATCGTTGACGAACAGGCAGACCACGGGGAAGTGATGGGCGAGGCGGGCTGTCTTGGCCTCCAGCCGCACGTCGAAGAACTCCAGCTCGAAGCCGTACTGGCTGTTGGCCTGATTGAAGTGTTCCTTGTCGTAGCTCTTGGTACTGAAAACGGCGACTCTCATGGGGCGCTCTCCGCAGATAATGATGTGGTTAAATTACAACAAATAGTGACCGTCATCACGGGATAAATGGTGGGGATTCAGCCCCAAGGCATGATGGGAACGGCGCTCACTGCACTCTTGTACGAACCATCCACCAACTTGGTGCTGTAAGTCAGATAGACAAGGGCATTGCGCTTCTCGTCGTAAAAACGCACCACCTTCTGCTCCTTGAACACTAGCGAGGTGCTGACGTCGAACACCTCTTCCCCGGCTTTGAGCTTGGCGGGCAGGGTGATGGGGCCTATCTGGTGGCACGACAGTGAGGCGTGGGAGGGATCTTCCGCCAGCCCGAGGCCACCCTTGACGCCCCCTGTCTTGGGGCGTGCCAGATAGCAGGCGACGCCGGCGATTTTCGGGTCGTCGAACGCCTCCACCAGGATCTTGTGATTGGGGCCGACCAGCTTGAAGGCGGTGCTCACCTCGCCGACGGGGTCGGCCTTGTCGGCCAGCGCCGGACCGGCAAACAGCATGCCCAGCAGCAGAGGCAGGGCGCGGGTGAGGGGGGAAGGGTGTGTCATGGTTTCTCCTTTGGCTTCCCTCGGTAGGGGATGCCCAAGCGACGATAGAGACTGGCCAGCACCCAGGCGGGGCCTACCAGCAGAAATTGCAGGTCGGCGAGGAAGGAGGGGCGCTTTCCCTCTATCCGGTGGCCGGCGAACTGGGCTACCCAGAGCAGTGCGAAGCCGCACAGGGCGGGCCACAGCAAGGGTCCTTGCCAGCTGTGGCAGAAGGCCAGTCCCAGCGCGGTCAGGATCGCCATTCCCACGAACAGGGCAAACGACAGCTGCAGGTAGAAGGCCAGCACCGGAATGGCAACCAGCGCCGCCCAGTTGAGGGACGGCGGCAGCGGGCCTGCCGGCAGGCACCAGAGCAGGGCCAGGGTACAGAGGTAGATGCCGGGCACCGCCACCTTGTGGATGGCCACATTGACCGGGTGCTGGTGGCTCTGGCCGTAGTCGCTGAACCAGTCGTCGAGTCGTTTCATGGCACCTCCATGGTGCTGCGGTTGAAACCGGCCCGCTTATTCCCTGCGAGCCTGCGGTCAGGGACTACTGCCCCTGCCCCTGCCCCTGCCTGTGGGGGATAGTCCCAACAAATAGGGCCCCGGAATCCCGGCGTTATTGCCCTTGTCTGGGGGGATAATCCCAATATTGGGCTGGAATGCTCCTGAGCAAGGGGGTCATGTCCGGGTTGGGCAGGGAGATGGTGACTCGCTGCTCCAGGTTCGCGCTGGCCAGGGCCTCGCGCACCCTGGGATTCTCGTGGAAGAACTTCATGAAGCTGCCGTCGACATAGGCCCGCTCCAGTCCTGTCTGGATCGCCTTGGCCAGCTTGGGAGACTCTGGGCTGACGAAGAAGAACTCGGCGAAGGGGTAGCGGATCAGCAGGTGCTGCTCTATGGCGAGATTGGGGTACTGGGCCGCCAGCTCACGGCGTTCCGCGAAGATCTCCACCAGACCACGGGGAAAGAAGTCGAGCTTGTCGCCGTCGTTGATGAGACGGAACAGGTTGCTGTAGCGCCCCGCGTAGGTCGCTATGCCCGCCTGCTCCAGGATCTTGTTGTCGGCCCAGCCGACCCCCTGGGCCGCCTTCAGCTGCTTGAGATCCGCCAGGGTGTTGACCTGGTTGAACTTCTCCTGGGCATCGCCGTGAATGAACGACAGCCGCAGCCCTTCCAGACCGCGGAACAGCGGAATGGGGACGGGGATCAGGGCGGATTCGAGGGCGCTGGAGGTACCCATCCAGAACACATTGATGGTTTTGCCCTTGCGCAGCTCCTGCTGCAGGGTGAACTGATTGAGATTGAGGTCGACCCGTTCCAGCTTGTAGGGCTGCCCGGCACGGTCGAGTGCCAGCTCCAGCAGCTTGAGCTGGTATTCGCTGTCGAGGTCATTGATCGGTCGGCTGGGGACCTTGACGGTGAGAGTCTGCGCCTGTGCCAGCAGCGGCAGGCACAAACACAGCTTGATGAGCCATTTCACGCTCTGATCTCCTGTAGAGTCCGGGACTTGCCCGGAGTCTAACAGAAGTTGTCACGCTCTTGCTGTGAAGCCGCAAACAAGGTTCATGTGCAGCCCGGCATGCTCGTCTGTCTATACGGACGCCGGTGCCTGCGCACTGCCTTGCCTGCGGCCCGGTGCGACAAGGGGGTGACGGTTCACTGGCGCATCAGGCGACGCGGCGGAACACGTGGGTGTCGTTGAATTCCTTGGTGCTCTGGCACTCGACGCAGAAGCGGGACTCAGGACGAGCCTGCAGCCGCTTGAGGGAGATCTCGTCACCGCAGGATTCGCAGTAGCCAAAGTCTCCTTCATTGATGCGTTTCAACGCCCCTTTCAGCTTGCGCAGATGCAGCTTGTCGTGCTCGATGCGGTTCAGCTCCAGACGGCGGGCCTCCTCGATGCTGGCACGATCAATTTCATCGGCCATCTCGTTGGTATCGGTGGCGATGGCCTGGCTGGCTTGGGAGTTGAGACGCTCTTCGAGCTCGAGGATTTGTCGCTCGATCTGACCCTTGTAAAAGGCCAGTTGGTCTTCAGTCATGAAATCACACATAGGGTTTGCTACCAGTCAGTTTCCCAATTTTTCCCATTTATGGGGGCTGTCGGCCCGCAGACCAAGCCCCTGTAGTCCGATTTGCACCAAATCCATGCAGGAGAGTGCAAATCAGGGCGGGCCTTGTACCAAAAAAATGCAGGTATGCAAAGAGAATTGGATAAGGATTGTGCGCCCTTGCAAAGAAATTAGCCCGCTCCGACAGGGGCTGACTGAGTATCGAGCAGGTTCTGTCCAGCCTTGGCATCGGGCTTGCAGTGGGCTGATCGTGGCACAGAGTGTTTAGTATTTGGTGCCGCAGTGGTCATTATATCGGCCGTTGTTTATAGTTTTTTAAACACCACTGCTTGACAAAGGCCTTTATCACGGGCTTTTATGGTGATGTCGATTACATTTTCTTAACAAGGGTGTTCCTTATATTAGACACCCTTGCCAATGACAACCGTAGAGTCGGGGTTTAACATGGACAGTATCAAGGGCTGGATGGAGAGCAATCGCATCACGGAAGTGGAGTGCCTGTTCCCGGATTTCACCGGCAATGCCCGAGGCAAGATCATTCCAGCCAACAAGTTTCTGCGCGAAGGGGGCATGCGGCTGCCCGAGGTCATCTTCACCCAGACGGTGACCGGCGAGTACCCGGATGACGACAGCATGATCGACCCGCTGGAGCGGGACATGCAGCTCTATCCCGATCCCAACACCATTCGTTTCGTGCCCTGGGCACTGGAGCCCACGGCTCAGGTGATTCACGACTGTTTCGACATCAATGGCAAGCTGATCGACATAGCGCCGCGCTCCGTGCTGCGCCGGGTCCTGTCATTTTACGAGAAGCAGGGCTGGAAGCCGGTGGTGGCCCCCGAGCTCGAATTCTATCTGGTCAAGCGCAACGAAGACCCCGACTATCCGCTGGTGCCACCGGTGGGCCGCAACGGCCGCCCCGAGACGGCGCGCCAGTCGTTCAGCATAGATGCGGTCAACGAATTCGATCCCATCTTCGAGGACATGTACGACTACTGCGAGGCGCAGGAGCTGGAGGTGGACACCCTGATCCACGAGTCCGGCGCCGCCCAGATGGAGATCAACTTCCTGCACGGTGACGCCATCGATCTCGCCGACCAGGTGTTCCTGTTCAAGCGCACCATGCGGGAAGCGGCCCATCGTCACGGCATCTATGCCACCTTCATGGCCAAGCCCATGAGCGATGAGCCGGGCTCCGCCATGCACATCCACCAGAGCCTGGAAGACGCCGAGGGGCGCAACCTGTTTGGCACCAGCGAAGGGGGCAACTCCGAGCAGTTCATGCACTTCATCGCCGGTCTGCAGAAGTACACCCCGGCGGTGACCGCCCTGCTGGCGCCGAACGTCAACTCCTACCGCCGCCTCACCTTCGGCGAGAGCGCGCCGCGCAACGTGCAGTGGGGCGTGGAAAATCGCACCTGCGGCCTGCGGGTGCCCTTCTCCGAGCCGAGCGCGCGCCGGGTCGAGAACCGCTTCGCCGGTGCCGACGCCAACCCCTATCTGGCGCTGGCCGCCACCCTGGCCTGTGGCTACCTCGGCATGCTGGAGAAGCTGGAGCCCATGCAGGAGATGAAGGCGAGTGCCTATGACCTGCCCTACAGCCTGCCCCGTTCCCTGGAGGAGTCGCTCAGCCATCTGGAGCAGTGCGAGCCCATCAAGGACATGCTGGGGGAGCGCTTCATCCGCGCCTTCGTCGCGGTCAAGCGCAAGGAGTACGAGACCTACTTCGGGGTGATCAGCCGCTGGGAACGGGAATTCCTGCTGCTGAACGTCTGACCCGTCCCGGGAGGGGCGCAGGCCTCTCCCGTCACTCTCAAAGCAAGATGGCACTGGCTCGTGAGGGGCGGCCGATGGCGCCCGCTCGCGGCCGCACCGTGCCCGTGGGCCAGCCCATGGATGACGGCACGACGATCGCTTAAATCGCTTACATCGAAGGAACCGAGGAGCAGGCAACGCAGCATTCCGCCCGTGAGTAGCAGTGACCGGGAGAGTGCCAGCCGCCCTCGACATTGACGAATAAACATCGCTTACATCGAAGGAACCGAGGAGCAAGCAATGAAGCAGACCACCCGCGAGTGGCAGCAACTGGATGCCAGCCACCACCTGCATCCCTTTACCGACTTTCAGGCCCTGAACAAGAAGGGCAGCCGCATCATCACCAAGGCCGAGGGGGTCTATCTGGAAGACTCCGACGGGCGCCGCATCCTGGACGGGATGGCGGGCCTGTGGTGCGTCAACCTGGGTTATGGCCGCCAGGAGCTGGTGGATGCCGCCACCAGACAGATGCAGCAACTGCCCTATTACAACCTCTTCTTCCAGACCAGCCATCCCCCCGCCGCCGAACTGGCGACCCTGCTGGCCGAGATCACGCCCCCCCATCTCAATCACGTCTTCTTCACCGGCTCGGGCTCGGAGTGCAACGACACAGTGCTGCGCATGGTGCGTCACTACTGGGCCAGCAAGGGGCAGCCTGACAAGCAGGTGATCATCAGCCGTCACAACGCCTACCACGGCTCCACGGTGGCGGGCGCCAGTCTGGGGGGCATGAAGGGCATGCACGCCCAGGGTGGCCTGCCCATTCCCGGCATAGTTCACATCGATCAGCCCTATCACTTCGGCGAGGGGGAGGGCATGAGCGCCCACGAGTTCGGCCTGGCCCGTGCCCGCCAGCTGGAAGAGAAGATCCTGGAACTGGGGGTGGACAAGGTGGCGGCCTTCATCGGCGAGCCTATCCAGGGGGCTGGCGGCGTCATCATTCCGCCCGACAGCTACTGGCCCGAGATCCAGCGCATCTGTGACAAGTACGGCATCCTGCTCATCGCCGACGAGGTGATCTGCGGTTTCGGCCGCACCGGTCACTGGTTTGCCAGCGAAGGGTTCGGCATCAAGCCTGACCTCATGTGTCTGGCCAAGGGCATCACCTCGGGCTACTTGCCGATGGGGGCCGTGATGGTGGGGGACAGGGTCGCCAGGGTGCTGGTGGAGGAGGGGGGCGAGTTCAACCACGGCTTCACCTATTCCGGTCATCCGGTGGCCTGCGCCGTGGCCATCGCCAACATCCAGCTTATGCAAAGTGAGAGCATAGTTAAGCGCGTTCATGATAGTATCGGACCCTATTTGCAGCGCCGCTGGAGCGAGCTCGCCGATCACCCGCTGGTGGGAGAAACCCGGGGTAAAGGCCTGGTCGCCGCGTTGGAAATAGTCCAGGACAAACAGACGAAACGTCGTTTCCCGGCCGAACTGCACGCCGGGATGACCTGTCGGGAGTTCTGTTTTAACAATGGCTTGGTGATGAGGGCTGTCGGCGATACCATGATCATATCGCCCCCCTTGGTGATCACCGAGGAACAGGTGGATGAATTGGTCAAACTGGCCAGGCTCAGTCTGGATCTGACGGCTGCAAAGCTGCAGGAATAGGCTGAAACCGGGCAGATTGGCTTACGCATACAATTTGCTTAGGAGACAAGGACTATGTCTTTTAAAAAGGGAATGATGGCTGCTTCCGTGGCGCTGGTCATGATGAGTACCGGGGCGATGGCCGACGAGAAGGTGCTGCACGTCTACAACTGGAGCGACTACATAGCGCCGGATACGCTGGAAAACTTCCAGAAGGAGACGGGCATCAAGGTGGTGTACGACGTGTTCGACAGCAACGAGGTGCTGGAAGCCAAGTTGCTGGCGGGCAGTTCGGGTTATGACATCGTCGTCCCGTCCAACCCCTTCCTGGCCAAGCAGATCAAGGCAGGCGTCTTCCAGAAGCTGGACAAGTCCAAACTCTCCAACTGGCAGAACATGGATGTCGATCTGCTCAAGGCGCTCGAACCGAGCGATCCGGGCAACCAGTACTCCATCCCTTACCTGTGGGGCACCATTGGCTACGCCTACAACGCCGAGAAGGTGAAGGCCGTGCTGGGTGCCGATGCGCCGGTCAACTCCTGGGATCTGGTGTTCAAGCCGGAGAACATGGCCAAGTTGAAGGAGTGCGGTGTCTCCTTCCTCGACTCGCCGACCGAAATGCTGCCGGCCGCCCTGCAATACCTGGGCTTCAAGCCGGATAGCCAGAAGCCGGACGAGTTGAAGAAGGCAGAGGAGCTGTTCCTCTCCATCCGCCCCTATACCGCCTACTTCCACTCCTCCAAGTACATTTCGGATCTGGCCAACGGCAACCTGTGCGTGGCAGTGGGTTACTCAGGTGACCTGCAGCAGTCCAAGGCACGTGCCGCCGAAGCCAAGAACGGTGTCAGCCTGACTTACACCATTCCGAAAGAGGGGGCCGGCAGCTTCTTCGACATGATCGCCATCCCGGCGGACGCCAAGAACGTCGAGGCAGCCCACACCTTCATCAACTACCTGATGAAGCCGGAAGTGATCGCGAACATCACCAACGTGGTGCAGTTCCCGAACGGCAACAAGGCGGCGACTCCGCTGGTGGACGAGGCGATCCGCAACGATCCGGGCATCTACCCGACGGCGGACACCCTCAAGAAGATCTACACCTTCCCGGATCTGCCGGCCAAGGTGCAGCGTCTGATGACCCGCAGCTGGACCAAGATCAAATCAGGTAAGTAAGTGACGAGTACCCCTCCCGGTCCGCAGTTCGGCCGGGAGGGTGGTGACCACCCGACAGGTTGGACGGCGCGTATGGATGCGCGACTGGCAAAATCACACAAACGAGGACTGATACGTGCACATGACCAAGATGGCAACGCTGGCCCTGACCCTGGGGTTTGCAAATCTGACCCAGGCAGCCCCTGTGGTTCATTTTTACAACTGGTCCGATTATATCGGCGAGACCACCCTCAGTGACTTTCAGCAGAAGACCGGGATCAAGACCGTCTACGACGTGTTTGACTCCAACGAGACGCTGGAGGGCAAGCTGCTGACCGGACGCACCGGTTACGATCTGGTCGTGCCTTCCAACAATTTCCTGGCCAAGCAGATCAAGGCGGGGGCCTTCCAGAAGCTGGATCCCGCCCTGCTGCCCAACCTGAGCAACCTGGATCCCCTGCTGCTCAAGCAGCTCGACAAGGTGGATCCGGGCCATCAGTACGCCGTGCCCTATCTGTGGGGCACCAACGGCATCGGTTACAACGTCGAGAAGGTGAAGGCCGTGCTGGGGGTCGACAAGATTGACTCCTGGGCGACCATCTTCGAGCCGGAAAACATGAAGAAGCTCTCCCATTGCGGGGTGGCCTTCCTCGACTCGGCGGACGAGATGATCCCGGCTGCCCTGAACTACCTCGGCCTCAATCCCAACAGCCACGATCCTGCGGATCTCAAGCGTGCCGAAGAGCAACTGCTCAAGGTGCGTCCCTATGTGACCTACTTCCACTCCTCCAAGTACATAGGGGATCTCGCCAATGGCGACATCTGTGTGGCGGCGGGGTTCTCCGGTGACATACTGCAGGCGGCGGCCCGGGCCGACGAGGCGGGCAAGGGGATCAAGATTGCCTACAGCATCCCCAAGGAGGGGGGCAATCTGTGGTTCGACATGATGGCGATCCCCTCCGATGCCACCAACGTCAAAGAGGCTCACGCCCTGATCAACTACATTCTCGAACCTGAAGTCATCGCCAAGGTGAGCGACTACGTGGGCTACGCGAACCCGAACCTCAAGGCGGGAGAGTTCATGGACAAGGCCGTGCGCGATGACGAGTCAGTCTATCCCCCCCAGGCGGTGCTGGAGCGTCTGTATGTGCAGGAAGCACATCCCCGCTCGGTGCAGCGCCTGATCACCCGGAGTTGGACCAAGATCAAGTCCGGAACCTAACCTTGGCGCCCATCCCGGGGCGCCAGATTGTATTGATGGATCGGCCCCGGCCGGTATCACCTTTGGGAGTTTGGTAATGGCGATAGCCTCCAGTGCCTACAAGAAAGCCCTCGAGGGCAGCCAGCAGCGTAAAGAAGTGCTGGTCAAAATAGACAGGGTAAGCAAGCAGTTCGACGAAACGCTGGCGGTCGATAACGTGTCTCTCAACATCCACAAGGGCGAGATCTTCGCCCTGCTGGGTGGTTCAGGTTCCGGCAAGTCCACCTTGCTGCGGATGCTGGCCGGGTTCGAGCGCCCCACCGAGGGGCGGCTGTTCCTGGATGGGGTCGACATTACCGACATGCCGCCCTATGAACGTCCCATCAACATGATGTTCCAGTCCTACGCCCTGTTTCCCCACATGACGGTGGCGCAGAACATCGCCTTCGGCCTCAAGCAGGATGGCCTGCCCAAGGCAGAGGTCGACGCCCGGGTGGAGGAGATGCTCAAGCTGGTGCAGATGACCCAGTATGCCCGTCGCAAGCCGCACCAGCTCTCCGGCGGTCAGCGCCAGCGGGTCGCCCTGGCCCGGTCGCTGGCCAAGCGCCCCAAGCTGCTGCTGCTCGATGAGCCCATGGGGGCGCTGGACAAGAAGCTACGCTCCAAGATGCAGCTGGAGCTGGTGGAGATCATCGAGCGAGTCGGCGTAACCTGCGTCATGGTGACCCACGATCAGGAAGAGGCCATGACCATGGCGGAGCGGATCGCCATCATGCACCTCGGCTGCATCGAGCAGATCGGCAGCCCGATGGACATCTACGAAACCCCGGCCAGCCGGCTGGTGTGCGAGTTCATCGGCAACGTCAACCTGTTCGACGGCCTGCTGGTGGAAGATGAGCAGGACCACGCCACCATCGCCTGCGCAGATCTGGAGCAGCCCATCTACGTGGGCCACGGCATCAGCTCCCGCGCCGAGAACAAGAAGGTGACCTACGCCCTGCGGCCGGAAAAATTGCTGATGAGCCTGCACAAGCCGGAGGAGATCGAGCATCCGGACTTCAACTGGACCAAGGGTGAGGTCTATGACATCGCCTATCTGGGCGGTCACTCGGTTTATCACATCCAGCTGCCCTCGGGCAAAATCGTTCAGGCTTTCATCGCCAATGCCGAACGCCACGGCAAGCGGCCAACCTGGGATGACCAGGTGTTCCTCTACTGGGAAGATGACAGCGGCGTGGTGCTGCAATCATGAAGGCATTGAGACGACTCAAGCAGATGGGGGGACGCCAGCTGGTGATCGGCATCCCCTTCTTCTGGCTGTTCCTGTTCTTCCTGCTGCCCTTCGTCATAGTGGTGAAGATCAGCTTCGCCGAAGCGGATGTGGCGATCCCGCCCTACACCGACGTGATGAGCTGGGCCGACAATCAGCTCACCATACTGCTCAACATGGGCAACTACCTGCTGCTGCAGGAGGATGAGCTCTATATCGCGGCCTATCTGGGCTCCCTCAAGATGGCCTTCATCAGTACCCTGCTCTGCCTGCTGATCGGCTATCCCATGGCCTACTCCATCGCGCGGGCCAACAAGGAGACCCAGACCGTTCTGCTGCTGCTCATCATGATGCCGACCTGGACCGCCATCCTGATCCGGGTCTACGCCTGGATGGGCATCCTCAGCAACAACGGCCTGCTCAACAGCGTCTTGCTGGGGATAGGGGTGATAGACGAGCCCTTGCAGATCCTCAACACCAACCTGGCTGTCTACATCGGCATCGTTTACTCCTACCTGCCGTTCATGGTGCTGCCGCTCTACGCCAACCTGGTCAAGCACGATCAGAGCCTGCTGGAGGCGGCCTCCGATCTCGGCGCCCGCAACCTGACCCGGTTCTGGCAGATCACTGTGCCGCTCTCCAAGAACGGCATCATCGCCGGTTGCATGCTGGTCTTCATTCCCGTGGTGGGCGAGTTCGTCATCCCCGAGATGCTGGGCGGCCCCGAGACCCTGATGATCGGCAAGGTGCTGTGGCAGGAGTTCTTCAACAACCGTGACTGGCCGGTGGCGTCCGCCCTGGCGGTGGTGATGCTGGCGGTGCTGATCATTCCGATCATCCTGTTCAACCGCAACCAGGCCAAAGAGCTGGAGGGGAAAGTATGAGGCGCTTTGGTTTTGCCAAGCTGATGCTCTGGCTGGGGCTGCTGTTCATCTACCTGCCCATGATCATCATGGTCATCTACTCCTTCAACGCCTCCAAGCTGGTGACTGTGTGGGGGGGCTGGTCCCTCAAGTGGTACTTCGGTCTGCTCGACAACAAACAGTTGATTGGCTCCGTGTTCCGCTCCCTGGAGATCGCCTTCTACACCGCCATCGCCGCGGTGGCGCTGGGGACAGTGGCGGCCTTCGTGCTGACCCGGATCCCGCACTTCCGTGGCCGCACCCTGTTCGGCGGCATGGTGACGGCGCCCCTGGTGATGCCAGAGGTGATCACGGGTCTGTCGCTGCTGCTGCTGTTCGTGGCCATGGCCCAGCTGGTGGGCTGGCCCGCCGAGCGGGGCATGTTGACCATCTGGATTGCGCACACCACCTTCTGTACCGCCTATGTGGCGATCGTGGTGTCGGCGCGGTTGCGGGAGCTGGATCTCTCCATCGAGGAGGCGGCCATGGATCTGGGCGCCAAGCCGTGGAAGGTGTTCTTCCTCATCACCATCCCGATGATAGCCCCGTCGCTGGCGGCGGGCGGCATGATGTCGTTCGCCCTGTCGCTGGATGATCTGGTGCTGGCGAGCTTCGTCTCGGGTCCGGGTTCCACTACTTTGCCGATGGAGGTGTTCTCGGCGGTGCGCCTCGGGGTGAAACCCGAGATCAACGCGGTGGCGAGCCTGATCCTGCTGTCGGTGTCGCTGTTCACCTTCGGCAGCTGGTACCTGATGGCGAGGGCGGAGAAACGCCGCCGCGCCGAGATTGCCATGACCACCCAGATGCAGGCCGTCGCCTGACCCCGGGGCTGTTGACGCAGTAACACGGCTTGCGCCGACGGCTCAACAGCCCCTAAGATCCGCATTCTCTCATCCGTCAGGAGAATGGAATGCGGATCTCCCTCTTTATCGGCCAGAGCGCCGAGATGAATGCCGAACTCGCCCCCGGACTCGTCAGTGCCATCGACAAGCATGAGGCAGGGCATCCCCTGTGGTGCGGCTTCTCGGGCCTGGAGGGCGATGAGCAGAGCGACAAGCGCCATCACGGCGGCCCGGATCGCGCCCTGCACTACTACCCTGCGGATCACTACCCCTGGTGGAAGAGCTGGCAAACCGCGCTGGGTCTGCCTGCCCCCCGAGCCTCCTGGCAGCCGGCGGCCTTTGGCGAAAACCTCTCCGGCCTCGGATTGACAGAGGCGCAGGCCTGCATCGGCGATGTCTATCGCCTCGGCGCCGCCCTGATCCAGATCAGCCAGCCGAGATCCCCCTGCTTCAAGCTCAATCAACGCTTTGGCTACCCGCACCTCTCCCAGGTGATGCAGCTCAGCGGCCGCTGCGGCTGGTTGCTGCGGGTGCTGGAGGAGGGGCGCGTGGCCCCGGTGGATGAACTGCTGCTGATGGACAGGCCCTATCCCGAGCTGACGGTGAAGCGCACCGCCGACATCCTGTTCAACCAGGCCCGCCACGAAGGGGATCTGCAACTGCTGCTGGACAATCCGGCGCTCTCTCCCAACTGGCGCCAGCATGCGGCCCACTGGCTGGAGCACGGGGTCGTTGCCGATTGGAGTCGGCGTCTGCTGGGACCTGCCGAGTTTCAGCTGCCGCCAAAGGCGTAACTGAGCACCTGGACGAGCCCGGCGCTCCGTATCGCCATGAAACGCTGGATTATTGAGCGTAAAGCCCTTTTTTTACGGCAGATGCAAAAAAAGGCTTGTGTCATGTCGGGGCTTTCGGTAAATTCTCGCCCCGCAGACATCGGTGTGTAGCGCAGCTTGGTAGCGCACTTCGTTCGGGACGAAGGGGTCGGAGGTTCGAATCCTCTCACACCGACCACATTAGAAAAGGCCGCTCATCGAGCGGCCTTTTCGCATTTTGGACTGCCTCCATGCTGTAGGAGCTCTCCTCTGAATATCCTCGTCATTGTCCTTGTTCGCTCGGCGCATTACCCCTCATGCAAGGGCATATTCCTCGGGATGGCCATGCGCATCCCGTTCAACCCCCTTGAGCCAGTCACGCTGCTTTCACCGCTTTCGCCAGCACCAGACGCTCATTGACAGACCACTTTCAAGTCGCGGGCACCCCTGCCGTGGTCGCTCGACGGGGCAGGGTGCGTCAGGCACCGGCACCGCGAGTATCAATCGCGATACATCATGCACCATGTTCGTTTGGTCCAGTTATCAACGACTTGTGGCCCGTCCCGACGGATCGTTCGGTGCCATGTGTTTCATGCCTGTGACACGTCCGGCGGCAGATCTCCGTAACCCCTTGTTTTTGCACCTCACATTCACTGGCACACGACTTGCTCTATCGCTCTCGTCATGACGACCGGCGGTCGTGGGTGCTCGTGTCGAACGATGCTACCCGGCCACACAAGGACAACGTCAAGGAGACATCGACATGTTCGTCAGCAAACGATGGAAGACGACGCTGGGAGCCCTGCTCACGCTCGGGCTGCTCGGCACGCCGCCGGCGCAGGCCGCCGATCCCGTTGGGGTGCAGACTACCTTGGAGGGGTGTCGCAAAGACGCGAACTTCACCTTCCCCGATGGCGGTCCCTTTATCTGCCCCGACGCGGACTACACCACTGGTAACCTAGGCAAGACGTGGAACGAACTCGACCTCGTTCCTTATCGCATCACGCTGCAGGCCGGCAACTCCGCCCCTGCCAGCCAGATGTACACCCTTGGCGTGGTACTGGACAACGAGGATGCAGGCAAACCCGGATATGACATTATTTCGGTCCCGGTGCTGAATGTGGGCAAGTCGAGTGCGTCCTGTGCGGCAGCCCAGTCGACGCCGCAAACGGAATTGGATCCCGGCATTGGCGGAACCGACGTCTCGATTTACCGGCTGATCACGGTCACACAGGCGAAAAATACCACCTGTGTCTATGACTACTACGGCCGGTTGGCCCTGGGGTCGCACCTGTTTCCGGGGTCATCGCTGCACGCCAATCTCCTGGCCGAGGATCTCGACACCGGAGGGGCTGGTGCACGCGACGTCTCCATCCCGGTGAAGGAGATAGAGCCGCAGGAGATTTCCAAGACGATGACGGCCCACCAGGGCGCAGAGCAGACCTGGAATATCTCCAAGGGGACCGAAGATTCGCTGGACTTTGGCAACGTCTGCCGCAGCGATGCGCCGACCTCCCTTCCCGTCCAGATCACTGTCACCTGGACCAAGGCGGAAGTCATCGGTGGCAAGGTTGCGGTCAACATAGTGTTGAATGCGAAGAATCCAGCCGCGCGTACGATCACCGTCGAGTTGACCGACAAGTTGTACAAGGGATCGGACAACACCGGTACCCTGCTCGACACCTATAACGAGGGTCCATTCGACCTCGCTGCCGGCTTCAATGGCATGGTCGCCGAATTCACGGTCGAATTCGACGCAGCGACGGCGGGCAAGGTCGGTGACTGGCTGCACAACGAGGTGTCAGGGACCTATACGGATAAGGCAACCGGCATCCCGGTTCCGGGCACCACGACGGCGGTCGCGAACGCCCAGATCCAGCAGGGCGAGGTCACGAATGCGTCGACGACCATCAAGGACGTGGAGGAGATCGACGGAGTGGGTCTGATGTATGCGGTCGGGGTGCCGTCGTTCGGCGACTTCCTGGATGGCTACCTGGCGGACACGCAGACGGACGGCGAGGTAGGGTGGCAGACGACTGGCCAGACAGACAGTGGTTCCATCACCTTTGAGAAGATGGTTTATCTCGACGATCCCAAGCGCGTCACGACGGGCATGTTGAGAGACACCGCCTACCTGACCGCCTCGGACGGATTTGCGGCCAGCACCAACGAGCTGCAGATCCCGATCGCTTCCTCGGCCAAGGCCAAGCTCACGATCCAGAAGAGCATTCCCAACTTCCTGGATGCGGGTGAGAAACTCGAGATAACATTCCACATTACCCGTGCCAATGACGAGTCGTTCAGCAAGACCAAGGTCATTACCTTCACGGGAGGAGGCGTGACGACGCAATCCGTCACGGCGTGGGGCCTGGTTCCCGACACCTATTATGTCGAAGAGGTGAGCAGCGTGTTCTTTGCCGCAGGCAGCGACATTGGCGTCCCTGTCGGTCTGGCTGACCCGCGCGATCCAGCCGAGTATCCGAACCCGAGGACGGTGGATCTCCAGCTCGAAGACGGCATCGCGACCCATTGTGCGGCAACCGTCGACTTCCTGAACGAACCGACAGACGAGCCTGCCAAGGCGCAGGTGCAGAAGACCACGGAGCCGGCACTCGAAAACTCGGATGACGACTATTACTGGACCTTCAAGTTGTATGGTCCGGGCGGTGGGCTGTTGAGTACGCAAGACGTCGGTGCGGGTGCGGGCTATAGCAAGTTCCAGAGCGCTGGCCTCGATCTGCTCCTCACCGCCGAGGGTACCTATACCGTGGTGGAGACGACCAAGACGGGTTGGGATCTGATTTCGGCCAATCCGGACTCGCCGATCCAGGACAAGGTCTGCGACTTTGTGGTCGACTATCCGGAAGATGCAGGCAAGGTCTTCTCCTGTTCGTTCCTTAACCGTGAACGCGGCAGGGCACAGGTTCTCAAGACCATGAACGGACTTCCCGACTTGGGCAGCTATTCGTTCACCTTCGTGCTGCGGCAGGGGGCTACCACCTTCTCCGTCGGCGAGACTCTGGAGTCGATGTCGGCCAATGCCGGGAACGGCGGCATCCTGGCATTTACGCAGGAGCTCATCCCGGGCCAGACCTATCAGATCTGCGAGATCGTGGGTCCGGGGTGGCTCAGCAACTTCGGAAACTTTGTTCCGAATGCGTTCATGCCACCGGATGGCGTCGTCATCAACCCGAATGTCGACAACAGTATTCTCTGTGGCAACTTCGAGGTGGGTCCGGGCGAGACAAAGGTGTTCAATATCGACAACACACCGCCCCCAGGCGGCCGTGCATTGACCATAGGTTTCTGGCGGAACTGGGCGTCCTGCGCCAAATCCAATGGCAAACAGGAACCCGTGCTTGATCAGACGCTGGCCTCCTTTGCCGGTGGCGGTGTCTATATCGGTAAGCTGTTCGTGGATACCTGCCAGGAGGCCGTACGCATCCTGAGCAAGCAGGATGTCGGGAGCGGCAAGCAGAAGTCGAGTGATCCGGCGTTCAACATGGCGGCGCAACTGCTGGCTGCGAAGTTGAACGTACAAGCCGGGGCGGGTCAGTGTCCGAATGCCGTCACGGCTATGGTTGCGGGCCAAGCCATTCTTGATGGACCGCCACCCAGCTACGCGGTGAACTTCACCGGGATGGGGGATTATCCGAAGAAGGGCCAATTCGCGACCGAGGCGAACAACCTCGCCACGACGCTGGACCAGTACAACAACAACTATCTGTGCACTGGACCGTAACGGCGTAGCATCGTTGCGCTCAACCGAGGGGCCCGCACAAGCGGGCCCCTCTTCTCTGTCTGCGCTCCTCAGCGAAGGCCATTGGCGCCTGTGCTTGTGGCACAACCGGTGTGACCGCACTGCTCATGCCCGATGCCAAAGACAGGACGCGATGACGCGGAGCAGCAGGAACATGGTGTTGGTATGTCGGGCGTTATGGGACTTGCTATCGAGAGTGGGCCTGGTCAGACGGAAGGGGCATCGCCCATAGGTGCACCCCGATGAGGTGAGCGTCAAGCTTGCATGCCAGCTCAGGGCCAGGCAGTTGATTGCCATGGCTGATGCCTTGGTGCCATGGCACATGTTGCGGAGGCAATGGAAGCAATGCAGCAGTACAGGCCGTCAGTTCATAGACCCCTAGGCCATCGAGGCGCAGATCGAGCAAGCTCTCAAAGAGCCGTCTTCCCGTGGCTCACCATGCAGCTCCGCTTGGGTGCATACCATGGGGTTCAATGAGCTGTCCTTCGCATTGGGCTATTTGCCTTGGCCGTGATTGGCAGACGCATGGTCGGTATGCAGGGGAGATGGTCCGGTGCTGAATGTCGCCCATTAAAAGGGCCACCGCTCGGTGGCCCCACAGGTGGAGTCTGATCCTGACTCCGGCACTCTAGATTGTGGCAATCTCGTTGTGGGTCTTGTCGATGGTGCCCTCCTTGCGCCCCGGGCGCATGATCAGATATGCCAGTGTTGATGCCGCAATGCCTTGAAGCCGTGCTGAGTTTGCAGAGCCGCATGCTTGGGGTACTCGCTGATGAAATGTGCTATTCCCTCCATCAGTTGTGACCGCAGAGAAGACACGGGCTCGTGCCAGGCCTGCAGGCAGAGATGGCCGGGGATCAACTGCTCTCGATACGCTTCCAGCAGCTGTTCTGGCCAGGGCTCGATATGGGAATCATGACGCAGTAAATAGTGGGCGGCGGGTTCACGGGCATAGATGAACTGAACTTGGGCCAGGTCGCGTTGGCTTAGCGTTTGGCTGCCGATATGGCAAGTCAGATATTTCCCCGTCTTCAGATTCAGGAAGTGACCGCGTTGCCGACAGGCAATGATGCGATACCAAGGCAGGGGTGAACAGAGAGAATACCCCTCCAGCTCCTGTTCCAACCAGTGACGGCACTCTGGCGTCTGCACTTCTTCGCGCATGGACTCGAGCTGTGTCAACAAGGCTCTGGATGGTTGGGTAGCCAGCATCGCGCTCATCGTCTGCAATCCTCCCTCTGCACACAATCCCGACTTTCAGTATGGACCCTGACCGGTGGCGGGGGTAACTATTCTAATGATTAAAATCAGCTTAGAAGCGCACTTTTTATGCAATAAAGGCCATTAGCCGACCAGGTAGGTGCCGGTACCAAAGGCGATATGAGTCCCCTCTTCGTTGTGCAGTTCCATACGGGCGACGGCGACCTTGCTGCCTGCCCGAATGATGTGGGCGGTGGCGATGAACTCGTTGCCGCGACCGGGCCGCAGGTAGTCGACCCTTAGGTCTATGGTGCCGAGGCGGGAGAAGCGCTCCTTGAGGTAGCTGGGGGAGAAGTCCTCCAGCTCGTCGATGCAGGAGGCGGCGACTATCATGCCGCCCGCCACGTCCAGCAGGCTGGCGGTGACGCCGCCGTGCAGTATGTTGTGAAAGGGGTTGCCGATCAGCTTGTCATCCATCTTGATGCGCAGCTCCACCTTCTCGAAGTCATAGTGGGTCACCTGCATGCCGATGAGCTTGTTGAACGGCATCTTCTCGGCGAACAGGTTGGCAATGCCACTGAGCGCCATCTTCTTCAACATCTGTTTCATTCTCTGATACCGATCCCTGTCATCAAAGCCGAGTAAAAACTCCAGCCAGTCTGCAACACTTCCTTAACAGTCGCAATGGCAGGTTTATTGTGGGCGGCGGCTGCTTTAGAATGGCGACCCCAAAGGAGAGCCCATGACCGCCATTGCCGACACCTTGCCCGATACCCCCCTTGCCCTGCTGCAGGCGGTCTTCGGCTACCAGCAATTTCGGCCGGGCCAGCTCGAGATCATCGAACAGATAGTGGCGGGGCGCGATGCCCTGGTGCTCAAGCCCACCGGTGGCGGCAAGTCGCTCTGCTACCAGATCCCGGCCCTGCTGCGGCCCGGTCTCGGGGTGGTGGTCTCCCCCCTTATCTCGCTGATGAAGGATCAGGTCGACAGCCTGCGCGCCAACGGTGTGGCGGCCGTCTACATCAACTCGGCCCTGAGCCGGGAGGAGATGATCCAGAACTTTGCCGCCATGCGCCGCGGCGAGATCAAGCTGGTCTATGTCTCCCCCGAACGGCTGCTGCAGCACGAGTTTCTGGATCGATTGGCAGAGCTGCCCCTCGGGCTGTTCGCCATCGACGAGGCCCACTGCGTCTCCCAGTGGGGCCACGATTTTCGCCCCGAATACGCGGCGCTGGGGCGGCTCAAGCAGTGGTTCCCCCAGGTGCCCGTGGTGGCGCTCACCGCCACCGCCGACGAGGCGACCCGCAGCGACATGCTGCATCGCCTCGAACTGCAGGATCCCTTTATCCACACCGCCAGCTTCGACAGGCCCAACATCCGCTACAGCCTGGTGGAGAAGTTCAAGGGAGCGGAACAGTTGCTGCGCTACGTGCAGAGCCAGAAGGGCAACTGCGGTATCGTCTACTGCTCCAGTCGCAACCGGGTGGAAGAGGTCGCTGAGCGGCTCTCCCGCCATGGCTGCAAGGCGGCGCCCTATCATGCGGGCCTGCCGCTGGATCAGCGGCTGCGCACCCAGGATGCCTTCCTCAAGGACGACGTCGAGATAGTGGTGGCGACGGTGGCGTTCGGCATGGGGATCGACAAGCCCAACGTGCGCTTCGTGGTGCACTACGACATTCCGAAGAACATCGAATCCTACTATCAGGAGACCGGCCGTGCCGGTCGTGACGGTACCCCCGCCGAGGCGCTGCTGCTCTACGATCCCGCCGACATAGGCCGGGTGCGGCGCCTGCTCGACAACATAGAGAATCCCCAGCAGTTGCAGGTGGAGCAGTACAAGCTCAACGTGATGGCGGCCTTCGCCGAGGCGCAGACCTGCCGCCGTCAGGTGCTGCTCAACTATTTTGGCGAGTACAACGACAAGCCGTGCGGCAACTGCGACATCTGCCTGGATCCCCCCAAGAGCTATGACGGCACCGAAGATGCCCAGAAGGCGCTCTCCTGCGTCTGGCGGGTGGGGCAGGCCTTCGGGGTGGGTTATGTGGTGGAAGTGCTCAGGGGCTCGCTCAACCAGCGCATCAAGGATCACGGTCACGACAAGCTGTCGACCTACGGCATCGGCAAGGATCAGAGCCACGAATACTGGATGAGCGTGATCCGCCAGCTGATCCACAAGGGGCTGCTGACCCAGAACATCACCCGCAACCTGGTGCTGCAGCTGACCGAGGCGGCCCGCCCCGTGCTGCGTGGCGAGACGACGCTGGCCCTGGCGGTGCCGCGGCTGCAGCCCATCTCCAGCCGCAAGGAGAAGCGCAGCGGCCTGCTCGACAATGCCAACTACGACAAGCGGCTGTTCAAGGAGCTGCGCGGCCTGCGCAAGCAGATCGCCGAGGATGAAGAGGTGCCGCCCTACGTGGTGTTCAACGACGCCACCCTGGTGGAGATGGCCCAGCTGATGCCGATGACCGAGGACGAGATGCTGGCCATCAATGGTGTCGGTCACCGCAAGCTGGAGCGCTTCGGCGAGGCCTTTATGGACCTTATCATCGAGTATTGCCGCCGCTAGGGTCGACCCTGGTGGAGTTGGGGTCAGCGGCGATGCCGATGACCGAGGACGAGATGCTGGCCATCAACGGTGTAGGCCACCGCAAGCTGGAGCGCTTCGGTGAAGCCTTTATGGACCTTATCATCGAGTATTGCCGCCGCTAGGAAGTGACCCCAGCCTTCCCCTCGAGAATGGAGGGGCACTTTTACGCCTCTCTCTGTAAAGGAAGGTCCTCTTTGCAAGAAAGGGCCGGGTTGCCTGGGTAAGGCCGGTTATTTCAGGCTGGCGTAATAGGCCGCCAGGTTCTCCATATCCGCCTCGGTCAGCATCGCCATGAAGGGTGCCATCAGGGGCTCGGTGCGGCTGCCCTCCTTGAAGGCTTTCATCTGTTTCAGCAGATAGGCAGAGTTCTGTCCGGCCAGATGGGGATAGACGGGGACACTCGCCTTGCCATCCACCCCATGACAGGCGGCGCAGACAGTCGCCTTGGCCTTGCCCGCTTCGATGTCGGCGGCCTTGACCTGATGTCCCCAGGCCAGTGCCAGCAGGGGCAGGGCATATATCCATTTTTGCATTGTTTTCTCCGTGAAATGAAATAGCGCGATCGCCTGTTAGCCTGTGCGGGCAGACGGCGGTATAAAGAGTGACACGAGCATACGCAGGGACAACCCCCATCACCATGAAGTTGATCAACACTTTCGCCACCGAACTGCCCTGGGCCTGCGAGCCCGTGGTCCCCCAGCCGTTGCATGCCCCCAGGTTGCTGCATCTGAACCGTGCACTGCTTGGGGCGCTGGGGCTCGGTGAGGTGAGCGAGGCAGACTGGCTCGCCTGCTGCGGACTGGGGCAGCCGTTGCCGGGCATGCAGCCGGTGGCCCAGGTCTATGCGGGGCATCAGTTTGGCGGTTACAGCCCGCGCCTGGGGGATGGCCGCGCCCTGCTGCTGGGGGAGCAGCAGGCGCCGGATGGCCAGCGCTGGGATCTGCACCTGAAGGGGGCGGGCAAGACGCCGTTTTCCCGCTTCGGCGACGGCCGCGCCGTGCTGCGCTCCAGCATCCGCGAATACCTCGCCTCAGAGGCGCTCCATGCCCTCGGCATTCCGACCACCCGGGCCCTGGTGCTGGTGGGCAGTGACGAACCCGTCTACCGGGAGCAGGTCGAGAGCGGGGCGACAGTGCTGCGCACAGCGCCCAGTCACCTGCGCTTCGGTCACTTCGAGTACTTCGCCTGGAGCGGCCAGGGGGAGAAGATACCGGCTCTCATCGATTATCTGCTGCGTCACCACTTCCCCGAACTGGAAAGCGGTGCCGAGCTGTTCGCCGAGGTGGTGCGGCGCACCGCGCGCCTCATCGCCAAGTGGCAGGCGGCGGGCTTCTGTCACGGGGTGATGAACACAGACAACATGTCCCTGCTCGGGCTGACCCTGGATTACGGCCCCTACGGTTTCATCGACGCCTATGTGCCGGACTTTGTCTGCAACCACTCGGATCCGGGTGGCCGCTACGCCCTGGATCAGCAGCCGGCGGTGGGTTACTGGAACCTGCAGAAGCTGGCCCAGGCGCTGGCTGGCCACATCGATGGGGATGCGCTGGCGGCGGCCCTGGCCCAGTACGAGCATCAGCTGATGCTGCACTACTCCGAACTGATGCGCGCCCGGCTTGGCCTGGAGACCTGGGAGGATGAAGATCCTGCCCTGTTCCGCCAGCTGTTCCAGTCGCTGGCGGCACATCGGGTGGACTATCACCTCTTCCTGCGTCGCCTGGGTGAGCTGACCACCCAGGGGGAGTGGCCCGCCTCCCTGCTGGCGCTGTTGCCGGACCCGGCCGCCTGGCAGGAGTGGCTCGAAACCTATCGGGCCCGGCTGGTCCGTGAAGGGAGCCAGGATGCGGCGCGCAAGGTGCGGATGGATGCCGTCAATCCCAAGTACGTGCTGCGCAATGCCCTGGCCCAGCAGGTGATAGACGCCGCCGAGACGGGGAACATGGCGCCGTTCGAGCGGCTGTTTGCCGCCCTGCAGCGCCCCTATGACGAGCAGCCGGAATACGAGGATCTGGCGACCCCGGTGCCCCAGTGGTATTGCGGTGGCGAGCTCTCTTGCAGCAGTTGAGGAACAACAGATGAACTGGCGTGTCATGCAGATGGATCGGGAGGCCGGGGTGGTGTTGCTGGCCTGCCCGGGCCTTGACTGGGACAACTTCCCGGCTCTTGCCGAGGCCTTGCTGCAGGAGTGGGAACTGGCGGCACTCGAGCGGGAGTGGGGCGCGGATCGCCACAGCTGGCTGCTGGAGTTCGAAGGCAGCCGGTTGCGGCTGGAGTATGAGCAGCACAGCGGCTGCTGGCTGGAGGCGACGCACCCGGACTACAGGGAGGTGGTGCTCTGGCTCGGCCGTCAGCACTCAGCCACCTCATAGCATAAGGATTGAACTATCCGCGTCGGGGCGTATAATCTCGCCCCTCAATTATCGCCATGGTGGCGGTATGGGTTCCCTAACCCCATTAACCAAAAAGGTCACAACATGAATCTGACCCTTGCTCAGCACCAGACGGCGCTGGTGCGTCTCTCGTTGTTCCACATCCTGATCATCGCCAGCAGCAACTACCTGGTGCAGCTGCCGATCACCATCTTTGGCTTCCACACCACCTGGGGTGCCTTCAGCTTCCCGTTCATCTTCCTGGCCACCGATCTGACGGTGCGGATCTTCGGCGCCGGACTGGCCCGCAAGATCATCCAGACCGTGATGCTGCCGGCCCTGGCCGTTTCCTATGTGCTCTCCGTGCTCTTCTTCGAAGGCAGTTATCAGGGCATGGGCAACCTGGCGGAGTTCAACCTCTTTGTTGCCCGGATTGCGTTAGCCAGCTTTATGGCCTACCTAGTGGGCCAGTTCATGGACGTGGTGGTGTTCAACCGCCTGAGGCTGCTCAGGGCCTGGTGGGTGGCACCGGCCGCCTCGACCCTGTTCGGCAACCTGGTGGATACCATCGCCTTCTTCAGCATCGCCTTCTGGCGCAGCACGGATCCCTTCATGGCCGAGCACTGGGTCGAGATCGCGACCGTGGATTACGTGTTCAAGCTGCTGATAAGCCTGGGATTGTTCGTGCCACTCTACGGCGTGCTGCTGCGCTACCTCAGCCGCAAGCTGGTGGGGGAGGCCGGCCTGGCCAGTCTGCAAACGGCCACACGACAAGCCTGACGAGAATGACCACCCGCGCGGTGGTCATTTTTTTTGCACATTTTACAAATAAGGCTTGCACAGTTAAATGAGAATGATTATTGTTACCTTGTTTTCCGGGAAAGACTTCATTTGTTCCAACGTGATGGACTTCTTGTGAAGGCACGACATTGCTCACATTGCTTCCAGTTAAGGGGCCAGTTGTTTACTGGCCCTCTTTTTTTGTCTGTTTTTCAGCAAGTTGCAGCCATAAAAAATGGGAGCCAAGGCTCCCATCTTCAGTCTGTGTCGGCTTATTCGATGTCGAGCGCATCGGGGGAGAGGATCACCCCTGTGGTGTCGGCGTAGAGGTGATCGTCCGGCAGGAAGGTGACACCGCCGAAGTTGACTGGCAGATCCGTCTCTCCCACATCCTTGTGGTCGGCACCGACCGGGATGGCGGCCAGGGCCTGGATGCCGATGTCGAGATCTTCCAGGATGTCGACCTCGCGCACGCAGCCGTAGCAGACGATGCCTTCCCACTCGTTTTCCGCCGCCGTGGTGGCGATCTCGCTGTCGATCAGGGCCCGGCGCATGGAGCCGCCGCCGTCGATCAGCAGCACGCGACCGACGCCGTTCTCTTTGACGACTTCACGGATGAGACCGTTCGATTCGAAGCATTTGACCGTGGTGATGACGCCGCCGAAAGAGGCACGGCCGCCGAAGGAGCAGAGCATGGGTTCGAGTACATCCACCATGTCCTGATAGATGTCGCACAGTTCTGAAGTGTTGTATTCCATTGTGTCAGATCCACCGCTGGAAACAGGTGGATCCAGTATAAGGAGTGGGGTTGGCATTTCAACGACTATTCCTTGCCCAGAGGCGGGAATCCCCGTTTTTGTCGCGGCGACGCCCCCGGATTCCTGTGCGGGACAAGGGCCTGCCATCCGGGGCTGGCGGGGTCTGAGGCCACCAGGGTGCCGGACACCCTGGTGGCTGCCATCTGGGGCTAGAGCAGGAACAGGGTCGCGAGACCGAGGAAGATGAAGAAGCCGCCGGTGTCGGTGATGGCGGTGATCATCACGCTGGCCCCCACCGCCGGATCCCGCCCCAGCCGACTCATGGTCATGGGGATGATGACCCCCATCAGGGCCGCCACCAGCAGGTTCAGCACCATGGCGAGGGTCATCACGGCGCCCAGGGCAGCATCCTGATAGAGGAAGTAGGTCGCGACCCCCATGGTGCCGCCCCACACCAGGCCGTTGATCAGCGCCACGCCCAGCTCCCGCCACAGCAGGAAGGAGACGTTGCCCGGCTGGATGTGCTGCAGCGCCAGGGCCCGCACTATCATGGTGATGGTCTGGTTGCCCGTGTTGCCGCCAATCCCTGCGACTATGGGCATCAGGGCCGCCAGCGCCACCAGCTGCGAGATGCTGTGCTCGAACAGGCCTATGACCCGGGAGGCCACAAAGGCGGTACAGAGGTTGAGGGCGAGCCAGGCCCAGCGGGTCTTGACCGCCTTGGTGACAGGGGCGAACACGTCTTCTTCCTCGCTGATCCCCCCCATGCGGCGCAGATCGGTGTCGCTCTCCTCATAGACCAGGTCCACCACTTCGGCGACGGTGAGCCTCCCCATCAGCTTGCCCTTGCCATCCACCACGGCGGCGGAGACGAGATCGTCCCGCTCGAAGGTACGGGCGGCCGCCTCGTCGTTGTCTTCCGGATCGAAGGTGATCGGATCCTTCTCCATCACCTCGGCCACCAGGGTCTCGGGTCTGTGCAGCAGCACTGTGGTGAGCGGCAGCTCCCCCTGCAGCCGGTTGCGCCTGTCGGTGACGAACAGCTTGTCGGTGTTGGCGGGGATCTTGCCGAGCTGGCGCAGATAGCGCTGCACAGTCGCCAGGCTTATGTCGGCCCGTACCGTGATCAGCTCGAAGTCCATCATGGCGCCGACGGTGTGCTTGCCGTAGCGGATCACCTCCCGTACCCGGTCGCGCTGGTCGGGGGCCATGGAGGTGAGCAACCGGCCCATCAGGTTGCGAGGCAGGTACTGGCCCAGATAGATCTGGTCGTCGATGTCGAGGGTACGCAGGGCATGCAGCAACTCCTTGTCGCTCATGCCGCTGATCAGGCTGTCCCACACCGTCTCCGACGCCTCCACCAGGATCTGGCCGTGGCGCTCCGGATCCACCTGCTGCCAGAGCACGTGGCGCTCGTCCGGCGGCAGGGACTCCAGGGCATCGGCGACGTCGGCGGCCGGCAGGCTGTTGACCAGGCGCGTCAGCTCGCTGGTCTGATCCCGCAGCTCGGCGTCCTGCACCCCTTGGGGATCGAGCAGGCTGTCGGTGAGGGCATCGTCGGCCAGCAGCAGGGTGAGGATGCGGGCTCTGTCGTGTTCACGCTGTTTGGCGCTGTTCTTGGGGGGGAGAGACATGCAGCAAGATTCCTGAATTCGGTTGGCCGGATGGCCTTGCTCCATAGGATACCAAATTCAAAACAAGAGGTTATGACAGTAAATGCAGGAAAAGAAACGCCACCCTGAGGTGGCGTTGGCATATGAAGCGATATCAGGCCGAAGCCAGGGCCGCGTCTGCGGCACATCCTTGCCCGAACCAGGCGAGCTTGTCCGCCAGGGTCACCACGGATCCCACCATGATAAGAGCCGGACTCTCGACCCCCACCGCCAGCGCGGGCAGCTCATTCAGGGTGCCACGGATGACCCGCTGGCTAGGTTGGGTGCCGCGCTCGATCAGCGCCACCGGGGTGTCGCCCCCCTTGCCGTGGGCCAGCAGTTGCTCGCGGATGGTAGCGCAGGATGAGAGCCCCATATAGAACACCAGGGTCTGCTTGTCTCTTGCCAGCAGCGGCCAGTCGAGATCCCGGGCGCCCCCCTTGCCGTGGGCGGTGACGAAGCGCACGCTCTGGGCGTGATCGCGGTGGGTCAGGGGAATACCGGCGTAGGCGGCGCAGCCACTGGCCGCGGTGATCCCCGGCACCACCTGGAAGCCGATGCCGCTGCCCACCAGCGTCTCCAGCTCCTCGCCGCCACGGCCGAAGATGAAGGGGTCGCCCCCCTTCAGCCGCACCACCCGCTGCCCCTTCTTCGCCTCCTCCAGCAAGAGCTGGTTGATCCCCTCCTGGGGCACGCAGTGGTTGCCCGCCTGCTTGCCGACGAAGATGCGCCTGGCATCCCGGCGCACCAGCGCCATCACCTCGTCCGAGACCAGGCGGTCATAGACCACCACGTCCGCCTGCTGCATCTGACGCAGGGCGTGCAGGGTGAGCAGGCCCGGATCGCCGGGGCCGGCACCGACCAGCACCACTTCGCCGTGAGCCTTGCTCTCCTCGGCAAACAGGTTGTCGGCCAGCTGATTGGCCGAGGCGCCATCCCCCCGCGCCAGCGCCTGCCCGAGCCGATCCGCCCCGAGCAGCCGCTCCCAGAAGCGGCGCCGCTCTCCCATGGTGGCGAAGCGGGCCTTGACCCGCTCCCGCAGGCTGCCGGCGAAGGCCGCGACGGCGCCCAGATGCTGGGGCAGCAGGGCTTCCAGTTTTTCCCGCAGCAGCCGGGCCAGCACCGGCGCCTTGCCGCCGGAGGAGATGGCCACCATCAGCGGCGAGCGGTCGATGATCGACGGCATGATGAAGCTGGAGCGTGTCGGGTCATCCACCACGTTGGCAAAGATCCGGGCCTGGTTCGCGCTCTGGTAGACCAGGGCGTTCACCTCGCGCCGATCGGTGGCGGCCACCACCAGCCACTTGCCCGCCAGTTGCGCCGGCGCGAATTCGCCGGCCAGCCACTCGATGCTCCCGTTGGCAGCCAGTTCCGCCAGCTCGGGGTCGAGCTCGGGCGCGACTACTGTGAGCTGGGCACCGGCATCCAGCAGCAGGCGCGCCTTGCGCTCCGCTACCTCGCCGCCGCCGACCAGCAGCACGGGTTTGTTGTCGAGTCGGCAAAAGATGGGCAAGTAGTCCATGGGGCCTCCTGATTAGGCTGCTTTGCGCTGGCTGGCGGTGGCGTCGCTCACCGCGACCGGGCGCTCCGCCTTGGGGGTGGCATACCAGTAGCCGAGGCCCATGAAGAGGGCGCCGGAGACTGTGTTGCCGAGCGTCACCCACAGCAGGTTGTGGCCGATGCCGCCCAGGGTGTAGGCCTCGGAGTGGGCACCAAACCAGGAGAGGGCGAACAGGGTCATGTTGGCGACCGAGTGCTCGTAGCCGGAGGCGATGAAGGCCAGCAGGCACCACCAGATGGCGATGAACCTGGCGGCACCCTCGGTGCGCAGCGCCATCCAGATGGCGAGGCAGACCAACCAGTTGCACAGCACGCCCTTCATGAACAGGGTCAGGGCCGGTGCCTGGGTCTTGGCCAGCGCCACCTTGTGGGCCAGGCTGCCCGCGTCCGGCAGCAGGCTGCCGCCGTAGGAGTAGATCAGCGCCACTGCTATGGAGCCGAGCAGGTTGCCGGCCCAGGTCTGGGGCAGGATGCGCAGCAGGTCGGCCATGGTGATCTTGCCGCTCTTCACCCCGAAGGTGAGGAACATGGTGTGGCCGGTAAACAGCTCGGAGCCGGCGATGATCACCAGGGTCAGGGCTATGCCGAAGGTGGCCCCCATCACCAGCGGACGCACGCTGGGATCCACCAGGTTGCCGAGGGTGAAGATCAGGATGATGCCAAGGCCCACATAGGCCCCCGCCATGGCGGAGCTGAGCCAGAAGCCGAGCTTGTCGCTGCGCTCGAAGCGATTGATGCGGGCCGCGTTGGCGGCGCACTTGTTGATGGTGTCGGTATACATCTTTGTTTCCTTCAAGAGGGCCGCCCGCGGGCAGCCCTTGATATGCATGGTGTTAGACGGCGACCCAGACTTGCTGGTCGCGCACCTCAGCGGGATAGCTTTGCACCGACATGGCGGCGTTCTCGAGGCAGTGGCCGTCGCGCAGGCGGAAGTGCTGCTTCTTGAGCGGGCTGGCGACCCAGAGCTCACCCTCGTGTTCACCTACGATGCCACGCGACAGCACGTTGGCGGCGAAGAAGGGATCCCGGTTGTCGATGGCGAACACCTCGGCCGCCGCGCTCGGGCGGAACAGGGCGATCTGACGCCCCTCGATCAGAGCACAGACGCCGGTGCCAGGGAGTATGTCGTTGAGTTGACAGGCTAATTTCATCACTTTGCCTCCACTTCGATCTGATAGACGGGGATGCGCTCGGCCGGGGTGGCGGGCCTGTGCTGGTCGCGCTCGGCGACGAACTGAACGTCCGGGTCGCGCTTGTCGCTGTTGATGAAGTGGCTGAAACGCTTGAGCGCTTCCTCTTCGTTGAGGGTGCGCGACCATTCGCACTCGTAGCTGTCGATGAGGGTCTGGATGTCGCGTTCCAGGGTGTCGGCCAGCCCCAGCTTGTCGTGGACTATCACCTCGCGCAGGTAGTCGACGCCCCCTTCCAGATTGCCGAGCCAGACCGAGGTGCGCTGCAGTTTGTCGGCGCTGGTGACGTAGAACATCATAAAGCGGTCGATCAGCTTGATGAGGGTTTCGCGGTCGAGGTCAGAAGCCAGCAGGTCGGCGTGACGCGGCTTCATGCCGCCGTTGCCGCCCACATAGAGGTTCCAGCCCGCGTCGGTGGCGATGATGCCGACGTCCTTGCCCTGGGCTTCCGCACATTCGCGGGTACAGCCGGAGACGCCGAACTTCATCTTGTGCGGGGTGCGAATGCCCTTGTAGCGGTTCTCGAGGAAGACCCCGAGGCCGACGCTGTCCTGCACGCCGAAGCGGCACCAGGTGCTGCCGACGCAGGTCTTGGCCATGCGCAGCGCCTTGGCGTAGGCCTGACCGGTCTCGAAGCCCGCCGCCAGCAGTTTGCGCCAGATGGCGGGCAGGTCATCCTTCTGAGCCCCGAACAGACCGATGCGCTGGGCGCCGGTGATCTTGGTGTAGAGCTTGTAGTCGCGGGCTACTTCGGCCACCGCCAGCAGCCCTTCCGGCGTCACTTCACCGCCGGCCATGCGCGGGATGACGGAGTAGCTGCCGTCCTTTTGCATGTTGCCGAGAAAGATGTCGTTGGTGTCCTGCAGCTGGGTATTGAGCGGGCTCAGCACATAGTCGTTCCAGCAGGAGGCGAGGATGGAGCCGACGGTCGGTTTGCACACCTCGCAGCCATGGCCCTGACCGTGTTTGGCCAGCAGCTCGTCGAAGCTCTTGATCCCCTCCACCTTGACCAGGTGGAACAGCTCCTGGCGGGAGTGGGGGAAGTGGGCGCAGAGATGGTTGTTGACCTCGATGCCCTGCTTCACCAGCTCGGCGTTGAGCACCTGGCTGATGAGCGGCACGCAGCCGCCACAGCCGGTACCGGCCTTGGTGTGCTGCTTGATGGCGGCGAGGGTGGTGTGACCCTCGGCCACCGCCTGGGCTATGTCCCCCTTGGAGACGTCGAAGCAGGAGCAGATCTGGGCGCTGGCGGGCAGGGCATCCACCCCCAGGGTCGGCTTGGCACCGGCGTAGGCAGGCAGGATCAAGGTGTCCGGGTGGCTCGGCAGCGGCAGGGCGTTGAGCATCATCTGCAGCAGGTTGCCGTAATCTTCCACGTCACCCACCAGCACGGCGCCGAGCAATCGGCTGTTGTCTTCGTTCACCACTATCTTCTTGTAGACGCCAGCCTGGTCATCCTGAAAGACATAGCTGTGGCTGCCCGGGGTGCGGCCATGGGCATCACCGATGGAGCCGACGGAGACGCCGAGCAGCTTGAGCTTGGCACTCATGTCCGCCCCTTCGAAGCGGCTGTCGCCGCCGAGCAGATGGTCGACGGTGATCTGGGCCATCTTGTAGCCGGGCGCCACCAGCCCGAAGAAGCGGCCCTGCCAGGCGGCGCACTCGCCGATGGCGTAGATGTCCGGGTCTGAGGTGAGGCAGTGATCGTCGACAGCCACGCCGCCACGCGGGGCTATGGCCAGTTCGCAATAACGGCCCAGGGTGTCCTGCGGGCGGATGCCGGTGGAGAAGACCACCACATCCACTTCCAGCTGGCTGCCATCGGCGAAGGCGAGGCGGTGCTGGGCGTCGCGGCCGCCGTGCATCAGGATCTCGCTGGTGCTCTTGCTGGTGTGTACCTGCACGCCCATGGACTCGATCTTGCGGCGCAGCAGCTGGCCGCCCTGACCGTCGAGCTGCTCGGCCATCAGCACAGGAGCAAACTCCACCACGTGGGTCTCGAGTCCCAGCGCCTTGAGGGCACCGGCCGCTTCGAGGCCAAGCAGGCCGCCCCCGATCACCACCCCGCTCTTGCCGCTCCTGGCGGCGCTGCGGATGGCTTTCAGATCCTCTATGGTGCGATAAACGAAGCATTCGTGGTGCTGACTGCCCTGGATGGGCGGCACCCAGGGGTAGGAGCCGGTGGCCAGCACCAGCTTGTCGTACCCGACCACAGTGCCCTTGTTGGAGTGCACCTCGCGGTTGGCCCTGTCGATTTTTTTCACCGCTTCGCCGAGCAGCAACCGGATGCCGTGTTTGTCGTAGAAGCCGGGTTTGACGAGGGAGAGATCTTCGCTGGTGTGGTGGGAGAAGTAGGAGGATAGATGGACACGATCGTAGGCGGGACGGGGTTCTGCACCGAAGACGGTGATCTCGTAGCGGCCCGGATCGGCCCGCTCGATCAGCTCTTCGATGAAGCGGTGCCCCACCATGCCGTTGCCCACAACGACCAGTCTGACTTTGCTCATAGTTGCCTCAAGTTTGGAGTAATAAAACATCATTCTGAGGCTAGGCTACCGAGTCGGCGGGGGCGGTCGATTGATGCAAATCAAGTGTCTATTTATATATCTCCTCAGGGGTAATTCGAGGAAATTCAAACTTATACATAAATGGGTATACCAGTTGACGGTTTCCGTACCCGGCGCGGCCCCGGTTGAGTGCCGGCATGGCGGGCAAGAGGCCGACCCCTGGCAGGGGCCGGGTCATCAGGCGATATGGCGGCGGAACATGGCCAGCGCGAGGGAGAGGGTGGCTCCGGCGATGGCGAGCAGGGGCCAGAGCAGGGGCCAGGCCGCCGACCAGCCGAGATCCTTGAGGAAGACCCCCTTGAGCAGCAGGATGAAGTGGCTGAGGGGATCCACGGCCGCCAGCCACTGGAACAACAGCGGCATGTTCTCGATGGGGGAGACATAGCCCGAGAGGATCACCGCCGGCACCATGAAGGAGAAGACCCCGAGAAACGCCTGCTGCTGGGTCGAACAGAGGGACGAGACGAAGAGCCCTATCCCCGCCAGCGCCAGGCCGTAGCAGACCATGCCCGCCATCAGCAGCGTGGTGCTGCCGCCAAACGGCACCTGATAGAGGAAGCGGGCCGCCAGCGCGACTATGGCGCCCTGGCCCACCGCCACCAGAATGCCGGGTACCGCCTTGCCCGCCATGATCCAGCCCGGGGTGAGGGGAGAGACCAGCAACTGATCGAAGGTGCCCTCTTCCCGCTCCCGCGCCACCGAGAGCGCGGTGACGATGAGGCAGCCTATGGTGGTGATGATGGCCACCAGGGAGGGGAGTACGTGCCAGCGAAACTCGATGTTGGGGTTGTAGAGGTGGCGCACCGTGAGCGTAGGCAGCCCCTTGCCCTCGCTCTGCCAGCGGGCGATCACCTGATTGATGTAGCCCGCCGCCACCTGGCCCCCGTTGGAGCGGCGCCCGTCGATGATGAGCTGCACCTTGGCCGGTTCGCCACGCGCCAGTCGGCGGGAGAAATCCTGCGGGATGATGAGGCCGATCAGCGCCTGCTGCCCGGTGAGGGCACTGGTCATCCCCGCCTCGCCCGCCACCGGCACCACTGTGGTGAAGGCGGGCATGTGGGTGAGGCGCTCGATGAGCTCCCGGCTCTGCGTCCCCCCATCCTGGTCGTAGATGGCGAGCGTGTTGCCGGTCACCTCCAGGGTGGCGGCGAAGGGGAAGAGGGCGGTTTGCAGCAGCACCGGCATGATGAGCAGGAAGCGCCCCTGGGTATTGCCCATCAGGGCCTGCAACTCTTTTCGGATCAGCCACCAGAGTCGGATCAGCATGTTTACTCCAGGGTGCGCCGCGTCTTGCGGGCGGTGAGGGCCAGCCAGAAGGCGGCCAGCAGCAGCAGGCAGACGCCGTTGACCAGCAGGATGGAGAGCACGTTGCCCGCCTGGTAGAGGGTCTGCAACGAGCTCGCGAAGTAGCGGGCCGGGATCAGGTGGGTGATGGCCCGCAGCAGGGGCGGCATGCTGGCGATTTCGAACACGAAGCCCGAGAGCATCATGGCCGGCAGGAAGGCCGCCGTCAGCGCGGCCTGGGCGGCGTTGAACTGGCTGCGCATCACTGTGGAGAGAAAGAGCCCGAGCCCGAGGGCGCTGCCGAGAAACAGGGTGGTGAGCACGAACAGGGAGATCAGCGAGCCGCGCCAGGGCACCCCCATCACGGCCACCGAGAAGAGCAGGCAGATGAGCATGGCGGCGATGCCGAGCCCGTAGTAGGGCAGCAGCTTGGAGAGCAGCAGTTCTGTCTTGGTCACCGGGGTGGCGAGCAGCGCCTCCATGGTACCGCGCTCCCACTCCCGGGCCACCACCAGGGAGGTGAGCAGGGCGCCTATGATGGTCATCACCACGGCGATGGAGCCCGGCACCAGGAAGTTGCGGCTCACCAGCGCCGGGTTGAACCAGGCGCGGCTCTCCACCGCCAGCGGCAGGGAGAATCCCTCCCTGGCGAGCCACCCCTGCCAGATCCCCTGCACGTAGTTGGTGACGAAGTTCGCCGTGTTGGGTTCGGAGCCGTCGGTGAGCAGCAGGGCTTTCGGCGTGCCATCCCCCTGACCGGCCAGGGCGGCGGAGAAGCCGTCATCGATCACCAGCAGGCCGCGGATCTCGCCGCGCTCCAGACTGGCGAGCAGCGCCGCCTTGCTCGGGCCGCCGTGGATTTCCAGCGCCGTGGAGCCGCGAAGGGCCTGCTCCAGCCGCACCGCAGGGGCGCCGCTATCGGTGCGCCAGATGCCGAGCCGCAGGTGGTCCACGTCCAGGTTGATGGCGTAGCCCATCACCACCAGCAGCACCACGGGCATGATGAAGGCGATGAGGATGCTGCTGGGGTCACGGACGATTTGCAGGGACTCCTTGCGGCACAGGGCCAGCAGTCGGCGGCGGTTGATGCTCATGCGTCCTCCTCGCTGGCCTGCTCGACCAGGGTGATAAAGGCCTCTTCCATTGTTGGCAATGAAGAGGTGGGCAAAGAAGTTGCTGCGTCCTTGGCGGCCAGCCCCTTGAGCTCGTCCGGGGTACCCAGGGCCAGCAGGCGACCGCGGTAGATGAGGGCGATGCGATCGCAATACTCCGCCTCGTCCATGAAGTGGGTGGTGACCAGCACGGTGACGCCGTGATCGGCCAGGGCATTGATGTGGGACCAGAATTCCCGCCGGGTGACGGGATCGACCCCTGAAGTGGGCTCGTCGAGAAACAGCAGCGGCGGCTCGTGGAGCAGGGCGCAGGCCAGCGATAGGCGCTGGCGCAGGCCAAGCGGCAGGGATTCCGTCTGCTGGCCGAGCCAGGGGGCGAGGGCGAACGCCTCCACCATGGCGTCGATGCGCGTCTGCTGCTGGCGACCGAACAGGCCGTAGATGCCGGCGAAGAACGACAGGTTCTGGGCCACGGTGAGCTGCTTGTAGAGGGAGAACTTCTGGGCCATGTAGCCGAGGTGCTGACGCGCCGCCGAGGGGCTGCGGGCCAGATCGATGCCGGTCACCAGCGCCTGCCCGCTGCTCGGGCGCAGCAGGCCGCACTCCATCTTGAAGGTGGTGGACTTGCCTGCCCCGTTGGGGCCGAGCAGGCCGAAGATCTCCCCCCGGCGCACCGCGAAGCTGACGTCGTCGGTGGCGGTGAAGTCGCCGAAGCGCTTGGTGAGGCGGCGCGCCTCGATCACTGCCTCCGGGGAGACCCCCTCGGGCAGGCTGGCCTCGCGCATCAGCTGCGCCAGGCTGGATTCCCCTCCGGGGCCGCCGCCAAGCAGATCGATAAAGGCATCTTCGAGCCGGGGTTGGGCCGGTTGAAAGGTGCCGTTGGTCAGTTGCAGCTCTGCCAGCGGCGGGGGCGTCATGCCCGGGTGCAGCAGCAGGCGCACCCGCTCCCCCGCCACGGCGCCGTCCATCACGGCCGGGTGGGCCAGGGCGCGGCGCAACAGGGCGCGCCGCTCCCGGCCGTCCAGCTCTCCCGCTTCCAGCAGCCAGCAGCGGCTCGCCATGGCGCCCATGAGTGTCGCCGGGGTGCCGCTGGTGCGCACCTCGCCGTCCGCCATCAGCAGCACGTGATCGCACAGCTCGGCCTCATCGAGGTAGGCGGTGCTCCAGAGCACAGTCATGCCTCCCTGGGCGAGCTCCCGCACCATCTGCCAGAGGGCGCGGCGGGAGATGGGATCGACCCCGACCCCGGGCTCGTCCAGCAGCAGCACGTCGGGGGTGCCGAGCAGGGCGCAGGCCAGCCCCAGCTTCTGCTTCATCCCGCCAGAGAGCTTGCCCGCCGGCCTTGCGGTGAAGCGGGCGAGATCGGTGAAGGCGAGCAGCCGCTCGAAGGTGGGGGTGCGTTCCGGCTCCAGCACCCCGCGCAAGTCGGCGTAGAGGCTGAGGTTCTCCTGCACACTGAGATCCTCGTAGAGCCCGAACTGCTGGGGCATGTAGCCGAGGCGCTGACGCAGGGCATCCCCCTCGCGCACCGGATCCAGCCCGAGCACCCGGATTTCCCCGGCCTCCGGCACCAGCAGACCGGCCAGCAGGCGCAGCAGGGTGCTCTTGCCTGCGCCGTCGGGGCCCACCAGGCCCGTGATGCCGCCGCTCGGAATGGTGGCCGAGATGGCGTTGAGGGCGACCCGATCGCCGAAGCGCTTGGTGAGCCCGGCGAGCTGGATGGCGGCATTCATGGCTGCAGCCTGACGGTGACCGGCATCCCCTGGCGCAGGGCAGAGTCAGGATCCTGCACGACTATGCGCAGCCGGTAGACCAGGTGAGTGCGAAGATCCGGCGTCTCCACGGATTTGGGGGTGAACTCGGCGGTGGGGGAGACAAAGCCCACCACCCCCTGATAGGGCTTGTCCGGCCGCGAGTCTGTGGTGAGAGTCACTTTGGCGCCGCTCGGGAAGTGGCCGAGCCAGGGCTCCTCCACATAGGCGCGCACCCAGACCGGGGCGGTCAGTGAGAGGTTGAAGGCGGTGGCCCCCGGCTGCACCATGCTGCCGATCTCGATGGCGCGGGTGAGGAGGATGCCGTCGCTCGGGGCGGTCAGCTCGGCGTCGGCGAGCGCCAGCTCGGCACTGGCCAGCGCCGCTTTGGCCCCTTGCAGCTGGGCATCGGACTGGGCTATCTCCTCCGGACGGTAGCCGGTCTCGAGCTGGCCGAGCTGCTCGCGGGTGGCGCGCACCTGGGCCTGGGTCTGATCCCGCTGGGAGCGGGCGCTGTCGAGCTGGCCGCGGGAGATGGCGCCGGTCGCCGCCAGCGCGCTCTGGCGACGCCACTGCTGCTCTGCCTCGAGTGCGGCCGCCTCGGCGGCGGCCAGCTCGGCCCGTGCCCGATCGCGCTCTTCGCTGCGATATCCCTTGTGGATCAAGGCATTGGCTGCAGTGAGGGCGGCCAGATTGGCGCAAGCGCTGTCGCGCTCGTGGGCGAGGGGCACGGGATCGAGACGGGCCAGCGGCTGACCCGCTGTCACGCTGTCCCCCTCATCCACCAGCACCTCGCTGACCCTGCCCCCGACCCTGAACGCCAGGTTCACATCGCGGATGTCGACGTTGCCGTAGAGGATGGAACCGTCGGCCGGGCGGCCCTGCCACCAGAGATAACCGCCGATAACGGTTAGCAGCAGGGCCAGGATAACGATGCGTTGTTTCATGCGGGATCTCCTTCGGGGCGGCCCTGCCACCCGAGGTAGCCACTGAGCAGGGTCAGCAGCACGGCCAGGATGGCGATGCGTTGTTTCATGCGGGATCTCCTTCGGTGCCGCGCAGGCCGCGCAGGGCCCATACCAGGCGTTGCCGGGCGGCCTCAGGGTTGTCTATCTGGGACAGAAAGGGGGAGGCCTCCGGGGGCAACCAGCCGAGCTGGCGACCGCCGCCGGCGATCACCAGGGGCAGACCCACCGAACCCATGATGAAGATCATCAGCTGCAGCGGGTTGCCTGCCACCAGGGATCCCTCCGCCTGCGCCTTCTGAACCTGCTCGAGCAGCAGCAGGGGGTGGCGGCGCGGCAGGCTCAGCAGAAAGCGCTGGGCCGCGCGCTCGCCAGCCAGGGCATCGCCAAACAGGTGGTTGATGAAGCTGCGCTGGCGCGCCACCAGGGCGATCAGTGCCTCCATGGTCGCTTCGAACATGGCGATGGCGGAGGGGTAGGAGCCTTTGGCCGCCACCGCCTTGAGCTCGTCATAGAGGGGGGCGTACCAGAGCTCCACCAGCTCGTCGATATAGCTGTCGCGGTTGCCGAAGTGGTAGACGAAGGTGCCGAGATTGACCTCGGCCGCCGCCGCCAGCTCGCGTACCGTGAGGCCGCGCAACCCCTTGTCGGTCGCGATGGCAAGGCCGGTATCGAGCAGTTTTTGACGAGTGGGGTGCATTCAGCAAGGCTCCTGCCGCATAGATTTTGAACTGAATTATACGCTCGTATAAACCCGAGGGAAGGGGCGGGTCGATCTTTTTTTGAACAAGGGTGAGCGGGGCCTTGCGGCGCTGCGTGAAGGAGGGAAAGGGTGGGTGCAGCGGACCAGAAGCCTCGGACTCCCGTACGGCCACGCCCTGCTTCCCGGGCGGCCCGCAGGTGGACTTGTCTGCCGCCGGGGGCGATCAGCTCTCCCTGGCGTCCCCTCCATAGGGAGCCTGGGCGCAGGTCTCGCGGATGAGGGCGCGCAGCCAGCGGTGAGCCGGGTCGGCGTCCTGGCTGGGGTGCCAGATCAGGGCAACCCTGATCCCTGCCAGCGGGAAGGGCAAGGGCAGGGTCACCAGATCGGCGTGCAGGGCGGCGCAGTGCCGCTCGGGCACGGTTGCCACCAGGTCGCTACCCCGCACCAGGGCCAGGGCAGTGGCAAAGCCGGGGACCAGGGTCGCCGCCGTGCGTGTCAGCCCGAGGCGCGCCAGGGCCTCGTCTATGGGGCCCTGCTCCAGCCCGCGCCGCGACACCAGTATGTGGCGGGCGGCGGCATAGCGGGTGGCGGTCAGGGGGCCCTCGCACAGGGGGTGGCCCGGACGAACCACGGCGACGAAGCTGTCCTGAAACAGCGCCTGGGTGCGCAGCTCGGGCGCCGTCTCTGCGCCTATGACGCCGGTTTCGAAATCCAGCTCGCCGCTGCGCAGGGGGCCGCTCCCCTTGTCGGGTTTGGCCAGGAAGTGCAGCCTGACCCCGGGGGCCTCGGCGGCGAGCCGGGCCAGCAGGGCAGGGCCGACCGCCTCCACTAAGCCGTCGCTGGATCTCAGGCGAAAGGTGCGCACCAGCCGGGCCGGATCTATCTCCTGCTGGGGGCGCAGCACGGCGTGCGCATCCTGCACCAGCTGGCTGACCTGAGCGCGCAGGGCCAGGGCCCGCGGCGTGGGCACCAGACCCCGGCCCGCCCGCACCAGCAGGGGGTCGCCCGTGGTCTCGCGCAGCCTGGCCAGGGCGCGGCTCATGGCGGAGGGGCTCAAGGAGAGTCGTCTGGCGGCACCGGCCACGCTGCCCTCGTCCAGCAGGGCATCCAAGGTCAGCAGCAGATTGAAGTCGGGGGTATTCATGGCATTGCCCTCGCCGAGCCGGGGATCCCGGGTGATGACCCATGACGGCCGGTTGGCTTCATCATACGCGAGAACCTCTCTCTTCATATGGCGTCTGGTGCAGCTATAAGCTGCAAGTCGTGCGTCTTCCGCCTGATCATGCCTCCCGCTAGCCTTGTGGGCATCATCCTCTGCCGGAGAAAGTGCCATGTCACAATACAAGTCGCTCCCGATCCCTGCCGCTCGCCGCCTCGGCCTGCTGGCGCTCGGCCTCGCCACCCTGCTGCCCATGCTGGGGGGGAGCCTGGCCAACATGGTGCTGCCTGCCCTGGGGCAGGCCTTTGCTGTGCCCTTTGCCAGTCTGCAGTGGGTGCTGGTGGCCTATCTGCTGGGGATCACCTGCCTGACTGTGGTGGCCGGCCGACTGGGGGACAGGTTCGGTCGGCGTCGCCTGCTGCTCCTGGGGCTGGGGCTCTTTGCGCTGGCCTCGTTGCTGTGCGCCCTGGCACCGACCATAGGCTGGCTGAGCGCGGCCCGTGCCCTGCAGGGGATCGCTGCGGCCTGCATGCTCTCCCTGGCACTGGCCATGGTGGGCCAGCTGGTGCCGCCGGCGCGGCGGGGCTGGGGCATGGGGCTGCTCGGTACCCTGTCGGCCTGCGGCACGGCGCTCGGCCCCTCCTTTGGCGGCCTGCTGACGGCCGGCTTTGGCTGGCAGGCCCCCTTCCTGCTGCTGGTGCCCCTCAGCCTGCTGGCACTGGGCTGTGCCCGGCTCGGTCTGCCCCGGGACGGCTGCTCGCCACATGAAGAGGGGGTGAACCTCGTTAGCCTGTCACTGCTGGTGGCGGCCCTGCTCTGCTACGGCCTGGCGCTGACCCTGGGGGGCGCCCTGGCCCTCTGGTGGGGGGCGGGGGCCCTGCTGGTCACGGCCTCGTTCGTTCGCCGCGAGCGCAACGCCCCTGTGCCCCTGCTGCCGCTGGCGTTGCTGGGGGCCCCGGGGCTGCGCAACGGCCTTGTCGCCAGCGCCCTGGTGGCCAGCGTCATGGTGCTGACCCTGCTCATAGGCCCCTTCTACCTGAGGGGGGTCTTCGACCTCAGTCTCGGGACTGTCGGCCTGATGATATCGGGCGGGCCCCTGCTGGCGGCCCTGACGGGCATGCCCGCCGGCTGGCTGGTGGACAGGCTGGGGGCACGGCAGGTGGTCCGGCTGGGGCTGGCAGTCATGGGGACAGCGGCCCTTGCCCTGGCCGGGGCGGCGGGGCAGTTCGGCCCGCTCGGCTATCTGCTGCCCATACTGCTGCTGACCGCCGGTTATGCCCTGTTCCAGACCGCCAACAACAGTGCCGTGGTGGGTGGGGCGAGTGAGCAGACCCGGGGCGCCGTGGCCGGTCTGCTGACCCTGTCGCGCAATCTGGGTCAGCTGACCGGGGTGGCCGGGCTCGGCGGCCTGTTCGCCGCCCTGGTGGGGGAGCAGGGCCTGACCCTGGCCAGCGAGCTGGTGTTCGGCACCCGGGCCCTCTTCGCCCTGAGCGCCTTGCTGATTGGCCTGGCGCTCTGGCTGGTGGGTCGCCGCCGGGAGGCGCTGCCGGTCAGGGCCTGAGCGTGACGCATAAAAAACGCCTCCGCGAAGGGAGGCGTTTTTTTATCGGGAGGGGCGAGCTTACAGAATATAGCGGCTCAGATCCTCGTCCTCGATCAGGGCACCCAGGTGGGCGTTGACGTAGTCGGTGTCGATGACGAAGGTCTCGCCGGACTTCTCGGAGGCGTCGTAGGAGATATCTTCCATCAGCCGCTCCATCACCGTGTGCAGACGGCGGGCACCTATGTTCTCGGTGCGCTCGTTGACCTGCCAGGCCGCCTCGGCCAGACGGCGGATGCCGTCCTGGGTGAACTCGATCTTGACCCCTTCGGTGGCCATCAGCGCCTGGTACTGATCGGTCAGGGAGGCGTTCGGCTCGGTCAGGATCCGCTCGAAGTCATGGGTGGTGAGGGCGGTCAGCTCGACCCGGATCGGCAAACGACCCTGCAGCTCGGGGATGAGATCCGATGGACGGGCCACCTGGAAGGCGCCGGAGGCGACGAACAGGATGTGGTCTGTCTTGACCATGCCGTGCTTGGTGTTGACGGTGCAACCCTCGACCAGGGGCAGCAGATCGCGCTGCACCCCTTCACGGGAGACATCGGGGCCCGAGCTCTCGCCGCGCTTGCAGATCTTGTCGATCTCGTCGAGGAAGACGATGCCGTTGTTCTCGACCGCGGCAATGGCCTTCTGCTTCAGCTCTTCCGGGTTGACCAGGCGGGCCGCCTCCTCTTCGATCAGCGCCTTCATGGCCTCCTTGACCTTGATCTTGCGCTTCTTCTTCTGCTGCTGGCCCAGGTTCTGGAACAGCCCCTGCAGCTGGTTGGCCATCTCTTCCATGCCCGGCGGGGTCATGATGTCGACGCCCATGGGAGTGGCGGCGAGATCCAGCTCGATCTCCTTGTCATCCAGCTGACCTTCCCGCAGTTTCTTGCGGAAGATCTGGCGGGTGTTGGAGTTGTCGGCCTTCTCCTCCTCGCCCCAGCTGTTGCGCGGGTTCGGCAGCAGGGCGTCGAGGATGCGCTCCTCGGCGGCTTCCTCGGCGCGGTATTTCATCTTCTCCATCTCGGTCTCGCGCACCAGCTTGATGGCGACATCGGTGAGATCGCGGATGATGCTGTCCACTTCCTTGCCAACATAGCCCACTTCGGTGAACTTGGTCGCTTCCACCTTGATGAAGGGGGCATTGGCGAGCTTGGCCAGACGACGGGCGATCTCGGTCTTACCGACCCCGGTCGGGCCTATCATCAGGATGTTTTTCGGGGTCACTTCATGGCGCATCTCTTCGCTGAGCTGCATCCGGCGCCAGCGGTTGCGCAGGGCCACGGCCACCGCGCGCTTGGCATCGGCCTGACCGATGATGTGACGGTCCAGCTCGTGGACGATTTCTCTCGGGGTCATCTCGGACATGATGGAGTTCCTGTATCCGGGGCGGGCAGGGCCCACCCCTTGGAGAATGAGTTGGCTGACGGGCACCCTTACTTGGCGCTGTAGTCCAGCACTTCGATGGTGTGGTTACCGTTGGTGAAGACGCAGATGTCGCCCGCAATCTTGAGGGACTTCTCGACTATGGTCCTGGCATCCAGATCGGTGTTTTCCAGCAGGGCGATGGCGGCGGACTGGGCGAAGTTGCCACCCGAGCCGATGGCGATCAGATCATGCTCAGGCTGCACCACGTCACCGTTGCCGGTGATGATGAAGGACTTGTGCTCGTCGGCCACGGCCAGCAGGGCCTCGAGGCGGCGCAGGGCGCGATCGGTGCGCCAGTCCTTGGCCAGCGCCACGGCGGCGCGCTCCAGGTTGCCCTGATGGGCCTGCAGTTTGGCTTCGAAGCGCTCGAGCAGGGTGAAGGCGTCGGCGGTGCCGCCGGCGAAACCTGCCAGCACCTTGCCGTTGTAAAGACGATGAACCTTGCGGGCGTTGCCCTTCATGACGGTGTTGCCGAGGGAGACCTGGCCATCACCGCCGATCACGACCTGGCCGTTGCGGCGGACGGAAACTATGGTAGTCACTTTACTTACCTCGCTTGAGCCGAATGACGGCCGGACTGTGCATGGCAAGAAAGATGGGGATGGCAAACCGGCTTTTCAAGCCTGCCTGTTGTCGGGAAAAAAGGGGAGGCCGTGTCGGCGAGGGAGAGGGGAGTCGAAAGGAGAAGGGCCGGGGTTGTCCCCCGGCCCTTCTTGATTGGCTGTGTGGCTAGCCTTTCTTGGGGATGCAGCCGCTGATGCCTGAGCCTTGTAGCTTGCGGTTGGCCGCATCGACCGCCGCCTTGCCGCTGAAGGGGCCCACCATCACCTTGTAGACGGTGCCATTGGCGCCATTGACCACCTGCAGGCTGGAGGAGAGGCCGGCACCGAAGGCGATGCGCGCCTTGAGCGACTCTGCAGAATCCTGCGAGCGCAGGGCGGCGCACTGCATCATGTAACGACCGCCGTCGGCTGCCGCCGTCTGGGTCGCCGCCTTGGCCCTGGCGGCCTCGGCACGCTCCCGCTCCAGTTCGGCACGGATCTCCCGCTCCATCCGCTCACGCTCGGCCTTCTGGTTGATCACCTGCTCCTGCGCGCTGGCGACCGGGGCGCCGGTGGCCGGCTTGGTCGGTTGCACCGGCTGCGGCTGGAAGGGCTTCACCTGGCCGAGAGGGGTCCCGGGCTGGGGGATCTCGGTCGGTACCGGCTGCGGCAGCTTCTCGGGTTGCAGGGTGAGAGTCTCGGCAGGCGGTGGCGGCAGCACCCCCGGCTGGGGCGGCGGCTCTATGATGTCCACCTGCTTGTTCTCCAGCCGCTCGATGTAGCTCCACTTCTCCTGGGGCAGGGTATGACCCTGTGCCTTGGGTTTGTTGGCCTTCACCTGTTCTTCGATGGTGGGGGCATCCGCCCCCTTGCCGTTGATCAGGTAGAGGAAGGCGCCAAAGCCGACGACCAGGGCCCCGGCCAGCAGTGCCGGGATAACAGGAAAGCGGCGAGGTGCCGCTTTCTTGATGTTACGACCACCGGCCCGTCGTCTCGGGCTGTTGCCGACGTAATCCCGGGTCGCCATCTATTACATGCGCTCCAGGGTGTGGATGCCCAGCACGCCCAGGCCCAGCTTGAGCACCTTGGCGGTGGCGGCACACAGCAGCAGGCGACTGTTGCGGGTCGCTTCGTCCACGCCGTCCTTATTGATCGGGCAGGCTTCGTAGAAGGTCATGAAGTTGCCGGACAGCTCGTACAGATAGGTGCACAGCAGGTGCGGCATGCCCTTGTCCGCCACGCCGTTGACCGCGTCGGAGAACTGGATCAGCTTCTGGGCCAGCACCTCTTCGGCCTCTTCGTTCAGGGTCACGTGGCCGGTCAGGGCCTCGGCATCGATGTTCGCCTTGCGGAAGATGGACTGGATGCGGGTGTAGGCGTACTGCAGGTAAGGGGCAGTGTTGCCTTCAAACGACAGCATCATGTCCCAGTCGAAGATGTAGTCTGTGGTTCGGTTCTTGGAGAGATCCGCATACTTGACCGCGCCCATGGCGATGGCGTGCACCACCTTGGCCTTCTCTTCGGCAGAGAGATCGCTGTTGCGGCTCTCCAGCAGGGCACTCGCGCGCTCTTCGGCTTCATTGAGCAGGTCAACCAGCTTGACGGTGCCGCCGGAACGGGTCTTGTAGGGACGGCCGTCCTTGCCCAGCATCATGCCGAAGGCGTGGTGCTCGAGGGGCACGGACTCCGGCACATAGCCCGCCTTGCGGGTGATGGTCCAGGCCTGCATCAGGTGCTGGTGCTGACGGGAGTCGATGAAGTACATGACACGGTCGGCGCCCAGGGTTTCGTAACGATACTTGGCACAGGCGATGTCGGTGGTGGTGTAGAGAAAGCCGCCATCGCTCTTCTGGATGATGACGCCCATGGGCTCGCCATCCTTGTTCTTGAACTCGTCCAGGAAGACCACGGTCGCCCCTTCGCTCTCGACCGCCAGACCGCGGGCCTTCAGGTCGGCCACTATCTGGGGCAGCATGTCGTTGTACATGGACTCGCCCATGATGTCCTTGTTGGACAGGGAGATGTTCAGGCGGTCGTAGTTGCGCTGGTTCTGTTCCATGGTCATGTCGACCAGCTTTTTCCACATGGTGCGGCAGTACTCATCGCCACCCTGCAGCTTGACCACGTAGTTGCGGGCGCGCTCGGCGAAGGCTTCGTCCTCGTCGTAGTGACGCTTGGCCTGGGTGTAGAAGGCTTCCAGGTCCTTGAGCTCCATGTCGGAGGCGTGCTCGTTGGCCATCTTCTCCAGATAGGCGATCAGCATGCCGAACTGGGTGCCCCAGTCGCCGATGTGGTTGGCACGCACCACCTTGTGGCCGAGGAACTCCAGGGCGCGGGCGGCGACGTCACCGAGGACGGTGGAGCGGATGTGGTGCACCGCCATCTCCTTGGCCACGTTCGGCGCCGAGTAGTCCACCACTACGGTTTGCGGGGCCGGCAGCTTCACGTTGGCGTTGGCGGAGGTCACCATGGCTTCTACCTGACCGGCCAGCCAGCTCGGGTCGAAGAAGAAGTTGATGAAGCCGGGGCCGGCGATCTCGACCTTGGCGATCAGATCGGAGGCGGGCAGGTGCTCTATGATGGCAGCGGCCAGCTCACGGGGGTTCTTGCGGGCCGGTTTGGCCAGCAGCATGGCCAGGTTGGTGGCCAGGTCGCCGTGAGCCTTCTCCTTGCATCGGTCTACTTGCACCCGGGCTTCCAGGTCGGCCGGCAGGACGCCCGCGGACTTGAGATTGGCTACCGTTTGTTCAAGTAGATGATGAATATGCTCTTTCATAACTGACCACCGAGGTTGCGCGTCGAAAAATGACTGACTGGATAAGGGCGTGAATTTTACCCGCATCGGGCCGAGAAAACTATAGGAATGGCCCGACCCCCTTGGGGTGGCGGATATTTCACTGCGTTTTTCACCACATTGCAGAATATTGATTTGTATAAGTGGTGGTTATCCATTTCTACTGCATATCGAAGCGGCTTGTCCAGGCTATTTTCCCCTGATTGTTAAGGGGTTATTTATTCCAATTTGGTCTGAATGATCCCGTGTCGTCCGGCGGTCGTATCCTTAGAGGAAGTCGCTAGAGGACGATTCCCATGACACTGGTGCTGTTTCCACTCTCCGCCCACCTGCTGCCCGGCGGCATCATGCCGCTGCGCATCTTCGAGCCCAGGTATCAGCGCATGATAGCCGAGGTGCGGGAGCGGGAGTTTGCGCTCTGCATGCTGGACCCCCGCCAGCCCGATGCCCTGCGCAACATGTATCCCATCGCCACCCGGGTGCGGATCATCGATTTCGATCTGCTGCCGGACGGCCTGCTCGGCATCACAGTGCTCGGGGTGGAGCGGGTCAGGATAGTCGATCTGTGGCAGGAACCGGACGGCCTGCGGGTCGGCGAGGTGGAGCCGCTGCCCCCCTGGCAGAGCGGCCGGCTCAAGGCCGACCAGCACTCCCTGGCCAAGGCGCTGCAGGATGTGTTCAACGACTATCCGGAGTATGCGGCCCTCTACCCCGCGCCCGACTGGGATGACGCCAGCTGGGTAGCCCAGCGCTGGCTGGAGGTGCTGCCCATCCCGGTGGAGCAGAAGCAGTGGCTGGTCGCGGCCAAGGACAACCAGCCCGCCCTCTCCCTGTTGAGCGGTCTGCTGGTCGCGAGCCACTGAATTCCCGTCCCCGGTGATCCTTTTGCCCCGCCCGTCGTAATGGTGATGACAGCAACACTCAAGGGATGGCGCAATGGCATATACTGGCCAACCACAATCGGCTCCACGCAGGACATCGCCCCCCATGGACAACCCAGATGGCGATCTGACGTCTCTTCTCATCCGGGTGGCCGAGCATGGCGACAAGGTCGCCTTCGCCACCCTGTTCCACCACTTCGCGCCGCGTATCCGCAGCTATGGGATGCGCCACCTCGGCAGCGAGGCCAACGCCCTCGAGCTGGTGCAGGAGACCATGCTGCTGGTGTGGCAGAAGGCGCGCCTCTATCACCCCGAGAAGGGGGCGCCGACCACCTGGATCTACACCGTCATGCGCAACCAGAGTTTCGACATGCTGCGGCGCCGTCGCGCCAGCAAGGAGGATCTCTGCGCCGAGGAGCTGTGGCCCCTGCTGGAGTTCAGGGCGGAAGAGGAGCACCTGAGCGGCGGGGAGGACGCCGTGCTGACCCGCCAGATGGCAGACTACCTCGCCACCCTGCCGGAGCCGCAACAGCAGGTGGTGCGCGGCATCTATCTGCAGGAGTTTTCCCAGCAGGAGCTGGCCGATCGGCTAGGCGTCCCGCTCGGGACCATCAAGTCCCGCCTCCGGCTGGCATTACAGAAACTGAAAGAGCAAGTGGAGCAAGGCCATGATTAAGACCCATCCGACCGAACTCATGTTGCGGGCCTTCGCCGCCGACGAGTTGCCCCTGCCGCTGGCCGTCGGTGTCTCTGCCCATTGTGAGCTCTGTCCCGAGTGTGCCGCCCGGGTACAGACCCTTGAGGCCGAGCTGGCGAACCAGCTGCTGGCGCCGACCGCACCGGACCAGGGGCTGCCGGCCGGGCTCGACGCCATGCTGGCGGAGATACTGCAACAGCCCGTGGCGACGGCGGCCGAGCTAGCGCCGCGCGCGCAGCCGGCGCCCGAGTTGCGGGTCGCGGGCCAATCCTACCGGCTGCCACGGGTGCTGGCCCGTCACCATGCGCCCAAGTGGCGCCATGTGGGCGCCATTCGCCAGCACAGCCTGCCGCTGGACGAGATGGGGGCCCGCGCCAGCCTGCTCCATATCGAGGCCGGTGGTCGTATCCCCGAGCATACCCACAAGGGCTATGAGCTGACCCTGCTGCTGGCGGGCAACATGCAGGAGGGGGACACCTGCTATCAGGCGGGGGACTTCATCTGGCGCGACGCCAGCCACGCCCATAGCCCGCACACCCCGGACGGCTGCCTCTGCTACACGGTGCAGGACGCCCCCGTCCACTTCACCAAGGGGCTGTCGCGGCTGCTCAACGGCATCAGCCACCGCCTCTACTGAGGTGGGCAGCAATAGAAAAAGGGACCGAAAGGTCCCTTTTTCATGAGGCAATCCCTCGGGATCAGGCCACAAATACCAGGTAGACGGCGAAGGCCACCACGAAGCGGTAGATGGCGAAGGGGATGAAGTCGAGGCGACGGATCAGCGCCAGGAAGGTCTTGATGGCGATCATGGCGACCACGAAGGCGGTGACGAAGCCCACCGCAAACATGGGGAGGTCGGCCATGGAGAGGAAGTCGCGGCTCTTGTAGAGGTCCAGTCCGCTGGCCGCCATCATCATGGGTACCGCCATGATGAAGGAGAACTCGGCCGCCGCATGGCGGCTGATGCCCATCAGCATGCCGCCGCTGATGGTGGCGCCGGAGCGGGAGAAGCCGGGCCAGAGCGCCAGGCACTGGAACAGACCTATGCCGAACGCCTGCTTGTAGCTGATGTCGTCCAGGGTCTCGGCGGTGACGGCGGGGCGGCACTTCTCGGCGATGATCAGCAGTATGCCGCCGGCCACCAGGGCATACATAACGGTTTCAGGGCCAAACAGATGGGCCTTGATCCAGCTGTGGATGGCCAGCCCGATGAGCACGGCGGGCAGCATGCCGAGGATGATGTGCACCAGGGAGAGGGTGGCATGCCCAGGTGCCGGTTTCTGACCGAAATGGATGCCGATGAGGCCGAACAGGCGGCGCCAGAACATGACGACCACCGCCAGGATGGAGCCCAGCTGGATCACCACCTCGAAGGTGGCGGCCTTGGGGCCTTCGAAACCGAGCAGGTGGCCGACGATGATCATGTGGCCGGTGGAGGAAACGGGCAGAAACTCGGTCAGGCCTTCCACTATGCCCAGCACGAAGGCCACAAACAGGGCGTAGGATTCGGTCATGATACAGATCTCTTGGTTGATGGGTCCGGATAAAATCAGCCCCGATCAGGGTCGGGGCGGCCAATGATGGCGGAAAATCACGCGGGCAACCAGAGAATATTGGGGACTCCTGTGCGGTTTCCGGCCCTTGTCCGGCGGCCGGCCCCTTCCGCATGGTGCAGGGCCAGGGCGCTGCGGCTTGAGTGGTTCTGTCCCGGGCGTGGTTGCCGCCCCGTCACCTTCTGACATGGCCGCCACGGCCAGCCAGCGGCCCGTGGCGGGGCCAATTCGTCATGCCAGCACCGCCAGGATCTGCTGCTGCAGCGCCTCGTCCAGTGGCGGCAGGGCCAGGGCATCGACCGCGCTCACTATCTGCTGCGGGCTGCTGGCGCCTATCAGGGCGCAGCTCACCACGGGATCGCGCAGCACCCACTGCAATGCCAGCTGTGACAGGGGTTGCCCCCTCTGCTGCGCCAGGGCGTGGAGGGCGCGAATGCGGGCCAGCTTGTCCGCGGTGATCTGGTCGGGCTTGAGGAAGGGGCTGGCGCTGGCGGCGCGGGAGTCCGCCGGGATCCCTTCCAGGTAGCGATCGCTGAGCAGGCCCCCCGCCAGTGGCGAGAAGGCGACCACCCCCATCCCCTGTTCGCGGCAGACCGGCAGCGTCTCGGCCTCGATGTCGCGCTGGAACAGGGAGTATTTGAGCTGGTTGACCAGGCAGGGGGTGCCGAGTTCGGCCAGCCGGCTCGCCGCCCTGGCGGCCAGCTCGGCCGGGTAGTTGGAGAGGCCGACATAGAGTGCCTTGCCCTGGCGCACCATGAGCGCCAGCGCCTGACAGGTCTCCTCCAGCGGGGTGCGGGGATCCGGCCTGTGGTGGTAGAAAATGTCCACATAGTCGAGCCCGAGCCGACGCAGGCTCTGGTGCAGGCTGGCAAACAGGTATTTGGCGCTGCCGCCATCGCCGTAGGGACCGTCCCACATTACATAACCCGCCTTGCTAGCGATGATGAGCTCGTCTCTGTAGGGGGCCAGACTGCGTTTGAGCACGCCGCCGAAGGTGGTCTCGGCGGAGCCTGGCGGCGGCCCGTAGTTGTTGGCGAGATCGAAGTGGGTGATCCCGAGATCGAAGGCCTGATGCACCATGGCCTTCACCCTGGCGGGATCGCTCCCGGCGCCGAAGTTGTGCCAGAGGCCGAGGCCTATGCCGGGCAGGTGCAGGCCGTGGCGACCGGCGGGGCGGTAGGGCTGGCGCTGGTAACGATCCGGCGCGGCGAGGTAGTGATCATCCATGGGGACTCCTGAATCAGCTTTCATGTGCAGGACCTTCGGCCTCAAGCCGTTGCTGGTGTGGGTATGAACACGCTGGGGGTGATGTCTGAATGCATCGCCATACAACGCCAGAAGCCATCGTGGTTGTCAATGGCAATGACGGTTGCAACCACTGTCTGGGTCTATATTATAAATCCAATATAAAACAGAGGGTTGGCATCATTCCTATGCCAACCCTTTGCGCCTCAATTCCTGCCGGTTATCAGCCCCTATCCCTGTGGAGCATGGGGATCGGCAGTGGATCCTGGCCGGGTGGTTACCACCATACGTTGGCTTGCAGGCCGACAGTCCAGGTGTCATCGGCGGTGCCGTTGTCGAAGGCGTGGGAGCCATCCCAGTCGGTGTTGTCGCTGTCGAGGTAGCTGGCGAACACGCGCAGCTCCGGCTCGCCACGGCCGAACGAGAAGGCCTGAGCTATGGTGGTCTTGGAACCACTGCGGGAGTCGACGTCACCGTTTTCGGTCTTCTCGTCCTCGAAGTAACCGGCTTCCACATAGGTGCGGGTGATGTCGGTCCAGTGGTAGGTCACCTTGGCGCTCACAGCGAAGGCGTTTGCGTCACCCTCGACGCCATCCCACTGCTTGATGTCGTTCGCTTCGGCGTAGTTGATGGCGTGGCTCAGATCCCAGTCTGCGGCCAGAGGGATGATGCCGTAGTTGCGGATGGCGAAGCCGTTGCCACTTTCGACACGGCCGCTCAGGGTATCGGCAGAACCAAAGGTGACCCCTTGCAGGGCGGAGCCGTCTGCGTAGTACTGGAGGGTGGTCTTGTTCCAACCTGTCCCCAGGAGGGACTGATTCAGCTCCAGCATCACCGCATGGCCATCGGCGTAGTCATGGTTGCCCAGATCGGCATCGATCTGCTCGGCGGTGGCGTCGGCCTTCAGGAACTTGTAACCCATGGCCAGGGTGGCGCCGTTCCATAACGGCAGGTCGGTGTAGAGCAGATCCAGCTGATTGGAGTCGATCATCTCCTCAATCGGATAACCGGCGCTGTTGTTGTAGGTACCGGCGATGTCACGGTGCAGTGCGGCGACGGAGAGCTTGCCCTGACCCAGCTTCATGTCTTCGATACCACCACCCAGATTGGTCTGGTTCCAGTAGAAGAAATCATTCGAGTCGATGACGAAGCCTTTCTTGTACTGGCGGATACCGACCCAGGAGGTCTCTCCCAGGCCCATGAAGTTGCGCAACTGCATGTTCATGTTTTCCCAACCGAAGTTGGAATCGCCCATGTTGCTGTTGGTGTCGCCATCGTACATGTTGAACATGGTCTGGATATAGACGGACTTGGTCTCGTCGGTCTTCAGCTCTTTGCCGAAACCCACCTCGGCATAGGTATCGAATTCGTTGCCCAGACGGCCGACCTTGTTCTTCTGGAAACTGCCCCCCACTGCATCCTGCATGGATCCGCTATCGCCCGTTCCCATGCCGGAGCGGAAATAGCCGTAATAATCGAAGCCGGCCGCCTCGGCAGAAACAGCAGCTTGCGCGGAGAGCGCAGACACGACGGCGACGGCAACTGGAAGCCACTTGGTTTTCATGATCTCTTCCTTATAACAATGATGAATTGGGTAACGCCGAAAACAATCAGCATTCCACTGAGTCAATTCCCTGACTGATTTGAAACTCGACACTTCTCTGTGCTGAGCCTTGCAAATATAATTAACTGGAATAGCGGCGTGACGGCATGGGAGCCTGCCACAGGTGGCCGTTATTTTAGGAAGCCGTGTTATCCACCCTTTAATAAAAGAATGGAGCATTGTCAGGACATCATTGCCGGCGGCATGTCTTCACAACTAGCTTTCATTGATCGCAATGGTTAACAACGAGGACGCGATAATGGCAAATCCGTTGACCGTTTTTCGAAATAGCATTGGGGCGACTCGCACATCTGCCTGCCCTCGCTTGGCGAGCAGCCTGTCACAGACAAGCATCACAGGTGTCTCGACCCTTAGCGTGGCGTTCAGGCGCTGAGCTGACGTCGCTGTTCTGGGGCGCGTTCAACCCTTGCCTGTCATGAGGAGAGCAGCCCTCATGGCACATCCAAAATAGATGGAACCTGTTCACGCATATTTTGACCTTGCCAGAGAAGCGCATCAAAAAGGCATGCTTGTGGAGTCAGCCTGACTATAGCAAACAGACCAGGCGAGAACATCAGCAGCAATTTATTTTGCCATGCGCTTCACACAATTCTTTCTCTATTTAATTCAAGTGGACTCATTCCAGTTCATATTAATTTGATGATGTGTTTTGCCAGTATTTAGGCTGAACTGGAACTTAACTAAGAAAATAATAAAGGCTGTTCAGCTTGCTTGATTAAAGCTGAATAAAACAAATTAATGTTTAATCCATATCACCGCCATATTGACAATTATTGCTGTGTGGTGAGGTCGATATATGACCCGATACATCGCGCCGAGTGATGTGGTGAATTTTATGGGTCAAATGACGCTCCCCTGCATCAGGTTGCTGCCGGCAACCACAGAAAAGCCTCTCAGGAAGCTTCTTAGGGACGTGGAGTGAGTGGCGAGAGAAGCGCCAGACCCGGAAAGTTCATCGTGATGCCGGTCGCCTCGCCGATCCAAGTGGCCGAAGCAGAGAGCAGGCGATGGCGCTGTCGCGGGCAGCATCCTGGCCTCCCTCACGGGCGGCGAGTGCACGGTGCTCTCCTCCCACCATGTCGTTGAGGCCCCCACATCGAGGTCTCCATCAGTGCGGGGCTGTCCGTGGGCGTCCGGCCCCCAGGGGGGAGCCAAACAGAGGCAGGCCCTGCTCGTCCCAGTGGAAGGGCTGCATGTGTATCTCGCGGTTCCAGCCTGCCCCCTTGAACTTGGCGGCGTGATAGATCAGCCAGGGCTGTCCCGCGCCATCGGCAAAGAAGCCGTTATGGCCGGGACCGTAGACCTCCTTGCCTTCGTTTTTGCTAAACACTGGCTCTGGCCGCTTGCGCCAGTGTGCCGGGTTCATCGGATCCTCCCCCTCCAGCGTCAGCAGGCCGAGGCAATAATCGTCCGTCCAGCTGCCGCTGGCGGAGTAGACGAGGAAGAGGCGCCCTTCCGGGCCCAGCAGGACTTGCGGGGCCTCATTGACCTGGGGCGTGCCGATGCGCTCCCACGCCAGCTCGGGGCGGGAAATCTCGACCCGCGCTCCTGCCAGTCGCCAGGGGGAGCTCATCCTGGCGATGTAGATGCGCTGCTGCTCGTTGACGTCCCCCTCCCAGCCCGACCAGATGAAGTAGCGCTGGCCCTCGTATTCCAGCACTGTGCCATCGATGGCCCACTTGTCGCTGGCATCGGAGATCTTGCCGGCGTCGGTATCTTGCGGGAAGGCATAGCTGCCGAACGGGTCGTCCCCCTCGGATTGCAGCACGTACATGCGCTGCCGGGTCATATCACCGTCCGATGCGGCGAAATAGATGTACCAGCGGCCGTCGAGCCGGTGCAGCTCGGGAGCCCAGATGTGGGAGCCGTTGACGGCGCCCTGAGCTGGCATCCAGACCACCTTACGCTCGGCATGCTCAAGGTCGGCGATATCTCTGGTTCGCCATAGGGTGATGTCGTTGCCGGTTGTCTGGGTGTAGTAGTAAAAGCCGTCGTCATGGCGCACGACCCAGGGGTCTGCGCCATCACTCAGGATGGGATTGGTAAACGTCGAACCGGCCTGTGCTGGCATGATGGTTCCCACCAGGATGAACAGAGTGAACAGGATGCGAAACATGACTGATGCTCCATGACGGGGCGAGGCTTGCCCGCCCCTCGACTCAACGCCGCAGGCTCTGTCCCTGCTCGCCGAAGAGGTGGACGTATTCGAGGGCGACGGTGAGGGAGACGGCCTCGTCGCACGCAGGAACCCGCCGATCCGTGTTGACCTTGGCCAGCAGCAGTCGCTCCAGACCCTCGCACTTGATGTGCAGGATGGCGGAATCGCCGAGGTTCTCTACCAGAGAGACCCGGCCCTGGAGATGGGCGCCCGACGCCCCCTCTGCACCGACCAGCAGATGTTCGGGGCGGATCCCCAGCTTGATGCTGTGCTGGTCGGTGCAGTCGAACGCGGACTCAGGCACGGCCAGCGCTATCCCTCTGCCCGGTGTCAGCTGCCAGTGTTTTCCCTCTGATCCCGCCAGTTTGCAGGTCAGCAGGTTCATTTTTGGCATGCCGAGGAAGGTAGCCACGAACTCGGTGGCGGGGCGCTGGTAGAGCTCCAGCGGTGAACCCACCTGCTCGATATGTCCCTTGTTGAAGACCACGATCCTGTCCCCCAGAGTCATCGCCTCCACCTGATCGTGCGTCACGTAAATCATGGTGGTGCCGAGCTTCTGGTGCAGGCGCGCCAGCTCGGTGCGCATCTGTCCGCGCAGGGCCGCATCCAGGTTGGAGAGCGGCTCGTCGAACAGGAAGACGTCGGGTTCGCGCACTATGGCGCGACCGATGGCAACCCGCTGACGCTGTCCCCCCGAGAGCTCGGCAGGCTTGCGATCCAGCAGGTGGGCCAGTTGCAGGGTCTCCGCCACCCGGTTCACCTTGGTGGTGATCTCGTCCTTCGGCGTGCCGTTGAACAGCAGGGAGAAGCCCATGTTCTCGGCCACCGTCAGGTGGGGGTAGAGCGCATAGGACTGGAACACCATGGCGACACCCCGCCTGGCGGCATCCAGATCGTTGGCGCGCTTGTTGCCGATGTGCAGATCCCCTTCGGAGATCGCCTCCAGCCCGGCGATCATGCGCAGCAGGGTGGATTTGCCGCAGCCGGAGGGGCCGACGAAGACGACGAATTCCCCCTGCTTTATTTCCAGATCCACGCCGTGGATGACGGCATTGCCGTTGGGATAGGTCTTCTTGATGTTGTTAAGCAATACGCAGGACATATGAATGTTCTCTCACGAGGGCCCGTGCTGGCCGTAAAACAAAGGGCTCGCCTCGGCGGGCCCGTGAATGGTCAACCCTTGAGGCCGGTGGCAGCGAGGAAGCCCGATGCGACTCGTTTCTGGAATATGACGTAGAGGATGGCGACCGGCAGGCCACCTATCAGGGCCGAGGCCATGTTCTGGGCATAGCGCACCCCGTAGGTGTCGTTGAGCTGGGTCAGGCCGATGGGGATGGTCATGTTCTCGGTGGAACTCACCACCAGGAACGGCCAGAGGAAGTTGTTCCAGGCTCCCATGAAGGTGATGATCGCCATGGCATAGATGATGTTTCGAGACAGGGGCAGATAAACGCGCAGCAGCACCTGCCACTCCCGTGCGCCATCCAGGATGGCCGCCTCGCGAAAGTCCTTGGGGATCTGATCGAAGAAGCGTTTGAGCACGAACAGCACCATGGGCGACACCACCTGGGGCAGGATCACGCCACCAAGTGAATCCGCCAGTCCGAGGTGGTAGATCTGGCGGAAGAGCGGGATCACCAGGGCCTCGAACGGGAAGATGATTCCGAACATGCAGCACCAGAACAGCAGCTTTGCCCCCCGAAAGCGGAGCTGGGAGAAGCTGTAGGCGGCCAGCACTGTGACGGACAGCGTCAGCACTGTGACCGCCAGCGAGGTGAACACGCTGTTCATGAAGAAGATGGGCAGATCCCCCAGGGTCAGCACCTTGATGAAGGCATCGAGGGTGACGGGGTCGGGCAACCACTGCAGCCCGGCGACGGTCTGCTCCTCCGGGCGCAGCGCAGTGCTGATGGCCCACAGCAGCGGGGCGCCCCACAACAGGCAGAGCAGCACGGTCAATGAGAGGGCCAGCAAGGCGGTAAATGTCAGTTTGCTCTTCATCTTAGCCTCGACGATTGATGAATCTATTAGCCAGGGATTGCAGCACCAGAATGAGCAAGACGATCAGCACGAAGACCACGGCGATGGCCGAGGCATAGCCGGCGTTCTGGTTGACGAACCCGGTCTCGTACATGTAGTGCAGAACGACCTTGGTGCTGTCGAAGGGGCCGCCGCCAGTCAGCAGGTAGGTCTGGCCGAAGATCTTCAGGGAGGCCACCAGTTGCAGGCCGAAGACCATGACGGTCACGGGGCGCAGCTGGCGCCAGGTGATGTAACGGAAGATGCCCCACTCCGAGGCGCCGTCGAGCCGTGCCGCCTCGTAGAGATCCTGCGGGATGTTCTTGAGCGCCGCGAGGAACAACAGCACGTTGAAGCCGACGGTCCACCAGATGGTCGCCATCGCGACCATGGGCATGGCGAAGTCCGGGTCGTTGAACCAGGCGATCTCGGTACCCGCGATCAGATTGACCACCCCAAAGGTGGGGTGCAGCATCCATCCGCCTATCATCGCCATGACGGCGATAGGCAAGATATTGGGGATGAAGAAGATGGCCTGCACCAGGCCGGCGAAGCGGGTGAGCCGGTTGATCAGCATCGCCATCACCAGCCCCAGGGCGGTCAGGGGGAGCACGGTGAGCAGAGCGAAGTAGGCGGTTTGCAGCAGCGAATCCCAGAAGCTCGGGTCTTGCAGCAGTTCCACATAGTTGGCAAGGCCAACATAGCCGTGGGTCTCGGTCAGCCCGCTGTCGGTAAAGCTCAACTGCAACGTTTGCAGGGCCGGAATGACAAAGAAGAGCAAAAAGGCGAGCAGGAAGGGGGCCAGCATGAGCCAGGGCGTCATGAGGGCCCCCAGGCTGCCGGTGGGGGGTCTGGTAGTGTCTTTATGATCCATGTCTGCGATCGAGCCTGGAATGGAGGAAACGGAGGGGGCAGGGGGTGACCCCCTGCCCCGGGGTCATTAACGGGCCGGGCGGCTCATGAACTTGCCCGCGTCGCGCTCGAACATCTGCAGTGCCTTTTCGGTGGGCAGCTGACCGGTCAGGGCGGCAGGGAAGTACTTGGAGGCGGTGGCCTGCAGGGGGCCTGCGGCTCCGCTGTACCAGCCGTCCGGGTCATAGACGATGTGGCTGGCGGTGTCGCTGACATAGTCGGCGAGCAGCGGCATCTCCTTGAATTCCTTGGTCTCCACTACCGGTTCATAGGCCGGGATATGGCCACCCTCGGCCCAGGTGATGGCGTGCCGGTTGATGTAGGTGGCGAACCGGGCGACCCCTTTCATCTTCTCGGCCGAGATGGGCTTGCCCTTGTTGTTCGGGATGGCGAGCGCGTGGGAGTCGGCCCAGGCCGCCTGCACGCCGTTGAAGAAGGAGGGCAGCGAAGCCACCCCCACCTCGAAGCCGAGCCTGCCGCCCTTCATGCCGTCGTTGACGGAAGGCAGCTCCCAGACGCCGTTGAGCATGAAGGCGGATTTGCCCGTCATGAATTCGGTGGTGGAAGAGGCGTAATCCAGCCCCTTGGTGGCGTAGCCGTCGGCATACCACCCGGCCATGGCCTCCATGGCCTTCTGGCCCGCCTCACCGTAGACGAACTTGTTGTTCTCTATGGTCTTGCCCCCCTGCTGGGTGATCATGGAGAGCCAGAGGCGGTACGGCATATAGGACATGGGAGAGGTTTCCATGCTCAGCCCCATGGCGCCCTGATCTTTGACGCTCTTGAGCGCCGCGTCGAACTGTGCCAGCGAGGTGATGGGCTTGAGCTTGCCCTGCTCGTCCAGCAGGCCGGCCTTGGCCGCGATGGACTTGTTGTAGTAGAGCACCAGGGCATGGGTATCGATGGGCAGCGCATAGGTCTTGCCATCGACGTTCGATTGTTTCCAGAGCAGCGGGAACAGCTTGCCGCTGTCATAGCCGGCGGCCCGCATTGCCTGTGCCGTGATGGGCTCCAGGCCCTGGGTCTGGGTGAAACCGGAGATCTTGGAGAGGTGGATGGTGGCCATGTCCGGACCGCTGCCCATGGCGGAGGCGGTCTTGAGCTTGGTGTAGAAGGGTTCACCCCAGTTCAGGGTGGTGGTCTCTATTCTGTAGTCGCCCTGGCTGGCGTTGAAACCGTCGACCAGCTGTTTCATGCGGGCGCCGTCGCCGCCGTTGAGCAGGGTCCAGTATTGCAGTGTGGTCTGTGCCAGGGTGACGGGAGAGAGCGTCGCGCCCGCGACCAGCAATGCCAGCAGCTTCATCTTTTTCATCATTTGACCTCTATGCGTAGGGTGAGGCGATGCCTGGGGGATCGCCCCGGAGGGTTTTTTATTCGTCGGTCAGGGACCGGATCAGGGCAACTTCGCGTCCGTCATAAGGGGAGCCATCCGCCTCGAGCAGGTCGTGGAACCAGGTGTCCGCATACTCTGGGAGTTCGCGCTGGATATTGGGCCAGGGCAGATGGGTCTGGGTTTTCCCCTTGACCAGCCCCCACTGGTAGCAGGCGATTTTCCTTTCCTTGAAGAGGGGCAGTTGTTCATGCATGAAGGACTGGGCGTGGCGAGCGAGCCATTCGGTGCAGAGCAGTGGGCGATCATAGGCCGCGACTATTGCCAGGCTCTTTTCCAGCAGCGCCAGGGGCTGATAGGCATGGAAACTGATCACGTCTGACAGCTCCATGGCCCGGATGTCGGTGGGATGGGCAAAGATGGGCTCATCCGGGCTGAAGTGGTTGGCGGCATGCCAGGCACAGACGGTGAGCGGTTGGCTGGGATCCGCTTCGCGTGCCCAGGCGAAGACCAGCTCCATCAGATGGTGGCTGTAGGGCTCCATGGCCGGATCGAACTCTTCAGACAGACCGGGGCCGCGGAAGATGCCGCGATTGGTCGGCTCGTTGTAGAGGTCCCACACCAGGATGCGATCGTCCTTGGCAAAGGTGCCGACGATGTCCTTGATGTAGCGCTCCAAATCGCGCCACTGGCTCACGTCCATCACCACGTTGCGCCCGGGGCTTGCCGCCGCCTGGCTGTTGTGCAGTTGCTCGACAGGCCCTTTCTGTGGGCCAAGGTAGGGGTGATCGCCGGAGAAACCACAATCATCCATGGGGGTCAGCATGACGCCGATCCCTTCTACGGCCGCGGCCGCGAGAAAATGGTCGATGCGGGCGATCAGACCCTCCCTGTCTGCCTGCCAGACGATGAAGGGCAGGTTGGTGCGCAGGGTGTTGTAGCCCACCTCTCTGGCCCAGGCCAGCTCCTGCCTGATGGTCGGGAGATCGAAGGTGTCCCTCTGCCACATCTCCGTCCAGTTGACGGCGGTTCTGGGCAAGTAATTGAACCCTCTCAACCAGGGTTGCCTGCTCCACCATTGCCAGGCCTGGTCTGTGGACCACTGTTGTACAGCCATCGAGACACCCCATTGCTAATCTTTGTTTTTAATTAGCTAATCTTTATTAGCTAATCCTGTTGATGGCAAAGGATGAAGAGTGAAATTTGGTGGCTGGTCACAAAATGAGCCTGATCAGGGCTCATTCTAATCTCTGGTTTCGCCGTTGCTGTTCACCGCATGGCGCCTATAGAGTGAGGGATGCAAGCCGCACGACGCCATGGTGAGGGTGATAACTTGGCTGGCTCCCCCCTGTCCCCTGGGTTATGATTGGCGAGAAAAAATAACTAATAATATTACCTTGGCGACAGGGACAGCCCGTAATCAATGGCCATATCGATGAACAAGAAACGCATAACCATGAGTGCCATCGCCGCTGCGGCTGGCGTCTCCCAATCCACCGTCTCCTTGGTGCTCAATGGATCTACCGCGGTGAAGCTCTCCGAAGAGACGAGGCGTCGGGTGATCGAGAAGGCGTCCGAGTTGGGCTACCAGCACAAGCGGGTGGAGCATCAGCCCAAGGGGCCGGCTCCTCGCAAGATTGCCTTTGTGTTCAACGGGCTCACCCTCTATGACCCCTTCCTGGATGCGATCAATGCCTGCAATGAGCGCGCCTGGGAGGCCGATCGCATGCTGGTGACCTTCGATTATCGCAACAGCCGGGATCTCACCGAGCTGATCGAGCAGGAGATCAATCAGGGAGACTATATGGGGATGATCTTTGCTTCCTCGATGACGCGGCAGCTCCCCGAGATGGAGCTTTCTCCCCAGGTTCCCACCGTCCTGCTCAACTGCTATCTGGAGGCATCAGGCTCACCCGATCGCCCCTCCATCCTGCCTGCCGACAAGCTCGGGGGATACAAGATGACGGCACACCTGTTGGCGCAGGGCTGCCGGCGGATCGCGCTGATTCAGGGAGAGCCCTGGATGGAGGCCAACAACCTGCGGCTGGAGGGGTATCGCCAGGCGCTGATCAATCATGACGTGATCCCGGACCCACAACTGGTGCGCGTCGCTAACTGGTCCTTGCATGAGGCCTATGAGCAGACGCGGCAGTTGCTGGCACTCCCCCAGGTACCCGACGGTATCTTCTGCTGCAGCGACTACATGGCGCAGGGCTGTTATCAGGCCATTGCGGAGGCAGGGCTACGCATTCCGGAAGATATCCTGGTGGCTGGTCACGATAATCAGATGCTGGCCAACGAGATGGTCCCTCCGCTGAGCTCCATCGAGCTACCCTACGACGAAATGGGCAAGCTGGCGGTAGAGACACTGATGCAGCTGGCGCAGGGGGAGAAACCTATTGCCCCTCTGATGAAGCTGGAGGGGGAGCTCTTTATCCGGACATCCAGCCAGCGATTGGCGCATGAGTCGTGAGAGGGGGGTTGGTATGAAATCGTCAATGCCAGGCGATTGGCATCACGCATGGGATTGAGATAAAGACATTTTTCTCTCTTTTAAAGCACGCCATCGCCCTTCTGAGTCTGCGTCAGTGTTTATCTGGCATCGGCCCGGCTGCAACCGGATGCTCGGCGTCTCGCTGGAGGCCTGCTGGACAGTCGCTGGCGGCCGAGGGCGCCCGGAACAGCCAGTCGTCAAGGCGCCTTGTCCACAGGCGGGAAACGGCTGGCCGGCTTGAACCTCACATTCCGGATGGTGGGCGCGACCAGATGCGCCCGTTTTCTCCCCATCGGATCCTCAGATGCGCGGTTCGTTGCGCAGCTTGAGCAGCAGCACAGTACTGGCCAGCGCCAGCGTGATGCTGTTTGCGATGGTGACCGGCCTATCGTCAATCTTCAGACCGTACACCAGCCACAGCAGCACGCCACAGCTGAAGGCGAGATACATGCCGAGGGAGATGGCCTTGGTCTCCCGGGTTTTCAGGATGTGGGCAACTTGTAGGGCAAAGGAGCCGGTGGTGAGGAAGGCGGCGCAGAGGCCGAGATAGGCATCATCCAGCCACAGCACCAGGGCACCCAGGGAGAGTGACAGGGCGATGGCACCGGGCCAGAACAGGGGCGGCATAATCAAATTCCTCGATAGCGATGGGGGCGGCGATGACCGGAGGGCGAGCCAGATGATGATCCGACTCGCCGCTTCTTTGTGTCGCCCGGTTAAATAACGTTGGTGGAGCGCCATTTCAGCAGGGCATGACGGACCTTCGCATGTTTGTCTTCGGTAAAGTTGTAACGGGTCATGATGATGATGCGCATGATGCCGCCCACTATCGGCACCAGTGAGATGCAGATAAAGAGCCCGTCCATGGTGGCCTGCGTCTGCGCCATGTTCGGCTGATAGCCGAGCCAGATCAGCAGGGAGCCGGAGATGCCACCCGCGATGGCCCAGGCCAGTTTGCCGGTAAAGGTCTGCCCGGAGAAGGCGATGGCGGCGCAGCGGCGGCCGGACTTGAGCTCGGCATATTCGATGGTCTCGCTCAGCATGGCGGAGATCAGCGGGTTGGTGATGACGTTGGCGGCGTGGATCAGGGCGAGGAAGCCGAACACCAGCATCAGGTTGTCGTAACCCGTCGTGTAGAAGCCCAGGCGCAGGGCGATCTCCAGCATGGTGAGCATCAGGAAGAGATCGCGCTTCCTGAAGCGCTTGGTCAACACCGGCACCAGCATGCAGGCCATGGAGGTGACCACGCCTATGGTCCCCATCACAGAGAGCAGCCCGGCATCACCCATGTTGTAGGTGAAGAAGAAGATGTAGAGCCCGGTTGCCAGATTGAAGAAGACGTTGCAGAAGAAGGATCCCAGCACATATGCCAGCGGCTTGTTGGATCGCAGGACGCGGAAGGAGTCCCGGATGGTGATCTTGTCATCCGGGTTGGGTTTGACGCGCTCCTTCATCTGGCTGGCGCCGATCACCATCAGCGGCAGGGCGATCAGCATCAGGCAGATGGCGCCTTCCATGTAGCCCTTGGTGCTGCTGGTCGCGGCAAACAGCTCGGTGAGCTTGGGAAAGATGATGGAGGCCCCGCCGATGCCGATGTTGACCCCCAGCATGGCCACGGTCACGGCCTTGGCGCGCTCTTGCGGCTCCTGACTCATGACAGACGACATGGTCCAGAACGGCACATCGGAGAGGGTGTAGATCATGCCCCAGGCGATATAGGTTACCGCCGCATAGGCCACCTTGGTCGTCATCGGCAGATCCAGGCCGATGAAGCTGAGAGAGGTGACGCCCGCGATCAGGAAGGGCACGAACAGCATATAGGGAGTGAATTTGCCGCGCTTGAAATTCAGCGTGTCCATGTAGCCGGCAATCAGGGGATCGTTGATGGCATCCCAAATACGGGCGACGAGGAAAATAGCCCCGGCCGCAGCGGGCGATATTCCAAGAATATCGGTGTAAAAATAGAGGATGAAGGACCCCACCAGGCCGAAGCTGAGGCATTGCCCGACGGCGTAGCTGAAATATCCCGCCAGCTCTCTATTTTGTATCTTCTGGTCTGTCATCTGCCAACCTCTACTACATGAATGGGTTGCGAAGGGCGCCACCTCTGTGGCGTCCTGCTTGTGTTATGAGCGGGTCAATGTGCGGATAAGCGCCGTCTCGCTGGCGGAGTAGGGGGTGCCGTCCTCTTCCAGCAGATCATGGAACCAGACCCGGCGAAAATCGGGGTCGATATTGCGGACGAAGGGCCAGGGCAGGTGAGTCTGGGTCTTGCCTTTCACCAGGCCCCACTGATAGGCGCCAATCTTCAGCTCCTTGAACAGGGGCAACTGCTGCTCCACCACGCTGCCGACATGGCGTGCCAGCCACTCGGTGCAGAAGATCGGGCGGCGATACTGGCTGACCACCTCCAGGGAGATCCTCAACCCCTCCATGCGCTGATAGGAGTGGAAGCTGATGACGTCAGACAGCTCCATGGCCCGCCGGTCGGTGGGGTGGGTGAAGGTGTTTTCCGGGGTAAATTCCGAGTCACCCTGACCGATGCTGTAGGGGGCGTGCCAGGCGCCGACGGTGAGCGGCTGGGTGGGGTTCTCCTCCCGCGCCCAGACGAACGCCAGCTCCATCAGATAGTGGGCGTAGGTCTCCAGCGCCTCGTCGAAGCGCACCTCGACATCGCCTTCCGCGAAGATGCCGCGGTTGGTCGGCTCATTGTAGAGATCCCAGATGAAGATCCGTTCGTCATTGGCGAAGGTACGCACCAGATCGCGGATGTAACACTCCAGATCGCGCCATTGGGTCGGGTCGATGACGACGTTGCGGCCGGGGCTCGCCGCCGCCTGGCTGTTGTGCACGTCGTCCCGCGGCGGTTTCTGGCTGCCCAGATAGGGGTGATCGCCGGAGAAGCCGCAGTCATCCATCAGGGTCATCATCACGCGGATGCCGTGCTGGGCGCACAGGCCGAGGAACTGCTCGATGCGGGCGATCAGGCCGTCGCGATCGTGCTGCCAGACGATAAACGGCAGGTTGGTGCGCAGGGTGTTGTAGCCCAGCGCACTGGCCCAGCCCAGCTCCTGATCGATGGTGTTGGGATCGAAGGTCTCGGCCTGCCACATCTCGGTCCAGTTGACCGCTGTGCGGGGCAGATAGTTGAAGCCCAGCAGCCAGGGCTGCTCGTCATACCAGGCGTTGGCCTGCTCGATCGTCCATTGTTGTACCGCCATCGGAACCTCTCGCTAAAGTTTATCTTGATTAGCTAATTTTATTAGCTGGTTTTTGCGATGGCAAAGGAGGAAGGGCAGAATTTGGTGGTCAGTCACAAAATGAGCTCCCCGGTTGCACTATCGCTTTGAGGCGCCGGCTCGCATAGAGCCCGTGGTGATAGGCCACAGAAGTAGAGCATGAGGGTGATAACGCGGCGGGAGCCCCTGATCTTGCGGGTCATGATTGGTGAGAAAGAACAAACTAATAATATTAGCTGGCGGCAGGCTGCCAACGCCTATGGGAGATGGCAGCCTGTTGAGGGGGGGCTATTTGTCTGTCGGGATCAAGCGATACCGGGTCTGATGCCGATAGGTCTGACCGGGCAGCAGCCAGGGATCGCCGAGCTCGGGGCGGTTCGGGCTGTCCGGCAGTTGCTGCGCCTCGAGGCAGAGCCCCTGATAGTTCTGCCACTCGCCGCCGCCACGGGCCGGGGTGCCGGCCAGCCAGTTGCCGGTGTAGAGCTGCACGCCGGGCTGATCCGTGTACATCTCCAGGCAAAGGCGCTGGTCACCCGAGATCAGGGTCACGGCGGGCTCGTCCTGCGGCCCGTCCAGCAGGAAGCAGTGATCGTAGCCACGGCACCGCACCAGCTGTGGATGGTCCTGCCAGTCGGCGCCGATGCGGCGGGTCTGGCGCAGATCGAAGGGGCCTTCCACTTCGGCCTTGCCAAACGGGATCGAACGTTCGTCGGTCGGCAGGTAGCGATCGGCGGCGATGCAGATGAGGTGGTCGCGCACGTCACCGCCATCCAGGTTGAAGTAGGCGTGGCTGGTGAGGTTGACCGGGGTCGGCGCATCCGTGGTGGCGGTCAGCTCTATCACCAGATCCAGCTGCTCCAGCCGGTACTCCAGCTCGACCTCCAGATTGCCGGGGAAGCCCTGCTCACCGTCGACCAGTCGGGTGCGCAGGCGAAGGCGGTCGGCGGCCTGCTCGACCAGCTGCCACGCCCGGTTGTGCACCGAGTCGTGGCCCCCGTGCAGGCAGGTGGTGCCCTCGTTGGCGCTGAGGAGCCATTCCCGACCATCCCGCACCAGCCGGGAGCCGCCGATGCGGTTGGCGAAGCGGCCGACCATGGCGCCGAGATAGGCGCTCTGGTTGGCGTAGTCGGCGGGCTCGCAGGCCAGCACCACGTTGCGGTGCTGGCCGTCGACGGTCAGCCCCAGTTCGGTGAGGGTGGCGCCGAAATCGAGCACGCTGGCCCGAAGGCCAGCCTCGTTTTGCAGATGGAACTCTTGCATCAGATGACTCCTGCTTCGGTGTCGTTGCTGGAGCAGACGTTGCGGCCTGCCCTGATGATGGTGCCTGTGTTGAATGTGGTCATAGCCTGCCGGCCCCGGCGCTGGCGCGGCAGACGTAGCAGTCCGCCTTGAGGCCAAACCTGGCCGGATACTCGGCCTCGACCACGGCGATCACCTCGTCCACCTGCGCCGGGCGCAGCAGGGCCACCACGCAGCCGCCAAAGCCGCCGCCGGTCATGCGCACACCGCCTTCGCTGCCGATCTGGGCCTTGATGATCTCCACCAGGCCGTCGATGGGGGGTACGGTGATCTCGAAGTCGTCCCGCATGGCGGCATGAGACTGCCCCATCAGTTCGCCGAGGCGTACCAGATCGCCGCTCACCAGGGCGTCGGCGGCGGCCAGGGTGCGGGCGTTTTCCCCCACCACGTGGCGGGCACGGCGGTAGCAGGCCTCGTCCAGTCCGGCCTTGCCCGCTTCCAGCGCGGCCAGATCCAGGTCGCGCAGCGCCTTGACCCCGTAGTGACGGGCGGCGGTCTCGCACTGCTGGCGGCGGGTGTTGTATTCGCTGTCCACCAGGCCGCGGCGCACGTTGGAGTTGATGATGAGCACCGCCAGATCAGTGGGCATGGGGATGAGGCGGGTCTCCAGAGAGCGGCAGTCCAGCAGCAGGGCGTGGTCCGCCTCGCCGCTCGCCGAGATCATCTGGTCCATGATGCCGCAGTTGCAGCCGACAAACTGGTTCTCCGCCTGCTGGCCGTTCAGGGCGATGTCGGCCTGGCTGATGGAAAGCCCCAGGGCTTCCTTGAAGGCCTGGCCTATGGCCACCTCCAGGGAGGCGGACGACGACAGGCCGGTGCCCTGGGGCACGTTGCCCGAGACCACCAGGTTGAGGCCGCGCAGGGCATGGCCACGGGCCTGCAGATGCTTGACCACGCCGCGGATGTAGTCGCTCCAGCGCTGGTCCGGGTGATGGGTGATGGGCTTGTCCAGGCTGAACAGATCCCGCTGGTTGCCGTAGTCGGCGGCGACCACGTGCACCAGGTTGTCGCTGCGCAGGCCGATGGCGACGCAGGTCTCGTAGTCGATGGCACAGGGCAGCACGAAGCCGTCGTTGTAGTCGGTGTGCTCGCCGATGAGGTTGACGCGACCGGGGGCGCGCACCAGCAGGTCGGGTTGTTGCTCAAACTGCTCGGCAAACACGGCGCCGACGCGTTGGCTGGGGGTCATGGGGTCACCTCATTGGCTTTGTAATGAACGGGGGAGAGGGAACGCAGGCGCTCGGCGGCTTGCTCCGGCGTCAGGTCTCGCTGGGTTTCTGCCAGCATCTCGAAGCCCACCATGAACTTGCGCACCGTGGCGGAGCGCAGCAGGGGCGGATAGAAGTGGGCATGCAACTGCCAGGCCTCGGGGCAGTCCGAGTTCGGCGGCGCGAAGTGCCAGCCCATGGAGTAGGGGAAGCTGCACTCGAACAGGTTGTCGTAGCGGCTGGTGAGCTCCTTGAGCGCCACAGCCAGATCCTCTTGCTGCTCCTGGGTGAGATCCAGCATTGAGGGCACATGGGCCTTGGGCAGCAACAGGGTCTCGAATGGCCAGGACGCCCAGAAGGGCACCACTGCCAGCCAGTGTGCCGTCTCCACCACGATGCGGGATCTGTCTTGCAGCTCGCGCTCCACGTAGTCCAGCAGCAGCGGGCGGCCGTGCTCGGCCAGCCAGTCGCGTTGGTGCTGCTCTTCGCGGGCTATCTCGTTGGGCAGGAAGTCGCTGCCCCACAGCTGGCCATGGGGGTGGGGGTTGGAGCAGCCCATGACGGCGCCCTTGTTTTCAAAGACCTGCACCCATTCCCACTGGCTCGACAGCTCGGCGACCTGGCTCATCCAGGTGCGGATCACCGCCTCTATGGCGGGCAGGGGCAGCTCGGGCAGTGTCTTGCCGTGATCCGGCGAGAAGCAGATGACCCGGCTGGTGCCGCGGGCGGCCTCCAGCTTGAGCAGGGGATCCTGCTCGCCGTCGGCGGCCGGGGTGTCCTGCATCAGGGCGGCGAAGTCGTTGGTGAAGACGAAGGTGTCCCGATAGTCGGGGTTCTGGTCGCCGGTGACGCGCTTGTTGCCGGCGCAGAGGAAGCAGTCCGGATCGTGGGACTGGCTCGGTGCCTGGCTTATTTTTTCGACCTGACCCTGCCAGGGGCGCTTGGCCCTGTGGGGGGAGACCAGCACATACTGGCCGGTCAGCGGGTTGAAACGGCGGTGGGGGTGATCAACAGGGTTGAACATCATCACTCCAATCAATGTGTTGAGAAAATCGTAACGGGCAGGCCGGCAGGCCTACTCCTCGTAACCGTTCGGGTTGGCGAGCTGCCAGCGCCAGCTGTCGGTGCACATGGCCGCGAGATCCCGGCTGGCGTGCCAGCCCAGCTCGCGCTCGGCCTTGGCGGGGTCTGCCCAGCATTCGGCGATGTCGCCCGGGCGCCTCGGCTCGATGCGACAGGGCAGGGGGCGGCCGCATGCCGCCTCGAACGCCGCCACCATCTGCAACACGCTCTGGCCCTGGCCGGTGCCCAGGTTGTAAGGGTGGACGCCGCCTCGCCCCGCGCAGTGGTGCAGCGCCTTGACGTGCCCCTCGGCGAGATCCATCACATGGATATAGTCGCGCACCCCTGTGCCGTCCACGGTGTTGTAATCGTTTCCAAAGACCGAGAGGCAGTCACGACGACCTATGGCCACCTGAGTGATATAGGGCATGAGATTGTTGGGCATGCCCTGGGGATCCTCCCCCAGCGTGCCGGACTCGTGGGCGCCGACCGGGTTGAAGTAGCGCAGCAGCGTCATGCTCCAGTGGGGTTCGGCGGCCTGCAGATCCTCGAGGATCTCTTCGATGATCAACTTGGATCGGCCATAGGGATTGGTGGCGCTGCGGGGGAAGTCCTCCCGGATGGGGGTGCTGGCCGGGTCGCCGTAGACGGTGGCCGAGGAGCTGAACACCAGGTTGTGAACCCCGGCCCGCTTCATCGCCTGCAGCAGCACCAGGGTGCCGCTCAGGTTGTTCTCATAATATTCGAGGGGGAGCCGGGTCGATTCGCCGACCGCTTTCAGGGCGGCGAAGTGGATCACGGCGTCTATCTGCTGCTCGGCGAAGATGCTGTCCAGCAGGGCGGGATCACGAATGTCTCCCTGATAGAAGCGGGGCATCTGTCCGCTGATGGCGGCAACCCGTGTCAGCACGGCGGCCTTGCTGTTGCAGAGGTTGTCCACCACCACAGGCTCCATGCCTGCCGCCTGCAAGGCCAGGCAGGTGTGGCTGCCGATATAGCCGCAACCGCCGGTCACCAGTACTCTCATCCTCTTCTCCACCGTTCGTGCCTCACGCAAGGAAAGCCTGAGCAGGAGTCTAGCCGAGGGGCTGGCGGACAAACTGTGAACTGGTTAACAAAATTGTGGAAACGATTACACTTGTTTGTGTGGTTATAAATGCATCGACATGGCTTTTCCCCCTGTTATCAGTGACATTGCCCGGTATAATGGCGCCATATCGAACCGTGAAATAAGTGAAAACAGCATGAGCACCATCAAGGATGTCGCCCGTTTGGCCAATGTATCGGTGGCAACGGTTTCACGGGTGATGAACAACTCACCCAAGGCCAGTGCCGCCTCCCGCGAGGTGGTGCAGAAGGCCATGGCCGAGCTGGGCTACACCCCCAACGCCAACGCCCGGGCCCTGGTCAGCCAGACCTGCGACACCATGGGTGTGGTGGTCGGTGACGTGGCGGATCCCTTCTTCGGTGCCCTGGTCAAGGGGGTCGCCGCAGTGGCGGTGGAGCAGGGGTTGCACCTGCTGATGGGTAATGGTTTTCACCGCGCCCAGCAGGAGCGGGAAGCGATCGAACTGCTGATCGGCAAGCGCTGCGAGGCGCTGGTGGTGCACAGCAAGGCGCTCAGCGACGAGGAGCTCATCGACTACGCCCTGCGGGCCCCCGGTATGGTGCTGATCAACCGCGACATCCCGAGCCTGAGGGGGCGCTGCATCGCCCTCAACAACCGGCAGGGGGCCGCCACCGCGACCCGCCATCTGCTGGAGCTGGGGCACCGCCACATCGCCTTCCTCAGTTCGGATCACGCCATCGAGGATGCCCTGCTGCGCCATCAGGGCTATCAGGATGCCCTGGCCGAGGCGGACCTGAGCGCCGATCCCGAGCTGGTGGAGAGCGGCATGCCCAATGAGGAAGGGGGGGAGCGCGCCATGCTCAACCTGCTGGCCAAGGGGCTGCCCATCACGGCCGTGGTGGCCTACAACGACGCCATGGCGGCAGGGGCCATCTCCGTACTGGCAGACAACGGCCTCAAGGTGCCGGAAGAGGTCTCTGTGGTGGGCTTCGATGACATCATCTATGCCAGATACCTGAGGCCCAAGCTCTCCACCATGCGCTATCCCATCGAACTCATGGCCGCCCAGGCCGCCAAGCTGGCGTTGCAACTCGCCGCCGGGGAGAGCGAGACGGTGCAGAGCCGGATCTACACCCCGACCCTGATCAATCGCCACTCGGTCGCGCCCGTCAGGCTCTGATCGCTTCATCTTCCCGCCGCCGTCATGGCGGTGGGGTGAAGGCTGCAGAGGCGCGTCTACCGGCTTCAGGCCTCTGCTAAGCGCCCCAGTCTCTAATCAACAGCCCGTCGGACTCTGCGCGTTGCGTCCCCTGCCGCCGTCATGGCGCTGGAGCCGGGCGCAGAGGCGCCTTTGCGTGGTCATGTCTTTGTTCAACAGCCGCCTGATGGTGCCAGCAACTCTCTGCTCAACCGCCACTCGGCTGCGCCTGTCAGGTTCTTAGAGCTGCGCCTCCTTGCCGCCGTCATGACGGTGGAGTGGGACGCAGAAGCGCCGCTGCAAGCCGCGGCTCTGATGATGGGCCCTGAAACGCCCCGTTCGAAGCCAGAATCTCTCTTTTTCCCCGCTTCCCCGGTCCGGATCGCCCGGTTTCAGCCTGCCTGTTCGGCGGGGTGACCTTTTACTTTCATTTATCTGATTTTTACTCTGTTTTACTTAACAAAATCAGTGTAATCGTTTACATCTGTGTGAGCGAGATCGCCGATCACCGGGCAAAACTCCCCTACACTGCATGCGTTATCTGTTTCATGCAGGGAGAGAGAAGAATGCTCAGGGAGATAGTGGCCCGTCAGGACTGGCAGACCCAGGCGATTACCTCGGTGAATCGTCTGCCTGCCCATACCCCCTTGTTCAGCTGGCGCAGCGAGGCCGATGCCCGTGCCGGGCTCCCTTCGCCGTCCCGCATGCTGCTCGATGGCGACTGGCGTTTCTCCTTCTTCAAGGCCCCCGAGCTGGTGCCAGAGGCGTGGCTGAGTGGGGATCTGCCCGGTGCGACTCCCATCAGGGTGCCTGGAAACTGGCAACTGCAGGGGTTTGATCGCCCCATCTATACCAACATCAAGTACCCCTTCCCCTGCGATCCGCCCCGGGTGCCGGCCGAGAATCCCACCGGCTGCTATTCCCGCGAGTTTGAACTGCCCGTCGACTGGCTGGCCAGCGGCCAGACCCGCATCATTTTCGATGGGGTGGACAGCGCCTTCCATCTGTTCTGCAACGGCCGCTGGGTCGGTTACTCCCAGGACAGCAGGCTGCCCGCCGAATTCGATCTCGGCGACTTCCTGCAGGCAGGTCCGAACCGGCTGGCCGTGCTGGTGCTGCGCTGGTCCGATGGCTCCTATCTGGAGGATCAGGACATGTGGCGCATGAGCGGCATCTTCCGCTCCGTCAGCCTGCTGCACAAACCCGAGCGCCGGCTGCTGGATGTGCGGCTGACCCCGGTGCTGGACGCCTGTTACCGGGATGCCCGTCTCAAGGTGGCGCTGCAGGTCAATGAGGGCGCAGGGCTGGCGGTGGAGGCCAGGCTCTATTTCGGTGAGACCCTGATCGCCGATCGGCGCCAGCCGCTGGGCTCTGGTGCCATCGACGAGAAGGGCGCCTACACAGACAGGGCCGAACTGTGGCTGGAGGTAGCGGCGCCGCACAAGTGGAACGCCGAGACGCCGCACCTCTATCGACTGACCCTGACCCTGCTGGATGAGCAGGGCGCGCCCATCGAGAGCGAGGCTTATGATGTGGGCTTTCGGGCGGTGGAGATCCGTGGCGGCCTGCTGAGGGTCAACGGCCAGCCCCTGCTGATCCGTGGCGCCAATCGCCACGAACACGATCCCGCCCTGGGCCATGTGGTGACCCCGGCCGCCATGGAGCAGGATCTGCGGCTGATGAAGCAGCACAACTTCAACGCGGTGCGCTGCTCCCACTACCCCAACCATCCCGAGTTCTACCGGTTGTGTGACCGGCTCGGCCTCTACGTGGTGGACGAGGCGAACCTTGAGACCCACGGCATGACCCCCATGGGGCGGCTGGCGCAGGATCCCGCCTGGAGCAGCGCCTTCCTCGAGCGGGTCACCCGCATGGTGGCGCGGGACTTCAACCACCCCAGCATCATCATCTGGTCGCTGGGCAACGAGTCCGGCTATGGCCCGGCCCACGACGCCATGTACCAGTGGGTCAAACGGGCGGATCCGAGTCGCCCGGTCCAGTACGAAGGGGGCGGGGCCGATACCCCGGCCACCGACATCATCTGCCCCATGTATGCCCGTACCCACCAGGATCAACCCTTCCCGGCGGTGCCCAAGTGGGCGCTGGCCAAATGGATAGGCCTGCCGGAAGAGACCCGGCCGCTGATCCTCTGTGAATATGCCCACGCCATGGGCAACAGCCTGGGGGGCTACGCCCACTACTGGCAGGCGTTTCGCGATCATCCGCGCCTGCAGGGCGGTTTCGTGTGGGATTGGGTGGATCAGGGGCTCGACAAGCAGACCGACGATGGCCGCCATTTCTGGGCCTATGGCGGTGACTTCGGCGATTCTCCCAACGATCGCCAGTTCTGCTGCAACGGCCTGCTGTTCCCGGATCGCACGCCGCATCCCGCCCTGTTCGAGGCGAAACGGGCCCAGCAGCCCTTCGTGCTGACACTGCAAAGCCAGAAGCCGCTGACGGTGGAGATCACCAGCGAATACCTGTTCCGCCCCACGGACAACGAAGTGCTGCGCTGGCAGCTGCTGGAGGACGGTGTGGTGCTGAGCCAGGGGGAATGCCCGCTCGCGCTGGCGCCCAGAGGCAGCGTGACGCTGACCCTGCTGGAGCGGCTGCCGGGCTTTGCCGCTGGCTCCCAGGCCTGGCTGGATCTGGCCATAGTGCAGCCCACCGCCACGGCCTGGGCCGGGGCGGATCACGAGGTGGCTCGCCAGCAATGCATGCTGCCGACCCCTCTGGCCATGCCGGTGACCCGGGCGCCCGCCCCATTGAGCGAGCAGCCGGACCACTGGCTGGTGCGTGCCGCGGGCAGCGAGTGGCGGCTGGACAAGGCCAGCGGCCGCATCAGCAGCTGGCAGAAACGGGGCCGTGAGCGGCTGCGTGAGGCCATCGCCGATCACTTCTACCGGGCACCGCTCGACAACGACATCGGCACCAGCGAGGCGGATCACGCGGATCCCAACGCCTGGATTGCCCGCTGGCAGGAGGCCGGGCTCAATGATCTGCAGCACCGCTGCCTCGGCCTGGAGGCTAACCCCGATGGGGGGACGCTGGTCGTATCCCACGGTTACTTCGTCGGGGAGTCGCTGCGGCTGCTGACCCGCTGGCATCACAGCTTTGATGCCGACGGCGCCATGGCGCTGCGCATCGAGGTGGAGGTTGCCGCCGACATGCCGTCGTTGCCCCGGATCGGCGCCAGGCTCTGGCTGGCCGACGAGGTAGACGAAGTGAGCTGGCTGGGGCGCGGTCCCCACGAGAACTACCCGGACAGGCTGCTTGCCGCCGACCTCCATCGCTGGCAGTTGCCGCTCGCGGCCCTGCACACCCCCTATGTGTTCCCGACCGACAACGGACTGCGCTGCGATACCCGTGAACTGCAGCTTGGCGAGATTGCCGTCGAGGGCCAGTTTCACTTCAGCGTCAGCCGCTACAACCAGCAGCAGCTTGCCCAGGCCCGACATCAGACCGATCTGGTGGCCCGGGGGGGAGTGCACCTCTGTCTGGATGGCTTCCACATGGGTGTAGGGGGCGATGACTCCTGGAGCCAGAGCGTGCGGCCCGAATTCTGGTTGCCGCCTGGAAGTTACAGCTGGAACTGCATTTTTCGCTAGATGGACTAGTCTTGCATGGTGAGGCTTCGAAAGAGGCCTTAACTTACATAACTATTTAATTTTTAACAATATTGCTTCTATGTAACAGAGTGTAAACGTTTTCATTTTGTTGCCATGATCACAGACCGCCATACAACAAACTGATTACATTAGGCTGGCGCCAGTTCAAATGGTGTACAGCATTCCCTACAAAAACAGATATTAGAGATCGGAGCATAACAATGAAAAAACTCACGACAGTTGCCACCTTGCTGATGGGACTGATGGCGGGAGCCCAAGCCCAGGCCGATACCCGTATCGGTGTCACCGTCTACAAGTATGACGACAACTTCATGGCCGTGGTGCGCAAGGCCATCGAGAAGGAAGCGGCAGCCAATCCCGGCGTGGAGCTGCTGATGAATGACTCCCAGAACGACCAGTCCAAGCAGAACGACCAGATCGACGTGCTGCTGGCCAAGGGCGTGAAGGCGCTGGCCATCAACCTGGTTGACCCGGCGGCGGCCCCTGTCGTGATCGAGAAGGCCCGTGCGGACGAGATCCCCGTGGTGTTCTACAACAAGGAACCGAGCGCGGCCGATCTGGCCAGCTATGACAAGGCCTACTACGTGGGTACCGACTCCAAGGAGTCAGGCATCATCCAGGGCCAGCTGATCGCCAAGCACTGGAAGGCACACCCCGAGTGGGATTTGAACAAGGATGGCGTCATCCAGTTCGTGCTGCTGAAGGGCGAACCGGGCCACCCGGATGCGGAAGCCCGCACCACCTACGTCGTCAAGACCCTGAATGACGGCGGCGTCAAGACAGAACAGCTGCACATGGATACTGGTATGTGGGATACCGCCATGGCGAAAGACAAGATGGACGCTTGGATCTCCGGCCCCAACGCCAACAAGATCGAAGTGGTCATCGCCAACAACGACGGCATGGCAATGGGCGCTGTTGAATCCCTGAAAGCCCAGGGCAAGACTGCCATCCCGGTGTTCGGCGTCGATGCTCTGCCGGAAGCCCTGGCCATGGTCAAGAGCGGTGCCATGGCGGGTACAGTGCTGAACGATGCGGCCAACCAGGCCAAGGCCACCTTCGAGCTGACCAAGAACCTGGCTGAAGGCAAGCCGGCCGGTGAAGGCACCAACTGGAAGATCGACAACAAGGTCGTGCGCGTTGCCTACGTGGGCGTAGACAAAGACAACCTGTCCCAATTCGAGTAATTCCTCCCCTCAGGGCAAGGGAGATCCCCTTGCCCTTTTTTCAACCAGATGTGATGGCTGATATGACAACACGGCAACAATCAGAATGGCTGTTGGAGATGATTGACGTCAGTAAGAGCTTTCCTGGCGTCAAGGCACTCGATAATGTCAATTTACGGGTCCGTCCTCATTCTGTGCATGCGTTGATGGGCGAGAATGGCGCAGGGAAGTCCACGCTGCTCAAGTGCCTGTTCGGCATCTACGAGAAGGATCAGGGCAAGATCTTCTTCAAGGGCGAGGAGATCAACTTCACCTCTTCCAAGGAAGCCCTGGAAAATGGCGTTTCCATGGTGCACCAGGAGCTGAACCTGGTACTGCAACGCACCGTGATGGACAACATGTGGCTCGGTCGCTACCCCACCAAGGGGTGGTTCATCGACCACGGCAAGATGTATGACGACACCAAGCGCATCTTCGACGAACTGGACATCGACATAGACCCGCGGGTCAAGGTCGGCACCCTCTCCGTCTCCCAGATGCAGATGATCGAGATCGCCAAGGCATTCTCCTATGACGCCAAGATCGTCATCATGGACGAACCCACCTCCTCCCTGACCGAAAAAGAGGTCAACCACCTCTTCAAGATCATCAACAAGTTGAAGGACAAGGGGTGCGGCATCGTCTACATCTCCCACAAGATGGAAGAGATCTTCCAGCTCTGTGACGAGATCACCATATTGCGGGATGGCCAGTGGGTGGCGACCCAGCCGCTCGAGGGCATGACCATGGATCAGATCATCGGCATGATGGTCGGTCGCGAGTTGACCCAGCGCTTCCCGGAGAAAACCAACCAGCCCAAAGAGGTGATCCTCGAAGTCGAGCACCTGACGGCCAAGAATCAGCCTTCCATCAAGGACGTGAGCTTCAACCTGCACAAGGGGGAGATCCTCGGTATCGCCGGTCTGGTGGGGGCCAAGCGCACCGATATAGTCGAGACCCTGTTCGGCATCCGCGATCACAGCGACGGTATCATCAAGCTGCACGGCAAGGAGGTCGCCAATCGCAACGCCCATGAGGCGATCCAGAACGGCTTCGCCCTGGTGACCGAGGAGCGCCGCTCCACCGGGATCTACTCCCGTCTCGACATCGCCTTCAACTCCCTGATCGCCAACATGGACAACTACAAGGGATCCATGGGGCTGCTCAGCGACAACAAGATGAAGAGCGATACCCAGTGGGTCATCGACTCCATGCGAGTCAAGACACCGACCCAGCAGACACAGATTGGCTCCCTCTCCGGGGGCAACCAGCAGAAGGTGATCATAGGCCGCTGGCTGCTGACCCAGCCGGAGATCCTGATGCTGGATGAACCGACCCGCGGCATAGACGTCGGGGCCAAGTTCGAGATCTACCAGCTCATCCTGGAGCTGGCGAAGAAGGACAAGGGGATCATCATCATCTCGTCCGAAATGCCCGAACTGCTGGGGATCACCGACCGCATCATGGTGATGAGCAATGGCCGGGTCGCCGGGATCGTCAATACCAAAGAAACTGACCAGAGCGAGATACTGCGCCTGGCATCTCTGTACCTCTAGAGACAGGAAGACATTTATGGAGTCGGCTAAAAATTTCAATCTGATGCAGGCGCTCAAGGAAAACGCCATCTACCTGGTGCTACTGGTGCTGCTCATGGTTATCGTGATCCAGGAGCCATCCTTCCTGAGCCTCACCAACCTCAGCAACATCCTGACCCAGTCCTCGGTGCGGGTCATCATAGCGCTGGGGGTGGCGGGCATCATCATCACCCAGGGGACGGATCTCTCGGCCGGTCGTCAGGTCGGTCTGGCGGCGCTGATCGCGGCCACCATGTTGCAGGCCCTGACCAACGTCAACAAGGTGTTCCCCAGTCTGGGTGAAGTGCCCATCCCGGCGGTGATCCTGCTGGTGTGTGCTGTGGGGGCCCTGATCGGTCTGGTCAACGGCCTGATCGTGGCCTACCTGAACGTGACGCCCTTCATCACTACCCTGGGCACCATGATCATCGTCTACGGCATCAACTCCCTCTACTTCGACTCGGTAGGTGCCTCCCCGGTGGCCGGCTTCGACCCCCGCTTCTCCAGCTTCGCCCAGGGCTTTATCCGGATAGGGGGATTCAAGCTCTCGTATCTCACCTTCTATGCGGCCATCGCCAGCGTCTTCGTCTGGGTGCTGTGGAACAAGACCCGTTTTGGCAAGAACATCTTCGCCATCGGCGGCAACCCGGAAGCGGCCAAGGTCTCCGGCGTCAACGTGGCGGTCAACCTGGTGATCATCTATGCCCTGGCTGGCGTCTTCTACGCCTTCGGCGGCATGCTGGAAGCGGGCCGGATCGGCAGCGCCACCAACAACCTCGGCTTCATGTATGAACTCGATGCCATCGCGGCCTGCGTGGTGGGCGGGGTTTCCTTCGCCGGCGGTGTGGGAACTGTCGCGGGTGTGATCACCGGCGTGCTTATCTTCACGCTGATCAACTATGGTTTGACCTACATAGGTGTCAGTCCCTACTGGCAGTTCATCATCAAGGGCGGCATCATCATCCTGGCGGTAGCCCTGGACTCCATGAAGTACGCCAAGAAGAAGTAAGCATTGGCAGAGGGGCCGGGTTATCCCGGCCCTTTCTCTTTGGAGGGATCCAATCCATGGCATTCAAAGTCAAGATCAACGTGCTGCTGCTGCTCGCCATCCTGGTCACCATTGGTACCGCCTGGTTTAGCGTCAACCACTTCATCAGCGGCTACATCCGCACCCAGGCCACCCAGAACATCAACGAGCAGATCACCCTGGTCAAGGAGAAGCTGGCCGGTGACATCAACCAGAAAGTGCTGCTGGCGGCGAACCTCAATCTCGGGGTGACCAGTGTCAAGAAGGCGCTGCAGGAGACCGGCTTTCACAACATCGTCAAGCTGATCGGCGACATGGCATTCGACGTGAACGGGGTCATCGACGACAAGGCCAGGGTCGAGACTCTGCGCAAGCTGATCCCCGCCGCCAACAACCAGATCACCGTCAGCCCGCTGGAGCAGCTGGACGGCAAGCCGGTCATCTCCATCCTGGTGCCGCGCGGTGCCGATTCAGCCTACCTCTACTACCTCGACATGAGCGAGTTCAAGGCGCTGCTGGAGAAGGTGAGCGGGGAGGGGCGCTACTTCTCCCTGAGCGACAGTCAGGGCCAGGTGCTCTACAGCAGCAAGCCACAGGGAGAGAGCGAGTCTCGCCCCAACCAGCTGGATATCCGTGGCAGTCAGTGGACCCTGACCGGTTACGTGGACCTCGATTACATCCGGTCCATGACCCGGTCCCTCAACGGCCAGATCATCATGGCGCTGTTCGGCGTGGCGATAGTGGTGATGGTGCTGGCGATGCTGGCGCTCAATGTGGCCTATAGGCCCATCCTCTCCCTGCGGGATCTGGTGCTGGAGCTCTCTCGCGGCAGCGGCGATCTGACCCGCCGGCTGACGGTGACCAGCACGGATGATCTCGGCCAGATCTCGGCGGGCATCAACCGCTTCATCGAGCGGCTGCAGGAGATGATGGGAGAAGTACGGGAAGCCAGCGGCCAGCTCAACAGCGGCATCGAGGGGCTGGCCAGTCAGACGGGCTCCGCCCAGGGGCTGCTGGCGGATCATGTGCGGGAAACCGAGCAGGTGGTCACCGCCATCAACGAGATGAGCCGCACCGCGGTCTCGGTATCGGAGAGTGCCGCCAGCACGGCCCAGCTCACCGGCCAGAGCCAGCAGCTCGCGAGCCAGTCGCGCCGGGTGGTGGATCAGGCCATGGCCAGCGTGACCGCCCTGGTGACCGAGGTGGAGACCACGGCCCACTCCATCGCCGCCATGCAGCAGGATGTGCAGCAGATAGGTTCCATCCTGGGGGTCATCGGTGGCATCGCCGAGCAGACCAACCTGCTGGCCCTCAACGCTGCCATCGAGGCAGCCCGGGCCGGTGAGCAGGGGCGCGGGTTTGCGGTGGTGGCCGACGAGGTACGCTCCCTGGCGGGGCGTACCCAGAAGAGCACGGCCGAGATCCAGACCATGCTGACCCGGTTGCAGCGGGGCACCCAGACAGTGGTGGCGGCCATGGGCAACACCCGGCAGAGCTGTCAGGATGCGGCAGAGAACACCAGCAAGGTGAATGCGTCGCTGGATCTGATGGCGGGGGAAGTGGTGGAGATCAACGATCTCATCAGCCATATCGCCACGGCGGCGGAGCAGCAGAGTGCGGTCGCCGAAGAGATCAACCGCAACATGAGCGCCATCGCCGAGGTGATCACCCAGCTCAAGGGCAATGGCGAGCGGACGGTGGAGAGTTCGACCTCGATGCAGCACACCTATGACAGGCTGCGGGAGATAGTGGGGCACTTCCGGCTGGAATAAGGTCGGTTGGACTGGTGGTGGGCACCCTGGCCGCCGTGGTCAGGGTGACAGCGCACCGGGAAAGCGTGAAAAACGCGCAAAAAAGATGGGGGCGACTTGCGTCGCCCCCGATAGTCTTATCGCTCATATCCTTGAACGAAGTTGCTCCCTGCAATCCCTGACTATACCTCTTCCTTTAGGTTTCCCCTTCCCAATCCTTTGGGGTGTCCTTTAGCCATCATGGCCTGACGAGTCATCCGTTCCCGTCGCACTTTCTCCGTCCTGGGAGGTGTCCTTTACCACATCCTGTGGTGAGTCCATTTGCCCAACCCTGGCAGCCAGTCTTCCTGACCGACTTCATTGCGTCCGTGCAGGAGTAACTATAAGGATTTCCCGGGGGACGACAACGGCATGTTGAAAAACGTTTTTCCCAAACTCGTTTCTCGAGAAATGATAATGATATTATTTCTTTTAAGATCAATATCTTGTGCTTTTTGAGTGCGGTTTTTTTGCTCCTATCTTCCGACTATGGCGAGAATTTTTGAGGCGCTTTGCTTACATCTGCCATGGCGAATGTCTCACACTCCGTTTAACTGAGGTTCAGAAAAGTCACCAGGGTCAGAGTCGATCGCGGATAGGCGAGCCAGGGCCGACAGCATCCAGGTCGGAGGCGCCTGTGTCAGGTCGGGTTGAGGGGGAACATGGAGGGTTGCATGGGGTTGCTGGCCGGAAGCGGCTAACAGGATCTGGCTATAGGGGGAGGGGTATGCCGGAGTGGGACGTTGACAAGCCAGGAGGAGGGATCCTCCCCCTGGGGGCAGTATCAGTGGTGCTGCTGACCGCCATACCATTGGCACAGATAGGCGGGGATCAGCATCTGGGGGGCCTGGTCAACATGGCACACCACCAGCGGCATGGCGGGGGCGCCCTGGGCCTGAACCAGGGCCGGTGTCATGGGCAGAACCAGGGCGACCAGCAGAAACAGCGACTTGATCTTCATGGTTATCTCCTTGGTGATAGAAAATAGCGTGATCTTGATCACTTTCTGAGTTAAGGCGAACCAGGGAGCGGCGCAAGGCGGCGCAATAAATTCAACTAATGAAAAAACTTTAAAACCCGGATGCAATGGCACTGGTGAGAAAAGCATCGCCAGGATGCGCTCAGAATGCATATCCATATAAAGGAGATGCGATGAGTACCACAGCACGGAGGGCTGTCCGTGCGGGTTGGCGCCGATGCCATGATCTGGGACAAGAGATGGATTATTCAGACGAAGGGATGCAGATGACTATTTATGTGACGAGGGGAGGGAGTATTTATGAGGATAAATGCATGGATGAACGCATAAAATTCAAACAAAAAATAATATAAAGCCATGAATTTGATTTTATTGATTATTTTTAATATCTAATATCCATTTGTAGATATCTTGCATGAATGAAAACGCTATCTTGGCGAAATAAAAACGGTCTTTATTGCGTAAAAATGCGGTCAGCATTAATGGGTAAATGTCATTTATGTAAACTCCATCATAAATTAACTCCTGATTTTATTCAGTCTCGAGTGAATGTGATCAATGTCTAAGTTTGCAGTGATTGCTAGTCCTAACCTCTGTCACGAAAGGCAAGGGCAGGATAGAACACAAGCTGAATACCCTACATAAAGAATATCCCGCCTTAGCCACGAGCCAGAATAGAAGGAATCTATTCAATCACTCGCAGGGACCACTGCTAGACGGAATATAATCATGAGCAAATTTTATGTAGGTTCTGAAGTTGGCCAATTGCGCCGCGTCATGCTGCACCGCCCCAACCTCAGTCTGAAGCGTCTGACCCCTTCCAACTGCCAGGATCTGCTGTTCGACGATGTCCTGTCCGTTGAACGTGCCGGTCAGGAGCACGACAAATTCGCTCAGGTACTGCGCGATCAGAATGTCGAAGTCTTCCTGCTGACCAACCTGCTGGCCGAAACCCTGGATGTGCCGGAAGCCAAAGCCTGGCTGCTGCAACATCAGGTCTCCGATTATCGCCTCGGCACCGCCCTGGCCAATGACGTGCGCTGCTTCCTGGCGGACATGCCGCACCGCGAGCTGGCCCGCATCCTCTCCGGTGGCCTGACCTACTCAGAGATGCCCTACAGCGGCGTCAACATGGTGGTCGGCATGCACGCCCCGACCGACTTCATCATAGAGCCGCTGCCCAACCACCTCTTCACCCGTGACACCTCCTGCTGGGTCTATGGCGGCGTCTCCATCAACCCCATGGCCAAGGCCGCCCGTCGCCGCGAGACCAACCATGTGAAGGCCATCTACCGCTGGCACCCGCAGTTTGCCGGTCAGGACTTCATCAAGTACTTCGGTGACGAGGATCGCGACTACGACAACTCCACCATCGAAGGGGGCGACGTTCTGGTCATCGGCCGTGGCGCCGTGCTGATCGGCATGTCCGAGCGCACCACACCGCAAGGGGTGGAGCACCTGGCCCGCGGCCTGTTCAAGCACGGTCAGGCCAAGCAGGTCATCGCCATGCAACTGCCGAAACACCGCAGCTGCATGCACCTGGACACCGTCATGACCCACATGGACATAGACACCTTCTCCGTCTATCCGGAGGTCATCCGCAAGGACGTGAACTGCTGGAGCCTGACCCCGGGCGGCGCCACCGGCATGAACATCAAGGAAGAGGGCTACTTCGTCACCGCCATTGAGAAGGCGCTGGGCGTGGATCAGCTCAAGCTCATCACCACAGGCGGTGACAGCTTCGAGGCCGAGCGCGAGCAGTGGAATGACGCCAACAACGTGCTGACAGTACGCCCCGGCGTGGTGGTGGGTTACGAGCGCAACACCTACACCAACGAGAAGTACGACAAGGCCGGCATCACAGTGCTGCCCATCCCGGGTGAAGAGCTGGGACGTGGCCGCGGCGGCGCCCGCTGCATGAGCTGCCCGATGGAACGTGACGGCATCTGACAAGACGGCGTGGCGCTGGCAGAGGCTGGCGCCACACACACCAAGACTCGAGAGTAACACTCATGAAAAAACCAACTGTCGTCGTCGCCCTGGGTGGCAATGCCCTGCTCCGTCGTGGCGAGCCCCTCGAAGCTGACATCCAGCGCAAGAACATAGCGACCGCCGCCAAGACCATCGCCCGGATCGCCGAGGATTACAACGTGGTGCTGGTGCACGGCAACGGCCCGCAAGTCGGCCTGCTGGCCCTGCAGAACAGCGCCTACACCAAGGTCTCCCCCTATCCCCTGGATGTGCTGGGCGCCGAGTCCCAGGGCATGATCGGCTACATGCTGATCCAGGAGCTCAAGAACCTGATGCCGAGCCGCAACGTCACCGCGCTGCTGACCCAGGTGCAGGTCGATCCCAAGGATCCGGCGTTTGCCAATCCGACCAAGTTCATCGGCCCCGTCTATGAGGAAGCCGAAGCCCGCGCTCTGGCTGCCGAGAAGCAGTGGAGCGTCAAGGCAGACGGTAAGTTCTTCCGCCGTGTGGTGCCGTCCCCGCTGCCCCAGCGCATCGTCGAAGGCGACGCCATCGAAACCCTGATCGCCCAGGGCCACCTCATCATCTGTACCGGTGGTGGCGGCATTCCGGTGACCTGGGATGGCCACTGCCTGACCGGCATCGAAGCCGTCATCGACAAGGACATGTCTGCCGCCTACCTGGCCAAGCAGATCAAGGCCGATGCCCTGCTGATCCTGACCGATGCCGATGCCGTCTACCTGGATTGGGGCAAGCCGACCCAGCACCCGCTGCGGGTCACCAGCCCGGCCGAGCTGGCTGGGGTCAAGTTCGACGCAGGCTCCATGGGGCCCAAGGTCGAAGCGTCCTGCGAATTCGTCAAGGCAACCGGCGGCATGGTCGGCATAGGTTCCCTGGAAGATGGCCTCGCCATCCTCAAGGGGGAAGCCGGCACCAATATAGTCGCCACCCATACCGTGAATGCTTGAGTCGTTGAATCACTGCGTAGTTAACAACACTGCCCGAATTGGTCTGACACAAATATAGAGAGAACTCATCATGGCTTTTAATCTGCGTAACCGTAACTTCCTGAAACTGCTGGACTTCACCCCGCGCGAAATCCAATACATGATCGATCTGGCCATCGACCTGAAAAAAGCCAAATACGGTGGCTACGAGCGCAAGCACCTCACCGGCAAGAACATTGCCCTGATCTTCGAGAAGACCTCCACCCGCACCCGCTGCGCCTTTGAAGTGGCGGCCTTCGACCAGGGCGCCCAGGTCTCCTACCTAGGCCCAAGCGGTTCCCAGATTGGTCACAAGGAGTCCATGAAGGACACCGCCCGTGTGCTGGGTCGCATGTATGACGGCATCGAATACCGTGGCTTCGGTCAGGAGATCGTCGAAGAGCTGGGCGCCCATGCCGGCGTGCCGGTCTGGAACGGTCTGACCAACGAATTCCACCCGACCCAGATCCTGGCCGACTTCATGACCATGCTGGAGCACGGCAAGGGCAAGCGCCTGGATCAGATCAAGTTCGCCTACCTGGGCGACGCCCGCAACAACATGGGCAACTCCCTGATGGTCGGTGCCGCCAAGATGGGCATGGACATCCGCCTGGTTGCCCCCAAGGCCTTCTGGCCGGAAGAGGAGCTGGTTGCCAAGTGCCGCCAGATCGCCGAAGAGACAGGTGCGCGCATTCACCTGACCGAAGACGTGAAGGAGGGCGTGCTGGGTGCCGACTTCCTCTATACCGACGTCTGGGTCTCCATGGGTGAAGCGAAGGAAGCCTGGGACCAACGGGTCAAGCTGATGACCCCCTATCAGGTCAACATGGACGTCATCAACGCCACCAAGAACCCGGATGTGAAGTTCATGCACTGCCTGCCGGCGTTCCACAACGACGAGACCACCATGGGCAAGGAAGTGGCCGATAAATATGGCATGAAGGGTCTGGAAGTGACCGAGGACGTGTTCGAATCCGAGCACAGCATAGTCTTCGACGAGGCCGAAAACCGGATGCACACCATCAAGGCAGTGATGGTTGCTACGCTGGGCGACTGAAGTCGCAGTAGTGGTGCCGGGGGGTGACCCCCGGCTTTTCGACCATGTGACGGCGGCATAATACCTCTAACCCTACGACCCGCAGATACATGGATACCACACCCACAGAAGGAAGCTGGACCATGACCAAATTCAAGTTCCCGTCAGCCTACACCATATTGTTTGTGCTGATCGCCCTGGTGGCCGCCCTGAGCTGGATAGTGCCGGCCGGCAAATACGACATGGTAATGAATGAAGCCCTCGGCAAGGAAGTGCCGGTGGCAGGCACCTACAAGCTGGTGGATGCCAATCCCCAGGGAATCGTCGACGTGCTGCTGGCACCCATCGACGGCCTCTACAACCACGACACCTATGAGGCAGGCGCCATCGACGTCTCCCTCTTCATCCTGATCATCGGCGGCTTCCTTGGCATAGTGACCAAGACAGGTGCCATCGATGCCGGTATCGAGCGCGTCACCGACCGTCTGCGTGGCCGCGAGGAGTGGATGATCCCCATCCTGATGGCGTTGTTCGCCGCAGGGGGCACCATCTACGGCATGGCGGAAGAGTCGCTGCCCTTCTACACCCTGCTGGTGCCGGTGATGATGGCCGCCCGCTTCGACCCTGTGGTCGCCGCCGCGACCGTGCTGCTCGGCGCCGGTATAGGGACGCTCGGCTCCACCATCAACCCGTTCGCCACCGTGATTGCCGCCAACGCGGCCGGCATCTCCTTCACCGATGGCATCTGGCTGCGGGTCGCCATGCTGGTGGCCGGCTGGCTGCTGTGCGTGGCCTACGTGATGCGTTACGCCAAGATGGTGCGCAACGACCCCAGCAAGTCCCTGGTGGCCGACAAGTGGGAGGAGAACCGTGCCCACTTCCTCGGCAACAAGAGCGATCAGATGCTGGAGTTCACTCTGACTCGCAAGATAGTACTGGGTATCTTCGTCGCCGCCTTCGCCGTGATGATCTACGGGGTGGCCGTGCTCGGCTGGTGGATGGCGCAGATCTCCGGCGTCTTCCTGGCCGCCGCCATCATAGTCGGCCTCATCTCCCGCATGAGCGAGGAGGAGCTGACCTCCAACTTCATCGACGGTGCCCGTGACCTGCTCGGCGTGGCCCTCATCATAGGTATCGCCCGCGGTATCGTAGTGGTGATGGACAACGGCATGATCACCCACACCATCTTGAACAGTGCGGAAGGCATAGTGACCGGCCTCTCCACAGTGGTGTTCATCAACGTGATGTTCGTGCTGGAGGTGGTGCTCTCCTTCCTGGTGCCGTCCTCCTCCGGTCTGGCGGTGCTGACCATGCCGATCATGGCGCCCCTTGCCGACTTCGCCAACGTGGGTCGCGAGTTGGTGGTGACCGCTTACCAGTCCGCCTCCGGTCTGGTGAACCTGGTGACCCCGACCTCCGCCGTGGTCATGGGAGGCCTGGCCATCGCCAAGGTGCCCTATGTGCGCTGGCTGAAGTGGGTGGCGCCCCTGCTCGGTATCCTGACCGTGCTGATCGTAGTCTGCCTGAGCCTGGGAGCCGTGCTCTCCTGAGGGATGACAAGCAAGATGCAACGGGAGCCTGCGGGCTCCCGTTTTTTTATGGTCAGGATGACAGGCAACAAAAAGGCGACCCAGGGGTCGCCTTGCTGCATGAGGGCTTGGCTTAGCGCGCCTGCTCCAGGGTGCGCACCACGGCGGCATGGGCCTGGCGGGTGCGGCTGATGTGGCGCGGGGCTATCAGCACCACATCGTTGCCGGCCACGGCCCCCAGGATCTCGGGATCGGCGTGGCGATCCAGCAAACGGGCCACCACGGTCGCGGCCCCCGGGGTGGTGTGCACCAGCACCATCTGCTGGTTGTGCACCACGGCGCGCACCATGTCGTGCACGGAGCGGGTGCTGCCTGCGGGTTCCAATTGCTCGTCAACTAGCGTGTAGACCTTCTTGCCGTTGGCATTCTGGGCCTTGGCGACGCCGAGGCGGCGCAGCAGGCGGGAGATGGTGGACTGGCTGATGTCGGCGAAGCCGCGCTCCGCCAGCTCGCGGCGGATCTCTTCCTGGGTGCTGTAGCAGTGCTGGCCGATGATCTGGCGGCAGGCATCGAGCTGGGCCAGGTCGGACTCCTGTTCCGGGGGACGACTGAGGGTCTTGACCATGGCGACTTCCTTTGACGATGACAGATGGCTATGGCGCTCAGTCTGTCACGCCTGTTTTTCATAGCGAAAAACACTGATGACGAGCATTTCGGTAGGTGATGAGCGATGTCTAGCCGTTGCGAGATGGCAAATTATAACCAAAGAGGGAATAAGTGATGTGACAGGGGTCAAAAATGGGCCCGGTAGGGCCCACATGGATATCAATTTCAGGCGGAAAATCAGTAGCGTTCGCTGACGATGTCCTGGGTGAAGGATTTCTCGCAGTATTTGCACTTCATGCGCACCGCGCCCTTCACTTCGCGCACCCGGAAGTAGCTGTCCACCGGCTCGTTGTGGGAGATGCAGTTGGAGTTGGGGCAGTGGAACACCCCGGCGATGAACTCCGGCAGCTTCAGCTGGTGCTTCTTCACCACGGCGAAGTCTTCGATGATGTTGACGGTCGCGGTCGGGGCAAACAGCGCCAGCTGGTTGGCCTGCTGCTCGGTCAGCCGGGTGTTTTCTATCTTGATGAGATCCTTCTTTCCCAGGGCGCCGGATTTCAGGTTGAAGCCGACGGTGATCCGCTCCTGGGTCTCGATCAGCTGGAACAGCTTGAGGATCTTGATGCCCTGGCCGGCGGGGACGTGGTCGATGACGGAGCCGTGACGGATGGCTTCGACTTGCAGTTGGTTCTTCTCGGACATGATGTTCCCCTTTTCCCTTAGACGGTTTCGTTCAGTACCAGTGCCAGCAGCGCCTGGCGTGCATAGACCCCGTTTTCCGCCTGCTGGAAGTAGTAGGCGTGGGGGGTCTTGTCGACGGCGACCTCGATCTCGTCGACCCGGGGCAGGGGATGCAGGATCTTCATGGTGGGCTTGGCCCCTTCCAGGGTCGCCAGCTCCAGCACGAACTTGGCGGCCATGTGCTTGTACTCTGTCTCGTCGAAGCGCTCTTTCTGGACCCGGGTCATGTAGAGGATGTCGAGCTCCGGCATCACCTCTTCCATGGTCTCGTGGACGCTGAACTGAATGCCCTTCTCCTCCAGCTCTTCACAGAGGTAGTCCGGCATCGCCAGGGCTTCCGGGGAGATGAAGAAGAAGCGGCAGTTGAACAGGCTCAGGGCCTGGGCCAGGGAGTGGACGGTGCGGCCGTATTTCAGGTCACCGACGAAGGCCACGTTGAGGCCGTCCAGCTTGCCTTGGGTCTCGTGGATGGAGAAGAGATCGAGCAGGGTCTGGGTCGGATGCTGGTTGGAGCCGTCACCGCCGTTGATGACAGGCACCCGGGAGAACTCGGAGGCCAGACGGGCGGCGCCCTCCTTGGGGTGGCGCATCACCACGGCATCGGCATAGGAGCCGATGATCTTGATGGAGTCGGCCAGGGTCTCGCCCTTCTTGGCGCTGGTGTTGCCGCCGTCGGCGAAGCCGATGATGTTGCCGCCGAGGCGCTGTACCGCGGTCTCGAAGGAGAGACGGGTGCGGGTGGAGGCCTCGAAGAAGCAGCTGGCGACCAGCTTGTCTTTCAGCAGGCGGGTGTCGGGTTCGGCCTTCAACCGCTGTGCGGTGGCGACCACCAGTTCCATGTCGGACCGGGTCAGGTCCGAGATGGAGATGACGTGTTTGTTATAGAGTGGATTGGTCATCGTCTGCATTCCCTTTGACATCAATGAAGGTTTTTCTGGCACAAAAAAAAGCCCCTGAAACAGGGGCTCTTTTTAAAAACAACTGGGGATCTGTGGGTCGGAAACCGGAAACAACGGGGCCGCTCTGGTGCGCTCCACCCGTTTGCAAGGCTGCTTTTTTCATCAAAAACGGCATCGTCCTGTCCCGACCTTTTTCAAAACCGGACAGATTATATGGCTGGTTTTTGAATTGTCAAAAATTTATTTCAGAGGCAGGATTTGTCGGTAAAAACGTTTGAGTGTCGCGAACGGGTCGACAAATCCAGACCTGGTGCTCGGGCTGCAGCGGCAGGCCGTCTTCGGCCATGCTGCGCAGATAACCGAGCCTGTGGTGCCCCTCCAGCAGGCAATATGGCTGCGGCAGGGGTTGGCCATCTGGGTAGCAGGCACCGGGCTCGGGGGCGAGCACTATGATGGGCTCGGACCAGGTGCCCCGGCTCAGCATGTCCTCGCCGAGCCAGGAGCGGCGCACATAGCGGTTGCTGCGCAGCATCTCCCCCCAGCGCTCGATCACCTCCATGTGGCGGGAGCCTATCTGGCTCACGACCTGGGCCGTGTCCCAGGCTTCGCACTCGAAGTGGTGGCGGGCGAGGTCGATAAAGCTCCAGTTGGACTCAAAACCGCGCCAATGGCGGTAAATCCATTGGGTCAGCACATTTTGGGGAATGAAGGGCACCAGGGGAGAGACCCGCTCGAGATAGTCTGGCAGGGACTCGGTTTTGCGCTCATCCCGGAAGTTGAGGGGCGCAAGTTGTTGAAGCAGGCGGTAATTGAGCATGAACGACCTCCCTGTAGCTGGTTTCACCCTACCCCCATTTATGCCCCATTCCTACCCCGGCGGGACTGCAAATACAGCAAGTTACCCCGGCTGGTTGCGGGAATTGCCGCGATTTGCTCGTGAATTGTTCGATCGCATCGAAAGTGAGAAAAAAAGCCTTTACCTTTGATCCCGGCTTTGTATAATTCGCCTCGTTTGTTGCAGGGGCGTAGTTCCAATTGGTAGAACAGCGGTCTCCAAAACCGATGGTTGCGGGTTCGAGTCCTGCCGCCCCTGCCATTTTCAGAAAGGCCAGCTCATTGAGCTGGCCTTTCGCATTTCTGCCTTTCCCGTTTTCTGCGGCGACCCCGCTCCACTTCTCCTCCTGACACCTTGGCTTCCCCTGCCTTTCAAGGGCTTGGCCCAGTTGCTCTTCGCTAGTCGCTATTGCCGCCTTCTGCCCTGTCGTTTCTGGCAGTCGTGCCGTCCGCGTCCCTGTGCTACACCACATGAGCTGCGCCGCGCGCTGCCTGAGGGGCACGTGGCGGTTCGTCAGCATGGATGCTCAAGCCGTGGATTCTGGGCGTGAAGACAATGCGAGGAGATGAGTCATGAACAAGGCCGTTGAAACCCGACTGAACAAGTCCCGCCCCGGTGGCTGGGTGCCACAGGATCAGGCCCACATCACACGCTGGATCAAGCGGCTCCAGCTGTATGTGGCGCAGCAACCGCGGCCGCTGGTGGCCCCCATCGCCCAGCTGCAGGATCTGGTCAGGTCGGATCCCCTGCTGCACGCCCAGGCCGATGCCATGTTCAAGGAGGCCTGGCGTCATGAGCACCTGACGCCACTCGGGCAGATCGAGCTGAAGAGCTTCGACGACTTCCTGATCCTGCTCAACGGCATCATGACCACGGCGCCCGAGGCCTATCAGGATATCCCGAGCCAGTCCCCCTCCGGGCTCATCGGCTTCCCCATCAACGCCCTGCTCGACTGGCCCATGGCGACCCGCTCCGGCTATCTGTTCTTTGCCAACACCTTGATCAACCAGCAATTCAAGAAGATCCTCGGCTACTGGGCGCAGTTTCTGCAAAGCCCGGCCTCCCGCTATGTGCTGACCGAGCCGGTCAGCCGGCTGGATCGGGAGACTCTGATAGTACCCTGGCTCGGCCAGCTGGCTCAGGCCGAGATGGTGCAGGTGGCCCGCTCCGCCCTGGGGGAGGGCGCCAACCCCACGCCCGCCAGCTTCGAGCAAATCTTCCAGTGCAATCCTGCGGACCCCCACTATGGCTTCGGCTGCTGGGATGACTTCTTCACCCGCACCTTCCGTCCCGGCGTGCGGCCGGTGTCGGCGCCGGAGGACGACAGCGTCATCGTCAGCGCCTGCGAGTCGGCCCCGCTGCAGGTGAAGAGCGGGGTGAGCCGCAGCGATCGCTTCTGGCTAAAGGGTCAGCCCTATTCCCTCGACAACATGCTCGACTTCGATGACACGGCGCCGCTGTTCGACGGCGGCACCGTCTATCAGGCCTTCCTCAGCGCCCTGAGCTATCACCGCTGGCACAGCCCGGTGAGCGGCACCATCCGCAAGGTGCGCGTGGTCAATGGCACCTACTACCTGGAGAACCAGTATGAGGGCTTCCTCGACGCCGACGGCGCCGATCCCAGCGCTCCCAACAACTCCCAGCCCTTCCTCACCTCGGTGGCGACCCGGGCGCTGATCTTCATCGAGGCCGACAACCCCAGGATAGGCCTGATGTGCGTGGTGCCGGTGGGGATGGCAGAGGTGTCGAGCTGCGACATCACGGTGAAGGAGGGGGACAGGGTGAAGAAGGGAGATCAGCTTGGCATGTTCCACTTCGGCGGCTCCACCCACTGCCTGGTGTTTCGCCCCGGGGTCGAGCTGGCGTTCGACTTCCATGGCCAGACCCCGAGCCTGGAGGCCACCAACCTGAGGGTCAACACCGCCATTGCCAGGGTGAAGTAGAGAGCGCGCCAGGCATAGCGAAGAGGCCGCCCAAGGGCTGCCTCTTCGCTTCACCGCGCGCTCTGTTGTTGGGCCAGCAGGTCAAGATAGGCGCCTTCGATCAACTGGGATGGCGCCACCCCGAGACGCGCCATGATCTCATGGGCCTCCTGTATCCCCGCTTCGAGCGGTTCCTCATCTTCCAGCACTACCTCCAGCTCGAGAAAGTGGCCTAGCCCCTCGACCCGATCGAGATGGATCCGGGTTCTGCCGACCAGAAACAGGGTGCGTGTCTTCTGCACCCGACCTATCTGGCCACAGGCCAGGCTGAGGGTCTCTCGCAGGCTGTCCGGCTCGCTCGTTGGAGTGACCTGATAGAAGCTCTCCTTGGGCCCCTGCCGATCGGCTCGGCGGTAGAAGATGAGCTCACCGCTACTGTGGGAGAGGGTGCGCAGCTTGAGTCGGCCTGACTCGCAGCGAAAGAAAGTATCATCCTGCGCAATCTCGATGGGGCCCCGATCGGCGATGGCGGCCGCCTTGGGGAGGAGGGCGTCGATCCGTGTGATCTGGGCTTTGATCTCGATATTTCGGGGCATGGTATGAGGGGCTCCTTGGGAACTACAGTGCCCAACCTATCACAGATAGCACATGCCGGCGGCCAGGCATGCCACCAGTTTCGTGAACCGCAGCACAGTCTGTCGCCGACAAAGGAGAAATCGAACAGATTCACTAAAGTAAGACCCTGGTGGCGCCGATAGTCTCTACCAAGATGGGGGTGTTCCTGGCCTCCTGTCACCACAAGGATTTGTAGTCATGACACTCTCGTTGCGCGGCAAGCTGCTCGCGACCAGCCTGGGGGTAGTGCTGCTGATGGCTGCCCTGCTCGGTATCGTCGCCTTCCATACCCTCAAAACACGGACCCTTGACGCCATCCAGAGCGAGGCGGTCAACTATGGTCACGCCCACTCGGTGGCCATCGGCAACTGGATGGCGGATCGCAAGCACGCGGTGGATGCCCTGGCCGCCGTCATTGCCGACAATCCCCAGGCGACCCTGGTGCCGCACCTGCTGCAGACCCGCACCTCCGGCGGCTTCGGCCTCACCTATTTCGGTTCGGCGCAGGGGGCCATGACCCGCCACGATCCCTCCCTCAACACCGCCAACTATGACCCCAGGGTGCGCCCCTGGTATCAGAGCGCCAGCAAGGCGGGCAAGCTGATCGTCACGCCTCCCTACGTCAGCGTGACCATGCAGCAGATGGTGGTGACCCTGGCGGAGCCGGTGAGTCATCAGGGTCAGGTGATCGGGGTGGCGGGGGCGGATCTCTCCCTGGATGCCCTGATCGACGAGGTGCTGGCCATGAAGGTGCAGGGGGAGGGCTACGCCATGCTGCTGGACAGCTCCGGCCTCATCGTCGGCCACCCGCAGAAGGAGCTGGCCCTGAAACAGGTGGCCGAGCTGGCCCCCGGTCTCACCGGGGCGACCCTGGAGGGCTGGAGCCGGGACGGCGAGCTGCACGTCGCCACCATAGCGGGGCGTGAGGTGCTGCTGTCGGTGCAGGGGGTGCCAGGCACCGACTGGCTGCTCGCCATGGTGATGTACAAGGATGTGCTGGAGGCGCCCTTTGCCAGCCTGCTGTGGCAGCTGGTGGGGCTGACCCTGGTGCTGCTGCTGGTGTTCAGCGCCCTGCTCATCGCCATGTTCAACTACCTCTTTGCCGATCTCGGCCGGGTGTCAAAGGCGCTGGCCGACATCGCCCACGGCGAGGGGGATCTCACCGTGCAGATCGCGGCCCACAGCAAGGATGAGGTGGGGCTGCTGGCCCAGAACTTCAACCTGTTCGTGGCCCGGCTGCACGGCATCGTCAGCCGGTTGCGGGACGTCACCATCGAACTGGCTGCCCAGTCGCGGACCCAGGCGGCGGGGGCAGAGGCGCGCAGCCAGCGGGTGCGCGAGCAGCAGGACGAGATCGTCATGGTGGCCACCGCGGTGACCGAGATGGCCTCCGCCACCCAGGAGATCGCCGGCAATGCCGAGTTCGCCGCCACCACCTCCGGCGATGCGGTCAGACTGGCCGTGGCCGGCCAGTCCCAGGTCGGCCAGAGCCAGCGCAGCATCAGCGGCCTGGCGGGGGAGGTGGCCGACGCCAGCCAGACCATTCACGAGCTGGATGGCCATGCCCAGAAGATCAGCGGCATCCTGGCTACCATCAGCGGCATTGCCGAGCAGACCAACCTGCTGGCGCTCAACGCCGCCATCGAGGCGGCCCGGGCCGGTGAGCAGGGCCGTGGCTTCGCCGTGGTGGCGGACGAGGTGCGGGTGTTGTCGCGCCGTACCCACGACTCCACCGCCGAGATCCAGCAGATGATCGAGGCCCTGCAACAGACCACCCGCCGCGCCGTGGGGGGCATGGAGACCAGCCGTCAGCTGGCGGGCACCAGCGTGGAGGATGCGGAGGCCGCCAACCAGAGCCTGGCGCGGATCAACGAGGCCATAGGTGCCATCAGCGACATGGCGACCCAGATAGCGGCGGCCGCCGAGGAGCAGACCTCGGTGACCGGCGAGATCAGCCGCAACACCGAGAACATCCGCCACGTCTCCCAGACGCTGGCGGCGCAGGCGAAGGAGGAGGCCGCCCAGGCCGCCGAGCTCAAGTCCCTGACCGAGCGGCTGGAGCAGGAGATAGGCCGCTTCCGACTCTGATCCTTCCGCCATTCAGCCAAGAGAAAGGGCAGCCCGCGGGCTGCCCTTTTGTGTTGCCGGCTCAGGGGATCTGGCTGACCCAGATAAGCTGGTCGGTGGCAAAGCCGAGCCCCCTGGCCCGCTCGACCAGGGCCTCTACCTTCTCCTTGGGCGGATGGGGCGTGCGGGAGAGGATCCAGAGGTACTGGAGGTTGTAGCTGCTCACCAGGGAGAGGTCATAGTCCGTCGCCAGCACGTTGTAGCTGCCGTAGAAGGGGCCGAAGAAGCTCACCTTGAGGCGCCCCTCATCGCTGTTGCCCACGAAGTAGGCGCTCCCCTCGGCCTCGCGCCACTCCCCCTCTTCATCCTGCCCCCGGTTGATCACCCTGACACCGCCGTCATCCCGCAGGCTGTAGTTGGCGGTGACCCGGCTCAGGCCGCGCTCGAAGCCGTGATCGAGGCGGGCCACCTCGTACCAGGTGCCGAGATAGCGGTCGAGCTGGAAGGGCTTGACCACCTGGTGCCCCGGTGGAATGCCGGTGCAGGCGGTGGCCAGCAGGGTCAGGGCGAGCAGGATCAGTGTGCGCATGTCATCCCTCCACGATACGCAGTTGTCCCAAGCGGAAGCGTGCCGCGTGTTCGCTCGGGGTGTTGCCGAAGAAGCGTTTGTATTCGCGGCTGAACTGGGAGCCGCTCTCGTAGCCTACCTTGTCCGCCGCCACCCCGGCCTTGAGGCCGTCGTGCAGCATCATCAGCCGCGCCCGGTGCAGGCGCAGGGTCTTGATGTACTGCAGGGGCGAGGTGGCGGTGGCTGCCTTGAAGTGGTGGTGGAAGGCCGAGACGCTCATGTTCGCCTCCCGGGCCAGCTCCTCCACCGTCAGGTTCTCGGTAAAGCGCTGCTCCATGATACGCAGCACCCGGGCGATCTGGCTCACCTGGCTGTGACGGCTGGCCATGGCCAGCAGGGCAGGGGCTCCCCCCTCGTGCAGGGCGTGGAACAGGATCTCGCGCACTATCTGGGGCCCCAGCACCCGGGCGTGCAGCGGCTTGTCCATCACGTCGATGAGGCGCTCCACCGCGCAGAGCATGGTCTCGGAGAGGGGCACCGAGACCACGCCCCGGGGCGCCCGCCCGCCCCCACGGGGGGGGGCCGGGCCCGCCACGCACCAGCCCCGCCGCCCGCGCCCCCCCGCCACGGCGCCGTCCATCACGGCCGGGGGGGCCAGGGCGCGGCGCAACAGGGCGCGCCGCTCCCGGCCGTCCAGCTCTCCCGCTTC